>DATCCR010000200.1:0-5204 GCA_036511155.1 Acidimicrobiales bacterium
CACCATGGACCTGGCCGACGCCACCCGGGTGGTGGCCGGGGGCGCGGGCCTGGTCACCGGGCTCGACGACCAGCGGGCCACCGGGACCTTCACCCTCCTCGCCGCGGTGGCCGCCGCCCTCGGCGGATCGGCCGGCGGCACCCGCGTGGCCACCGACGCCGGCTGGACCGGCTACGAGCGCCAGATCGGCACCACCGGGGTGACGGTCGACCCCGACCTCTACGTGGCCCTCGGGATCTCGGGGGCGGCCCAGCACACCGGCGGGCTCGGCGCTCCCCGCCACGTGGTCAGCGTGAACACCGACCCGTCGTGCCCGATGATGGCCATGGCCGACCTCGGGCTGGTGACCGACGCCGGCGCCCTTCTGGCCGAGCTGGCCCAACGGCTCGGCCTGGGCGGCGACACACCCCGGGTGATGGGAGGCGACCGTGCCTGAGGTCCTGGAGTTCGACGCCGTGGTGGTGGGTGCGGGGCCGGCCGGCGCCTCGGCCGCCCTGGCCCTGGCCCGGGCCGGCCGCTCGGTCGTCCTCGTGGAGCGGGGTCCCTTCCCGGGATCGAAGAACGTCTACGGCGGCGTCGTCTACGGGCGGGTGCTCGACGAGATCGTCCCGAACTGGTGGGAGGAGGTGCCCGTCGAGCGGTGGGTGGTGCGGCGCTCCACCATGATGATGACCGGCACCCAGTCGCTGTCGATCGACTACCGCACCGACGCCTGGGGTGCCGCCCCGTACAACGGGATGACCACCCTGCGGTGCCACTTCGACGCCTGGCTGGCCGGCAAGGCCACCGACGCCGGGGCCCGTCTGGTGACCTCCACGGTGGCCGCCGGCCTGGTGCGCGACGGGGCCGGCCGGGTGGTCGGGGTGCGCACCGACCGCGACGGGGCCGAGCTCCACGCCCCGGTGGTCGTCGCCTGTGACGGGGTCAACTCGTTCCTGGCCAAGGAGGCCGGCCTGCTGCCCCGGGCCGAGGCCTCGCACCACACGCTCGGGGTGAAGGAGGTACTCGACCTTCCGCCCGGCGCCATCAACGAGCGCTTCGCCGTCCAGGACCACGAGGGCGTGGACATCGAGATCCTGGGCTGCACCCGCGGCGTGCCCGGCGGCGGCTTCCTGTACACCAACGCCACCTCGGTGAGCATCGGGGTCGTGCTGTCCCTGCCCGAGCTGGCAGCCAGCGGGATCCGCCCCGAGGAGTTCGTCGCCGACCTGAAGGCCCACCCGTCGATCGCCCCGCTCCTGCGGGGGTCGACCTTGCGGGAGTACGCCGCCCACCTCATTCCGGAGGGCGGGTACGACACCATGCCGGCACTGGCCGCCGACGGCCTGCTCATCGCCGGCGACGCCGGGGCCATGACCCTGGCCGCCGGCATCTGGCTGGAGGGCGTCAACTTCGCCATCGGGTCGGGCTACGCGGCGGGCCGGGCCGCCGACCGGGCGCTGACCGCCGGCGACTGCTCGGCCAAGGGCCTCGCCTCCTACCGGGCGGACCTCGAGGGCCAGTTCGTCCTCGCCGACCACAAGCGGCTGCGCAAGGCACCGGCGCTGGTGCTGTCCGACCGTGTGCAGCAGCGCTATCCCGGCCTCGTCTGCGACCTGGTCGAAGGGATGTTCACCGTGACGAACCCGGCCCCCAAGGCCGGGGGCCTCAAGGTCACCCGCCGAGCTGCCGCCCGTCACGGCGTCAGCCTCCTCCAGCTGGCCACCGACACCCTCCGGGGCTTGAGGATCTTCGGATGAGCGCCGCGCCGGCGGGCCGGGGGCCATGGGACGGGATCTCCTTCGCCGAGCGGATGGCCACGGTCGACTTCCGGGTCGGCGCCCGGGCCCACATCGCGGTGGACGCCGACGTGTGCCGGTCGTGCACCACCAAGGCGTGCGTGAGCGCCTGTCCGGCCAACCTCTTCGCCCCGACGTCGGACGGCGGCATCCTGTTCAACTACGAGGAGTGCTTCGAGTGCGGGACCTGCTACATGGTCTGCGACTCGGAGGGCGCCATCACGTGGACCTATCCCGACGGCGGCCACGGCGTCGTCTTCCACCACGGATGAGCGCGCACCCCGTGCCCCCCGACGCACCCGCCACCACCTCCGGCGACGGGACCGGGCCGCTGATCGTGGCCTGCCTGCGCATCAACGACCTGCGCCCGGCCGTCGACCCGCTCGACGGCTCAGTCACGCGGGACCCCCTGGGCGTCGGCCTCTCCCCCGCCGAAGCCGCTGCCCTCGAGCACGCCCTCCGCCTGGCCGATGCCTGGGGTGGCCGGGTACTGGCCGTCTCGGTCGGTCCGAGTTCCATCGAGCCGGTGCTCCGCGAGGTGGCCGCCCTGGGGGTGACCGTGGTGCGGGTCCCGGCCGACCACGAAAGCGACGGGCACCGGTACGTCACCGAGTTGGCCGAGGACGAGCACGCCCTGGCCCGGACGGTGGCGGCTGCCGTACGGCCCTTCGGTCCTCCCGACCTGGTGGTGTGCGGCGACCGCTCGGTCGACCGCGGCACCGGTGCCCTGCCCGCCTATCTGGCCCACGAGCTCGGCGCGTCCCAGGCCCTCGGTCTGGTGGCCCTGGCCGCCGAGGGGCCGGGCCGGCTGGTCGTCGAACGCCGCCTCGACGGCGGCTGGCGCGAGCGCCTCCTGGTGCGCCTGCCGGCCGTCTGCTCGGTGGAGGGTGCGGGCGTGCGCCTCCGCAGAGCGTCGCTGGCCGGCACCCTGGCCGTCGCCGGGGTGCCGACGCCGGTCGACCGGTCGCTCGGCGTGGCCGAGGCCGCCGCGCCCGGGAGCGCGCCCGGGCCGCTCCACATCGGCGCCACCCGGCCCTATTCGCCACGGACCCACGTGCTGCCCGCACCCGGGGGCGACGACCCGCGGCTGCGTCTGCTGGCCCTGACCGGGGCCCTGGTGGCCCACGAACCACCCGTGGTGGTGCATCCGGCCGACGCCGCCGAGGCGGCCGACGTGCTGCTGGCCTTCCTGTCCCGACATGGCTACGTCGACTCCGACGCGGGCGCCGCGGCGGCGGCCGGGGACGGGACGCCGTGACCCGCCTGGCCGACACCGCCTGGCCCGAGCTGGGCCGCCTGGCCGCCGAGGGCGCTGTCCTGGTGGTGCCGGTCGGGGCGACCGAGCAGCACGGGCCCCATCTGCCCGTCACCACCGACGCCGACATCGCCGTGGCCGTGGCCGAGGCGGCCGCAGCCACCGACCCCCTCCTGGTGGTCGCCCCGGTCGTGGCCTACGGCTCGAGCGGCGAGCACGACGGCTTCACCGGGACCCTCTCCATCGGGCGGGCGGCCACCGAGGAGCTGCTGGTCGAGCTCGGCCGATCGGCGTCACGCGACTTCGCCCATGTCGTGCTGGCCTGTGCCCACGGAGGCAACGCCGCGCCCCTGGCCGGGGCCCTCGACCGCCTGGCCGCCGAGGGGCACCCGGTGACCGGCTGGTGGCCCCGGTGGGCCGGCGACCTCCACGCCGGCCGGACCGAGACGTCGTTGATGCTGGCCATCGCCCCCGACCGGGTCCGACTCGAGCTGGCCACGGCCGGCGACGGGCGGCCCGCCACCGAACTCCTCCCCCTGCTCGAGGCCGGCGGCGTGCGGTCGGTCAGCCCCACCGGTGTGTTGGGCGACCCCGACGGCGCCGGGGCCGACGAGGGCGGACGTCTGCTCCGGGCGGCGGTGGCCGACCTGGCCGCAGTGGTCGCCGGACTCCACCGGAACCAGGTACGGATCGAGGTCACCCGATGAGCAACGAGATGAACGACCAGCACGGGGCACGGGTCGCCGTCGTCACCGGGGCGGCCCGGGGGATCGGGGCGGCCACCGTGTGCGGCCTGGCCCGTGCCGGGTGGTCGGTGGTGGCCGTCGACCGGTGCACCGACGACCCACGCATCCCCTACCCGCTCGGGACCCGGGCCGAGCTCGACGGGGTGGTGGCCCGGGCCGGCACGATGCGCGAGGCGTCGGTGCCCGGTGGCGTGGTGGCCCACGTGGCCGACACCACCGACGAGGCGGCGCTGGACGCGGCCGTGGTCGAGGCCGAGGAACGGTTCGGCGGGCTGGACGCCATGGTGGCCGTGGCCGGGGTGATCGCCGGCGGTGTCCCGCTGTGGGAACTGCCGGCCGACCAGCTGGCCGCCCTCCTGGAGGTCGACCTCGGCGGCCCGATCGCCGCCGCCCGGGTGGGGGTACCGGCCCTGCTGCGGCGCCCGGCGCCCCGCCAGGGTCGCTACCTGGCCGTGGCCTCGGCCGCCGCCACCAGGGGCCTGCCCCTGCTGTCCGCCTACGGCGCGGCCAAGGCCGGGGTGGCCGGACTGGTCCGGGGGCTGGCCGCCGAGCTGGCCGGCACCGGGGTCACCGCCAACGCCGTCTGCCCGGGCTCGACCGACACGGCCATGCTGGTCGAGAGCGCCCGCCTCTACGACATGGCCGGGACCGATCCGTTCGCCGACCAGCAGCCCGTCGGCCGGCTGCTGGCCCCTGAGGAAGTGGCGGACGCGCTGGTGTGGCTGGCCGACGCCGGGCGCGGGGCGGTCACCGGGGCCGTCCTGCCGGTGGACGGCGGCCTGACCCTGTGACCTCGCCTGGTCGTCCGGGTCCGATGGTCCGGGCCGGATGAGCACGGGCTGATGGGCACCCTCCCGGACGGGTTCGGGCTGGTGCTCGACTCCTCGCTCCGGCACTTTCGGGGTGGCACCGTGCTGGCCGGTGGTCGACCCGGTCGGGTCCTCACCCTCACCCCAGCGGGCACCCGGTCGCTCGACGCCCTGGTGGCCGGCGGACCGGCGGACGAAGCCACCCGGGTCCTGGCCGGACGCCTGGTCGCGGCCGGCATGGCCCACCCCCGGCGGCCGCAACGTGCCGACGTCACCCCGGACGCCTCGAGCGTGACCGTGGTGGTCCCGGCCCACGACCGAGCCGCGGCGCTCGACCGCTGCCTGGCCTCGCTGGGCCGGATCGTGCCGGTGGTGGTGGTGGACGACGCCTCCGACGACCCCGGCGCCGTGGCCGACGTGTGCCACCGCCGAGGCGCCCGGCTGGTGCGACTCGCCACCAATGGCGGACCGGGGGCGGCCCGGCAGTCGGCCGACGGGGAGGTGACGACCGACCTGGTGGCCTTCGTCGACAGCGACTGCACCGTGCCCGACGGCTGGCTCGACGACCTGGCCTGGCACTTCGCCGACCCCGACGTGGCCGCCGTGGCACCCCGGG
>DATCCR010000201.1:0-4921 GCA_036511155.1 Acidimicrobiales bacterium
CAGTGGGAGTCGCTCGTGCAGCGGTTCGACGACGGCGTCAATCGGGCCCTGCCGCTGGCCGTCGAGGAGATGCTGCGCTGGACCACCCCGGTGGTGGCCTTCATGCGCACCACCACCCGGGAGGTCGAGCTCGGCGGCCGCACGCTCGGTGCGGACGAGCCGGTGCTCATGCTCTACGCCTCGGCCAACCGTGACGAGGACGCCTTCGGGCCGACCGCGGCGGCCTTCGACTGCGGGCGCGACCCCAACCCGCACGTGGCCTTCGGGTTCGGTGCACACTTCTGCATCGGGGCCGTGCTGGCCCGGGTGGAGGGCCGCATCCTCCTCGAGGAGCTGCTGGCCCGGTTCGGGTCGATCACCCCGGCGGGCGATGTGGTCCGCACCGCCTCACCGATCATCGCCGGGGTAAAGACGGCGCCGTTGGTGTTCGGGGCGCGGTAGGGGCCCAGGCGCGAACGGGGGGTTCGGGGCGCGGTAGGGGCCCGGGCGCGAACGGGGGTTCGGGGCCGGTGGGGGTTCGGGGTCGGGCAGGCCTTCGAGCCCACCGACCGGGTCGTCGAGCCAGGCGGCGCGGCCCGTCCCCGAGGGCCCCGTCCCGCCGGTGCAACCTGGCCCCCGGAGGGGTCAGCTGGCTTCGTGGATGGCGTTCAGCGCGTCCATCTGATCGGCGGTCAGCTGCAGGGTCGCCGCCTCACAGTTCTCCTCGACGTGGGCCACCGACTTGGTGCCGGGGATGGGCAGCATGACCGGTGATCGGTGGAGCAGCCAGGCCAGCGCCACCTGGGACGGGGTGGCCCCCGTTTCGGCGACGATGCTGCCCATGGCGGTGTCCGACCCGGTCAGCGCCCCCGACGCCACCGGAAACCACGGGATGAACCCGATCCCCTCCGCCTCGCAGCGGACCAGGACATCGGCCGACGAGCGGTTGGTCAGGTTGAACAGGTTCTGCACCGACACGATCGGGAGCACCTTCTGCGCCGCCTCGAGTTCGGCCACCGTGACCTGGGACAGGCCGATGTGGGCCACCTTGCCCTCGGCCAGCAGCTCGGCCAGCACCCCGAACTGCTCCTCGGCCGGCACCTTGGGGTCGATCCGGTGGAGCTGGAACAGGTCGATCCGCTCGAGTCCGAGCCGGCGCAGGCTGAGCTCGCACTGCTGGCGCAGGTACTCGGGCCGTCCGACGGGCAGCCACCGGCCCGGGCCCTGGCGGGTGAGCCCGGCCTTGGTGGCGATGACCAGGCCGTCGGGGTAGGGATGGAGGGCTTCGAAGATGAGGCGCTCGCTGACCTCGGGGCCGTAGGAGTCGGCGGTGTCGATGAGGTCGACACCCATGTCGACGGCGCGCCGCAGTACGGCGATGCAGGCATCACGGTCGGCCGGCTCACCCCATATGCCGTCGCCGGTGATCTGCATGGCGCCGTAGCCGAGACGGTGCACGGTGGTGGCGCCCGCCGCTCCGGCGCCGAGGGTGAAGGTGCCGCTCGATCGGACGGGTTTGGGGGTGCGGTCGGTCATGGGGCTCCTCGGGGAGTGGACGGGATGGGTGGCGTGCGTGCGGTCGGCCTCCGTTCTACCCGGTGGCCGGGTCGCCCGGTCGCGGTGGCTCAGCGTCGGCGGTAGCGGGGGACCCGGTCCGCGGCCCTGGCCGCCTTCATCTCGGCGTAGTCGGCGGACGCGAACACCATCGACTGGGCCACCGCCTCCTCGGCAATCGCCCGCTGCACCTCGTCGGTGCCCAGGCTCGAGATCGTCCGTCGGGCCATCTTGACGGTAAAGGCGGGGGCCGAGGCGATCGTCTCGGCCATGGCCATGGTGACGGCGTCGAGCTCGGCCTCGTCAGCCACCAGGCGGCTGACGACGCCGTGACCGAGGGCCTCCTCGGCCGTCATCACCCGACCGGTCAGGGCCAAGTCGGCCGCCACCCCGTGCCCGGCCATCTGGAACAGGCGGGCGGTCCCGCCCGAGTCGGGGATCACCCCGTGGACCACCTCGGGCAGCATCATCCGGGTGCCGACCGCCGCCACACGGATGTCGCACAGCAGGGCCCGCTCGAACGCACCCCCGATGACCCACCCCTTGAGGGCGCAGATGATGGGGCACGGCATGGTCAGGAACATCTGAGTGGGCCGGTGGCCGCGCTCGATGAACTCGAGGTCGGAGATGTCCTCGACCCGCACGCCGATCTGGCTGGTGTCCCGACCCGACGAGAAGCTCTTCCCCTCGCCGCGCCACACGATGGCCCGCAGGTCGGGCATGGCGTGCACCTCGGCCAGCACCTCCCACAGGCGCCGGTCCATCTCGTCGCTCATGGCGTTGTGCTTCTGGGGGCGGTTGTTGGTGATGACGGCGATCGGGCCGTCCACCTCGAGGCGGACCAGGTCCCGCTCCTCGTCGGTCAGGGGCTGTGCGGAGGTCATGGTCAGTTGCGTCCTTTCGTCAGCGTGGCTCGGGTCATCGCGGCTCGGGTCATCGTGCGGGAGCGGGCTCGCCGAACGGGCCGCGGCCCAGCTGCTCGCGGATGGGGGTGAAGGGGGGCTGGACGGTGTGGCGACGCTGCCAGTTGGCCCCGTCGACCACCAGCGAGTGGCCGGAGATGTAGGCGGCGTACGGGGAGCACAGGTAGGTGGCGGCCCAGGCCAGCTCGCGGGGGTAGCCGACCCGGCCGGCCGGCACCCGGTCGTCCTGGCCCTCGTACTTGCCCGGCACGGCGGCGATGGCGGCCACCTCGTCCTCGTGGGGCATGAGTCCGGGCACCAGCCCGTTCACCCGGATGCCGTAGGGGGCCCACTCGACCGACAGGGTCTCGACCAGGTTCTTGACCCCGGCCTTGGCCGCCGCCGAATGGGCGAAGCCGGGCCCGCCGGTCCAGGCGTAGGAGGCTCCCACGTTGACGATCGACCCGTCCCGGCCGGCCGGGATCAGCCGACGGGCGAACTCCCGCGAGCACAGGTAGGTGCCGTTCAGCACGATGTCGACGACGGTGCGCCAGGCGTTCGGACTCATGTCCTCGGCCGGCACCGGAAAGTTGCCCGCCGCGTTGTTGATGAGTGCATCGACCGGGCCGAGCCCCGCCTCGACGGCGTCGAACGCCGCGCCGATGGCCTCGGCGTCCCGGATGTCGCACGCCACCCCGAGGGCGCGTCCCCCGGCCGCCTCGACCGAGGCCACGCCGGCCGCCCGGTGGCTCTCGTCGCGGCTCACGATGGCCACCGCCGCGCCGAGCCGGCCGAACTCGGTGGCGATGGACTTGCCGAGGCCGGTGCCGCCGCCGGTCACCACCACCACCGAGCCGTCGTAGGTGCCCTTCGGCAGCGCCGAGGCGCCGGTGGGCGGGGGCTGGGGCAGGCCGGGCGGGGTCATGGGCGACGATCCTACCCACGGGTTCGGCCGCCGCCCCGGTGTCGTCGGCGCACCCGGCTGTGGGAGCATCGACGGACGATGGGCACTTCATTCCGGACGACCGTCGGCCGCCTGCACCCGGGCGCCCCGGTCCTGGCCGCCGCCCTGGCCGCCGCGCTGGCCGCCGCGCTGGCCGCCGGGTGCGGGTCCTCGACCTCCACGGCGCCGACCACGTCCCCGTCCACCGCTGCGCACGCGACCACCACTTCCGTCCCGTCGTCTTCGGCGTCGAGCGGGGCCGGCCTCGCCCCGCCCACCGTCCCGGCCACCGGCGCCTATCTCGGCGCCTGGCTGCACCCCGGGGCTCCCGGGCAGGGCTCGTCGTTCGCCATGGAGCAGGCCACCCTGCCGAGTGTGGTGGCCGCCACCGGCCGGCCGCTCGGCCTCCTCCACGTCTACGCCCCGTGGGCCCGCCCGGCGCCGGTGGCCTCGTTGCGGGCGGTGGCCGCCGCCGGGTCGACCCCGATCCTCGACTGGGGCTGCGGCCCCGACGTCGCCCAGCTGGCCTCGGGTACGGACGACGGCGTGATCTCGACCTACGCGTCGGACCTGCGTGCGTACGGTGCCCCGGTGCTCCTGCGCTGGTGCTGGGAGATGAACCTGGTCGGCCTCCACCCCCAGGTCGGCGGCCCGTCCGGTTTCACCGGTGCATGGGTCCACATCCGTTCGCTGTTCCGGCGGGCGGGGGCGACGAACGTTGCCTTCGTCTGGTGCCCGGCGCTCACCGGCGTCGACCCGCAGCCGTACTTTCCCGGGGCGGGCGAGGTCGACTGGATCGCCGTCGACGGCTACGACCGCGACGGCACCCAGACCTTCGCCTCCCTGTTCACGCCCTTCTACCGGGCCTGGGTCGGGCAGGGGAAGCCGATGATGGTCGGGGAGACAGGGGCGGCCGGTTCGGCCCAGGCACCGTTCATCGACAGCATCGCCTCCGGCGCGCCCGCGCTACCGGCCGTCAAGGCCGTCGCCTACTTCGACGCCCCCGGGCCGCTGACCACCTGGCAGTTCACTCCGGCGGGGCTGCAGGCCTTCGCCCGGCTCGCCTCCCAGCCGTACTTCCAACCGCGTGGAGTGAACACCTAACTTCTCTGCGTGGGCATCCTGGCCACGAGACGGTCGGCCGGCCCTCGGAAAGTCCCTGGTCAGCACCCCTGTCCTTCACGGTGATCCTCAATATTGACGAGGTGACCGTCTCCGGCCACAATTGAGGAAACGGTGGTGCGACCGGCGGGCCCCGACGGCCCGGCGGGAAGGGCGAGCGGGGCTTCGGCCCCCGACCCCCCGAGGTCGCACCGACACTCCTGGGCAGGGGGACAGCGTGGGGCAATCAGAGGGGCACGGCATCGGCACGCACGGTCGCCGGCCGGCCCACCGCACGACCGCCACCGCACCCCGCCGCCGCCGGCTCGCCCGGACCGCCCGGCTCACGCAGACCGCCCGGCTCACCCAGACCGTCCGGCTCACCCGGACCGCACTGGCCGTGGTGCTGGCCGGTGGTGTCGTGGCCACGGCCGCGGTCCTC
>DATCCR010000202.1:0-3713 GCA_036511155.1 Acidimicrobiales bacterium
TATCTGCTGAGTGACCGGGCCAAGCATGTGACCGGGCAGGTCTACACCTCGGTGGGCCCGAAGATCGCGGTGTGGAACCAGCCCCGTGAGGTCCGGGCCATGTACGCGGACGGCCGGTGGACCCCGGAGCTCATCGCCCAGCGTCTCGACTCGTCGATCGGCCAGGAGCGGATGCCCCTGCTCGACCAGCTCGAGGCCTACCGCAAGGCCACCGAGGAGAAGGCTGCCGCCGAACAGGCGGCCGGCTGACGCGCCGCTGCAGCACCGGACGGGTCGGCTGACCGGCCGGTAGATCCCGGACTCAGTCCTCGGATAGGTCGGGCTCGTCGAGGACGCAGAACTCGTTGCCCTCGGGGTCGGCCAGCACCACCCACGACTCGTTGCCGGTCTGGCCGATGTCGGGGCGGCTGGCTCCGAGCGACTCGAGGCGCTCGACCTCGCGCTCCTGGTCGTCCGGGATCAGATCGAGGTGCAGACGGTTCTTGCCGGCCTTCAGCTCGTTGGCCCGCACGACGAGCAGCGGCTTCACGCGGTCGAACTCCGGGTGGTCGTCACCGGGCTCGATCCAGATGTCGCCGTCCTCGTCGACGCGCTGCTCCCAGTCGAGCGCCGCGCACCAGAAGGCCGCCAGGGTCACCGGGTCGACTGCGTCGATGGTCACCGTCTCAATGCGCAATCCCATGGGTGCCTCCGGTGGTCCGAGACGGCCCGCCGACCGTCCCGGAGAGCCTAGGCGCGACCGCCAGGCGGACAGAGGTCGGATGCATCGCCCTCGTCAGAAGCCGGTGCCGATTGCCACCAATCGCGCCCCGCGCCTCCCTACAGTGGGACCACGCGACGGGGCGCGTGCCGGTGGTCGTCACCGTCCCCGCGTCGGGAGGTCGACACCGTGGTTGCACTGTCCGTCATCCTGGGAGCCGTGGTGCTCCTCCTGGCCGTGCTGGTGGCGGGTCTGCTGCGCAGCCACGCCGACATCCTGAAGGCACTCCACGACCTGGGGGCCGGGGTGGGCGACCCGGTGGGCGACGCCCACGTCCACACGTCCGGCCCGGCCCAGGCCGGGGCGCAGGCGGTGCCGCTCACCATGGGTCCGGCCCTGGCCGCCGACCGCGACTCGACCTCGGCACCGACCGTCGCCGGCGTCACCCCCACCGGCGACGCACTGGCCGTCGCCCCGGCTACGGCCGGGGGTCTGACCCTGCTGGCCTTCCTGTCGACCGGGTGTGCCTCGTGCGCCGGGTTCTGGGAGTCGTTCCGCCGCCCCGAGCAGCTCGGCCTGCCCGCCGGGACCCGCCTGGTGGTGGTCACCAAAGGACCCGAACGTGAGATCCCCGGCGAGGTCGCCGCGTTGGCCACCCCGGGGCTGGCCGTGCTGATGTCGAGTGACGCCTGGACCGACTACGAGGTCCCCGGCTCCCCGTTCTTCGTCCTGGTCGACGGCACGGCGGGCCGCCGGGTGGGCGAGGGCGTGGCCAACCACATCAGCCAGGTGGCCGAGCTGGTGCGACGGGCCGAGGTGGACACTGCCGCCTTCACCCTCGATACGCGGCCCGGCCGAGACGTCGGCATCGACGGCCCGGCACGTGAGTCGGCCAACGACCAGGAGCTGTTGGACGCCGGCATCCGGCCGGGCGACCCCAGTCTGTACCCGACCTCGATCGAGGACCTCTACGGCCCGCCCGACGCCCGCATGCCGGCGGCCCGTCACCACGTGCGCCGGGCGGGCTGAGCGTGCCCGCCCTCTTCGCCCACGGGATCGGTGCCGGGCTGCCGACCGGCTTCGAGGGGCGCATCTTCAAACGGCAAGGGAGCGGCATCGAGGTGGCCAACGCGGTCGCCCAGTTCGCCACCTTCGCCCTGCCCGAGGAGGTCGGCGACTTCGGGGGCGGGGCCGTCAACCTGATGGGCAACGACGACATCTTCACCGTGCTGTTCGAGTACGGCCCGGACAGCCTTGGTACCCGGCTCTTCGCCCACCAGGGGCTGCCGCGGACCCTGGCCACATCGGACTTCCAGCCCCACGTCCTGCGCCGGGGCCTGACCGGACAGTCCGGCACCCAGTGGTTCTTCACCGAGGCCGGCCGGCCCTTCACCTTCTACGCGGTGCTCGGCAGCCACGCCCGACGGTCGATCCTCGTCCCGCGGGTGAACCGCCTCCTCGAGGGGCTGGCGGTGGAGCCGACAGCCGCACCGGCGGCGTCGGGGGCACCGTGGAACTGATCGGCCCCTACGTGGCCGCCTGCCTCCTGCTGACCGTTGCCGGGGTGGTAAAGGCCGTGCGCCCGATGGACACCGCCCGGGCCGTGGCCGCCGTGGTGCCGCTCCCGCTGGCCGCCACCCGGGGCCTGGTACGCGCCGGCGCCGTGGCCGAGGCCGTGGTCGGGACCGTCGCACTTGCCCGCCCGACGCCGGTGACCGCCGGACTGGTGGCCCTCTCCTACTTGGGCTTCGCCGCCTTCGTGGCCGTGGTCCTGGCCCGGGGCGGCCCGTTGGCCACGTGCGGCTGCTTCGGGAAGCCCGACACCCCGGCGACCCGGCTCCACGTCGTGGTGAACCTCGTCCTCGCCGCCTCGGCAGCCACGGTGGCGGCCACCGTCACCCCGGGCTGGCTGCCTGCCGTCCTGGCCACCCAGCCGTGGCACGGTGTCCCCCTGCTGCTGGTCAGCCTGCTGTGCGCCTGGCTCGCCTTCCTGGTCCTCTCCCGGCTGGCCGAGCTGGGCGCGGCCCGTCGCCTGCTCGGGGTCACCCGGGAGCCGGTGGCGTGAGCACCACCCTGGTCGAGAAAGCGGCCGGGTTCCTCGGGTCGAGGCTGTCGAGGCGGAGCTTCATCAACCGCTCGGCCCTGGTGGGCAGCGCGGTGGCCGTGGGCTCAGGCGTCGACCTACTGCTGAAGCCGGGCACGGCCTACGGCGCCATCTGCACGTGCGGCAACTCGTCGTGTGGCTGCGGCACGACGTGCTGTGCCGGATGGTCGGAGTTCTGCTGTTCGGTCAATGGCGGGTACAACTACTGCCCGGCCGACACGATGATGGGCGGCTGGTGGAGGGCGGACAACTCGTCGTTCTGCGGAGGCCCCCGCTACTACATGGACTGCCACGCGCTGTGTGGCTGCACGACAGGCTGCGGGGGCGGTTGGGGGTTCTGCGACCCCGGCTGCGACGGAGTGACCTGCGGATGCGGCCCGAACGGCTGCGACTCGTGGGTGACCGGCTGCTTCCAGTTCCGCTACGGGCAGTGCAACCAGCAGATCGACTGCATCGGCCGGATCGTCTGCCGGGTGGTGGCCTGTGTGCCGCCCTGGACGGTCGACCCCACCTGCACCACCTCGTTGGCCGTCGACAACGCCACAGCCGAGATGACGGCGGCGTGCTGGACCGCCGCCCCACCGTCGCCACCACCACCACCACCACCTCCCCCGCCCCCGCCGTGCTACTCGCCGCTGACCCAGTGCCTGGTGACCGGTCTGGCGGCCAGCGCGGATGCCCGTGGCTACGCCATGGTCACCGCGTTCGGCAAGGTCCTGCCCTTCGGCGACTTCCCCTCGCTGGGTGACGTCTCGACGGTCTACCTGGCCGCCCCCGTGGTCGGCATGGCCGCCACCCGGACCGGGCGAGGCTACTGGCTGGTCGCCTCCGACGGCGGGGTCTTCGCCTTCGGCGACGCCGCCTTCGATGGCTCCATGGGCGGCAAGCCTCTGGTGCGCCCGGTGGTCG
>DATCCR010000203.1:0-25170 GCA_036511155.1 Acidimicrobiales bacterium
GGGGAGCCGATGATGGACGTCCTCCGGCGGTCGGTCATCGCCACCAACCGCTTCGGGGCCGGCGAGCTCGACGAGCTGCGCATCCGCATGGTCCTGATCAGCACGGTCCCCACCCTGGTGGCCCACTCCGCCGTCCGCTACGAGGAGTGGTGTGACGTGGTCGCCACCTTTGCCGCCTCGAGGCTCGGAGGCTCGCCGGGTGACCTCGGGCCCCAGACGGTGGCCCGCGCGGCCCTCGGGGCGGCCATGGCCGCCTTCGCCTGCTGGGCCCGCGACGACACCGACGACCTGGCGGGCGAAGTCGACCGGGCCTTCCGCCTCCTGGCCACCGGGTTCGTCGAGGGGCCACCCGGGCGCTGACCGGCCGGCGCCGGCCCCCGGCCCGGGGCCTGCAGGTCGACGGGACCCGTCGGGCGGCGCGATGCTGTGGCCTGAACCGCACGGCGCCGGGGGGCGCCGTCCCAAGGGGAGGACCACATGAAGATCCGTGCCGCAGTCTGTTCGGGGCTCCACGAGCCGTGGAAGACCGAGGAGGTCGAGATCGACGCTCCGCACGCCCACGAGGTGAAGGTGCAGATGGCCTACGCCGGTATGTGCCACTCCGACGAGCACCTGCGCAGCGGCGACATCAGCGTCGAGCCCGACGTGCTGGCCGTGTTCGGAGTCGACTCGATGTTCCCCTGCATCGGCGGCCACGAGGGCGCCGGCGTGGTCGTGGAAGTGGGCGAAGGCGTGGAGGGGGTGGCCGTGGGCGACCATGTGGCCGCCGCGTTCATCCCCGCCTGCGGCACCTGCTTCTGGTGCGCCTCGGGCCGCCAGCACCTGTGCGACCTCGGCATGTACACACTGGCCGGGCCGATGATGAGCGACCTGACCTGGCGCCACCACCTGGGCGACGCCAACGTGAACCGCATGACGCAGCTGGGCACGTTCTCCGAGTACATGGTGGTCAACGAGGCATCGGTGGTGAAGCTCGACCCCAACGCCTCCCTCAAGGCCGCCGCCCTGATCAGCTGTGGGATCTCCACCGGCTTCGGCTCGGCCGTGGACCGGGCCAACGTCCGGCCCGGTGAGACCGTGGTGGTCGTCGGTTGCGGCGGCGTCGGCTCCGGCGCCCTCCAGGGTGCCCGGCTGGCCGGCGCCCGCCAGGTCATCGCCGTGGACCTCGTCCCCTTCAAGCTCGAGAAGGCCCTGAAGATCGGCGCCACCCACACCGCCAACTCGATGCTCGAGGCCAACCTGATGCTGCCCGATCTGACCGAGGGCCGGATGGCCGACGTGGTCATCCTCACCCCGGGCGTGCTGACCGGTGACCTCATCGCCCCGGCCATGGCGCTGGCCTCCAAGGACGGACGGGTGGTCACCACGGCCATCGCCCCGTTCAGCCAGAACCAGGTCGACCTCAACCTGTTCAACTTCGCCATGTTCAACCAGTCGCTGCTGGGCACGGTGTTCGGTTCGGTCAGCCCCCGGGTCCAGATCCCGAACCTGCTCCGGCTGTACGAGGCCGGCATGCTGGAGATCGACGACCTGATCACCCGGGAGTACTCGCTCGACCAGGTCCAGGACGGCTACGACGACCTGGCCGCCGGAACCAACATCCGCGGCATCGTCACCTTCGACGCCTGAGCGGGGACGCACCGGACGGTCACGTCCGGGTCGGTCGGATCGGCAGCACGACGCCCCGGGGTGCATCCCCGGGGCGTCGTCGCGTCGACGGTGCGGGCGGAGGTCGCCCGGCTCGGTGGCCGGCTGTTCAGCCGAGCAGCTTGGCCTTGGCCTGGGCGAACTCCTCGTCGGTGAGGATGCCGTTGTTGCGCATCTCGGCCAGCTTGGTCAGCTCACCGGTGATGTCGACCTCGGACGACGGGGCGGCGGCCGGTGCCGGTGCCGGTGCGGGCGGCGGCGGGGCAGCCGCGGTGGCCTCGGCCTGTTGGGCCGCCTGCTTCTGCTCCTGGCGGTTGCGGACCCCGCCGGCCACGGCGGTGGCGGTGCCGGCGACCACTGCGGTGCGGGCCATCGTGCCCACCAGTCCGGGACGTCCCATGCGGCGCATCATCGTTGTTGCCTCCTGTGGTTCGTGTTCGTGTTCGTGGTCGGTGCCGCGTCCGTGCCGGACGGCTCAGTCGAGGGCGGCGAGCTCGTCGAGGAGCTCGTCGACGGCCAGGCCGGGCAGGCGCATCTCGCCGGTCAGGATGCCCCCGGACGACACGATGGCGTCACGGAAGGGCTTGGCCCAGGTGTGCTCGAAGACGAGGATGGCCTCGGAGTCACCGGGGGCCAGCCCGTCGGCCAGTTCCAGGACGTCCTCGTCGGAGATGAGCGACTCGACCTGGTCGAGGACGCCGGCCAGCCGGGCCGCGTCGTGGTTCTCGCCGAGCTGCTCGAACTCCACGAACGTGACGTCGCCGGCCGCGTCACGGGTGACGAACACCCCGTCGATCACGGTGATGGTCCCGCTGGCCGTCAGGCGCTCCAGCTCGGGGATGATCTCCCCGTTGAACTGGTTGCCGGGAAAGCTGAACACCAGGACTTCTACCGGTCCGAGCGCCATCGTCCACCTCCGAGTGGGGCCGTGCGGTGCCTCGTGGAAGTTGGCCTCCCGGCACACCTGCGTGGTCCCGACCCTACCAGGAAGGCACCCGACCTGACCTTCCGTTCGGCCGGCACATCCACTCCGGCGGACCACTCCAGGGCGGCCGACGGGCGGTGTGTCCCGTTGCTACGTTGCTCCCCATGCACCGGGGGAGGGCACTGCTCATCGGGGTCGTATCGGCGGCGGTCCTGGCGGCCTGCGGGTCGTCGGCGGCCAGCGGGCCGGTCACGACCACCGTGACACCGGTGGCGTCCCCAGCGGCCGCCGTCGTCGGGGGCGACCCGTTCACCCTGCGTACCCCGCAGGGCGTCGTCCACGGCACCCCGGTCGCCTCGACCCGGGCATTCCTCGGGGTCCCCTTCGCGGCGCCGCCGGTCGGCCCGCTGCGGTGGCGGGCTCCGCAGCCGGCCGCCCACTGGGCCACCACCCTCCAGGCCGCCCACCTGTCGTCCCCGTGCCCCCAGATCGTCCCCGTCGTCAACAGCTACGAGGGGAGCGAGGACTGCCTGTACGCCAACGTCTACGCCCCCGGCCAGGTGCCGGCGGCCCCCCGCCCCGTGCTGGTGTGGATCTACGGCGGGGGGTTCACCGTCGGCAGCTCGGGCGACGACTCGGTGGCCAACATGGCCGCCCGCCAGGGCGACGTGGCCGTCAGCTTCAACTACCGGCTCGGACCGCTCGGCTTCCTGGCCCTGTCGTCGCTGGCGGCCGAGGATCCGCACCACGGCACGGGCGACCTCGGCCTGCTCGACCAGCAGGCCGCCCTGCGTTGGGTGCGGGCCAACATCGCCGCCTACGGGGGCGACCCCCGCCAGGTCACCGTCTACGGCGAGTCGGCGGGGGGCATCAGCATCTGCGCCCAGCTGGTCTCGCCCGCATCGGCCGGGCTGTTCCAGCGGGCCGTCACCGAGAGCGGTCCGTGCACCCTGCCGGCCCAGCCTCTGGATTCGGCCGAGCACCAGGGTGCCGCCCTGGCCACCGGGCTCGGCTGCCCCTCCGGCCAGGGCGAGCTGGCCTGCCTGCGGTCCACGCCCGCCCAGCGGGTGGTCCAGGCCATGCCGCCCGATCCGTCCTTCCTGTTCGGGCGGGGGGCACAGTGGGGGCCGGTGGCCGACGGGGTGACGGTCCCCGAGCACGCCGCCCACCTGCTGGCCACCGGGCAGTTCCACCGCGTGCCGGTCATCGTCGGGGTCAACCGCGACGAGGGGCGCCTCTTCGTCGCCCTCCACCAGCTGCAGATCGGTAGCCCCCTCACCGCCGCCGAGTGGGCGGGCGCCGTCGACGCCTACTTCGGTCCGACAGTGGGCGCCCAGGTGCAGCAGGAGTACCCACTGAGCGCCTACCCCGACCCCGGGGCCGCCCTCGGACAGGCCGTGGGTGACGCCGTACTGGCCTGCCCGGCGGTGGCGTCGGCCGTCGTGCTGAGACGGTGGGTCCCGGTCTACGAGTACGAGTACGACCACACCCCCAACCCGTTCATCCTGGCCACACCCGGCATCGACCTCGGCGCCTTCCATGCCGCCGAGCTGCCCTACGTGTTCGGGACGACGACCCAGTCGAGCGGGAACTTCGCGTTCACGCCGGCCGAGCAGCACCTGTCGGACACGGTGGCGGGCGCCTGGGCCCGCTTCGCCGCCACCGGCAGTCCGTCGGGCGGCGGCCTCGCCTGGCCCCGGCTCACATCGCCGTCCGGCGCCTACCTGGTCCTCGACACGCCGACGTCCGTCGCCCGGGCGATGAAGGCGGCCCCCTGCGGGTTCTGGGCCAGGACGGGATGGACGGTGGCCGACAAGCTGGCGCCGGCGACGGGCACCCCGATTACGACCGCACCTCCGGCCTGAGCCGGTGCCGGGTGGCGCGGCCCCGGTACTGTGGAGCCACGCCGTGGCGGACGGACCGTCCGGCAGAGCTGGGACGTACCTGACGGGAGCGTGACCGTGCCCTTCGACCTCGCCGGACTGCTGGACTCCCACCGGGGCGAGGCCTACGCCCTGCACGAGGAGTACCTCAATCCCCAGTTGGCCAAGGTCCTCACCACCCTCGGGTTCGACCGCACCTATGTCCGGGGCGAGGGCGCCTACCTGATCGACGATCAGGGGGGGCGCACCCTCGACTTCCTGTCCGGGTTCGGCGTGTTCGCCCTCGGCCGCAGCCACCCGGTGGTCAAGGACGCCCTCCGCCAGGCTCTCGACGCCGACCTCCCGAACCTGGCCCAGCTGGACTGCGCCCTGCTGCCCGGCCTGCTCGGCCAGGCGCTGGTCGAGCGGGCCCACTCCGGCATCCGACGGGTGGTCTTCACCAACTCGGGCGCGGAGTCGGTCGAGGCGGCCATCAAGTTCGCCCGGTGCGCCACGGGCCGCGACCGGGTCCTCTACGCCGACCACGCCTTCCACGGGCTCACCAACGGGGCCCTGTCGCTCAACGGCGGCAAGGAGTTCCGGGTGGGGTTCGGCCCCCTCCTCCCGAGCTGCGATCCGGTGCCGTTCGCCGACATCGACGCCCTCGGGGCCCAACTCCGCAAGGGGGACGTCGCCGCTCTGGTCGTCGAGCCCATCCAGGGCAAGGGCGTCTACCTGGCGCCCGAGGCCTACTGGCGCAAGGCCCAGGCCCTGTGCCGGCAGTACGGGACGCTGCTGGTCATGGACGAGGTTCAGACGGGCATGGGACGCACCGGCCGCTTCCTCTGTCACCAGCACTGGGGACTCGAGCCCGACATCATCACCCTGTCGAAGGCGCTCTCGGGGGGCTACGTGCCGGTCGGCGCCGTGCTCACCACCTCGGCGGTGTTCGACGCCGTCTACAGCTCGATGGAGCGGGCCGTCGTCCACTCGTCGACGTTCTCGCGCAACCAGTTGGCCATGGTGGCCGGACTGGCCACCCTGCAGGTATTGGACGACGAGGACCTGGTGGCCGGGTCCGGGGTCCGGGGGGACCAGTTGATGGCCGCCCTCGCCCCGCTGGTCGACAAGTACGAGCTGCTGCACGAGGTGCGGGGGATGGGGCTCATGGTGGGCCTGGTGTTCGGGGCGCCCACCTCGCGGGCGGGCCGGACCCGGTTCAAGATGCTCGAGCTGGCCCGCAAGGGGTTCTTCTCGCAGCTGATCGTGGTCCCGCTGTTCCACCGTCACCGGATCCTGACCCAGGTGGCCGCCGACAACGTGAACATCGTCAAGCTGCTCCCGCCGCTCATCATCGGGGACGAGGAGATCGACGCCTTCGTGACCGCCCTCGACGACGTGCTGGCCGACGCCACCCGCAACGCCGGGCTGCTGCTCGAGGTCGGCGCCACCATGGCCCGGAACACCCTGCGGCGCGACCGGCACCGTCCCGGCGGCCGGGCCGCCGCCGCCCGGGCATGACCGACGGGGGAGCGGGCCCACGTCCCGGCACCCGGGTGCTGGTGACCGGGGGGGCCGGGTTCGTCGGCTCCTCGGTCGTCCGGGCCGTGCTCGCACGGGGCGCCGAGGTCGTGGCGCTGGTCGAGCCGGGGGGCGACACCGCCAACCTGGACGGGCTCGACGTCGACGTGGTGTCGGGCGACCTGCGCGACGCGACGGCTGTCGACCGGGCTCTGGCCGGCTGCGGGACGGTGTTCCACGTGGCCGCCCTCTACCGGTTCTGGGCCCCCGACCCGGCCGCCTTCTACGACATCAACGTGACCGGTACCCGCCACGTCCTCGAGTCGGCCCGCGCCCACGGGGTCGACCGGGTCGTCTACACCTCGACGGTGGGGACCCTCGGCCTCGGCGGCGCCACCACCGACGCCCCGGTGGACGAGCGGTCCTTCGCCCACGTCGACCACCTCTTCGGCCTGTACAAGCAGTCGAAGTACGTGGCCGAGCACGAGGTGCTGCGTGCCGCGGCCGAGGGGCTTCCCGTGGTGCTGGTCCAGCCGACGACCCCGGTGGGCCCACGCGACCGGGGGCCCACCCCGACGGGCCGGACGGTGCTCGAGTTCCTCGACGGGCGGATCCCCGGGTACGTGGACACCACCCTCAACATCGTCGACGTGGAGGACGTGGCCGCCGGGCACCTGCTGGCCGCCGACCGTGGCCAGGTGGGGAGGAGCTACATCCTGGGAGGCGAGAACCTCGCCCTGCGCGACGTGCTCGCCACCCTGGCCGCCGTCACCGGTCTGCCGACACCGACTCGCCGGTTCCCCGCCCCCCTGGCCCTGGCGGCCGGGCATGTCTCGGGCCTCCTCGAGGGACGGTTGCTGAAGCGAGAGCCCTCGATCCCCCTGGAGGGGGCGAAGATGTCGACGACCCACATGTCCTTCGACGACACGCGTGCCCGTGAGGAGTTGGGCTACTCCTCACGCCCGGCGGCCGAGGCGCTCGAACGGGCGGCCCGCTGGTTCGTGGAGTCGGGGGTGGTGCGACCCGGGCGGGCGGACCGCTGCACCTGGCCGGCCAACTGACCGACCGACCACCCGGACCGGTTCCGGAATGCACGACGCCCGGCCGGAGGACCGGTCGGGCGTCGGGTGCGAATGGAGGGCGGGTGCGCCCGGAGGGCTACTTGCGGTGGTGGGCCGCCGGAGGGGCGGGCACCACGTAGGTGAAGCCGCGGCCACCCGACGTCGTCGTCCCGCCCGGGGTGACCACCACGATCTGCACCGTGCTGGGTGTGCCGGCCGGCGCGACGGCCGTCAGCATCGTGCCCTTGTGGCGGACGGTGAAGTCACTCGAGGCGACGCCGCCGAAGGAGACCGAGGTCGCACCGGCCAGCCCGGTGCCCGCAATCCGTACCCGGGTACCTCCGCCGGTCGGTCCGATGGCGTTGGACACGAGGGTGATGTTCGGCGCCAGGTAGGTGAACTGGTCGTCGGCGGAGACGTCGCTGGTGCCGCCGAGGGCCGTCACCCGGATGTCGACGGTGCCCGACGACTCGGCCGGGGCGAAGGTCGTGATCTTGGTGCCGCTCCTGTTGACCGTGATGGCGCCGGCCGGGACGTCACCGAACTTGACCGACGTGGCGTCGACGAAGTTCTTGCCGGTGATGACCACCCGGATCCCGCCGACACCCTGTCCCATCACGGGGACGACCTGGACGATCTGCGGGGCCATGTTGCCGACGTACCAGTTGAACGACGTGGAGCCGTAGGTCGGCGGGTGGGCGTTGTCCTTGGCCTGGATGGTCACCTGGTAGGTGCCGGCCAGCGTGGCGGTGCCGGAGATCAGGCCGGAGGTGTGCGAGATGGTGATGCCGGGGGGCAGGCCGGTGGCGATCCAGGTGATGACCGGAAACGGCGAGGTCTGGGCGTCCGTGGCCGTGGGGGCGATCGGGACCACCGGGGCCCCGGTGGTGGTGGACTGGTTGGCGATGGGCGCCACGGTGAGCGGGTTGAAACTCGCCAGGTTGACCTTGGCCAGGCCGCTGCCGTCGATGGCGGTGGTCTTGACCAGCACGGCGGCCATGATGGCCACGAGCACGCCGAGCGCGTACAACATGGCCCTCGGGCCTCGTCCACCCCGCGGATTGCGCTTCATCGAGTTCGTCATGTCATCGGGCTCCGGCGAGAGCATACCGGCGGTCGGGGGTGTGGCCACGGACTCCGGCCAGCGTGTGGGCGGGGGCGGACCGGTAGGTCGCGGCGCGCGTAGTGAGCGTGTCCGCCACTGCCTTTCGCGTGTCCGAGGACCTGGTCATGGTCCATCCTCCTACATCCTCTGCCCGCCAGAGGTAGGAACGCTGCCCCTTGTAGTTCCGGAAGGCCTGCCCGGATCCCAAAGTGCCCCTCTGGGTCGCAGTGATTGGCGACAGGTGCAACATAAGGCATTCGTAAAAGGATGACAACCCGGACGACGCTCCGTGGTCGAACCGCTACCGAGGCGGTTCACCAGGGCGTTTTCGGGCCGGATCGGGCGATTCCGTGGGCCTAGGGTGGCCCCCATGGACGACCCCATGGACGACCCCATGGACGACCGTCTGGTCGACCGATCCGGCCGGCCCGGGCCCGTTCGCTACGTGGCCGACGCGGTGGTGCCGTGCGACGGCGCGGTGCCCGCCCTCCGTCCCGGTGCCGTCGAGGTGGCGGGCGACACGGTGGTGCGGGTGGGGACGCCGGCCGCGCTGCGGGCGGACGCCGCCCCCGGCACCCGGGAGGTGCGGGTCGACGGGGCGCTCCTGCCGGGGTTCGTGAACACCCACTGCCACTCGCCCATGACCCTGTTCCGTGGCACGGGCGAGAACCTGCCGCTGCTGCGCTGGCTCACCGAGGTCCTCTGGCCCCGCGAGGCCCACCTGGAGCCGGAGGACGTCTACTGGGGGATGACGCTGGCCGCCGCCGAGCTGCTGGGCTTCGGGGTGACCACGACGTGCGAGATGTACTTCCACGAGGACCCCACGGCCGACGCCGTGGTGGCCGCCGGGTCCCGGGCCGTCATCACCCCGGGCGTGCTCCAGCTGCCGGGAACGGACGGCGGGAGCGCATGGTGGGACGCATGCCTCGAGCGGTTCGCCGACTTCCACGCCCGTCGCGACGGCGAGGCCGGCCGCATCGAGGTCGGCTTCGCCGCCCACGCGGCCTACACCGTCCCGCTGCCGGGGCTGGTGGCCACCGCGGCGGCGGCCCGCGAGCGCGACGCGTTGTTCCACCTCCACCTGGCCGAGACGGCGGGGGAGGGTGACGCCTTCGCCGCCGAGCACGGCGGGTCGGTACCCGAGGTGCTGGCCTCGGCCGGGGTGCTCGACGGCAGGGTGCTCGCCGCCCACAGCATCTGGCTGTCGCCGGAAGACCTCGACGTCTACGTCGCCCACGACGTGGCCGTGGCCCACTGCCCGCAGTCCAACGCCAAGCTGGCCTCGGGCATCGCTCCGGTGGTGGACCTCCTCGGTCGCGGCGTCCGGGTCGGTCTGGGCACCGACGGGCCCGCCTCCAACAACGACCTCGACCTGTGGGAGGAGATGCGCCTGGCGGCCATGCTGGCCCGGCTGCGCGGGGGCGACGCCGGCGCGCTGCCGGCCGCCGCCGCCCTCGACCTCGCCACCCGCGGCGCGGGCCGGGCCCTCGGGCGGCCCGACCTCGGCGTGCTGGCCCCCGGCGCCAAGGCCGACATGATGGCGGTCTCCCTCGATGACCCGGCCTTCGTCCCGCTGCTCGACGACGCCATGCTCATCGAGCACCTGGTGTGGTCGGCGTCGAGTCGGCTGGTGACCGACGTGTGGGTGGGGGGTGAGCCGGTGGTCACGGCGCGCCGGCACCTCACCGTCGACGTCGAACGGGCCCGGGACGAGGTCGGCCGGCGGGCCGCCCGGCTGGTGGCGACCGCCTGATGGGGGACTACGCCCCGGGGGCGGGTCCGGCGACCAGGCCGTCGGCGTGGGTGGCCAGGTCGCGGGCGAAGCGACGCATCATGGCCGCCAGGACGGGGGCCAGTACGGTCCCGGTCCCCGGCCACTTGGGGTCGTAGGTGCCGGCCCACTCGATCCGGGTCCCCGTGCCGTCCGGGGTCAGGGTGACGTCGGCGCGGTAGTTGCGCACCGGGAAGCCGCTCAGGATGCGGTAGGCGAGGTGGCCGGGCGGGTCCCAGGCCACGACCTCCTCCCGCGAGCCCACGCCGTAGCGGGAGAACCTGCGGACCGCCCCCACGCCGTCGGGAACCGGGCTGGCCTCTCGCTCGAGCCCGGAGCGGGTCAGGAACGACCACTCACGCCAGCGCCGGGCCTCGCCGACCAGCGGCCACACCACGTCGACCGGGGCCCGGGTGGTGGCCTCCACCCGGTAGCTGCCGCCCCCGGTCGGCGGGCCGGGGTCCGTCATCCCTCGACGTGGGCCTTCAAGGCCTCGAGCGATCCCTGGTACACGCCCTGCATGAGGTCGGCCATCTCGTCGGGGGCGGCATCGACCACCCAGGTGACGTGGCTGCCCGAGCCGCCGGCGGTCACGGTGATGGTGGCCTCGTGGGACTCGACCGGCACGCCGTCGACGATGGCGTAGGTGATGGCCCTGGCGGCGTCGTCGCGGGCCACCAGCTGTTCCGTGATGGTCATGCCCATGGTCTCGAGGATGCGGTGCTCGCCCTCGACCCGGCACGACTCCATGCCCGGCATCCATCCGGCGATCCCGCCGAAGTCGCCGACCAGCGCCCAGACGTCCTCCGGGGTGCCGTCGACGTCGATCTCTGCGGTGCGCTCAGCCATGGTGCTCCTTGAAGTCAGGTCCGGTTGCGGACGGTCGGGGTGCCGGCCCGCCGGCCATCGGGCCGGAGGCGGACCGATGGTAGGCGAGCTTCCCCCGGTGCTCCACCGCTAGCGTCACGGCCATGCACGGTCCGGCCCCCGACACCGACGGCGTGGACGCCCCGTCCGTGCCCGACGGTGCGCCCCCCGTCCCGATCGACCGGGCCCGCGTCGAGCCTCCCCCTCGGGCCGGGACGGTGACGTTCGACGGGTATCCCGAGGGGACCCCGGGCGTCGCCGACCTGCTGCTCGCCCGGGCCGACGACGACCACCCGGCGGTGGTGACGGGTGACGCGTCGTGGACCTGGTCCGAGTCGGTGGCGTCCAGCGCCGCGCGCGCCGCGCTGCTCCGGTCGCTGGGCGACCTCGACCCGCCCCACGTCGGGGTGCTGCTCGGCAACGAGCCCGAGTACCTGTTCTGGCTGGGGGCGGCCGCCCTGGCCGGGGCGGTGGTGGTCGGGATCAACCCGACGCGGCGGGGCGAGGCCCTGGCCGGCGACGTCCGGCGCACCGACTGCCGTGTGCTGGTGACCGACGCCGAAGGGGCCGCCCTGCTCGACGGCCTCGACACCGGCGTGCCCGCCGACCGGGTGCTGCGGGTCGACACCGCCGACTACTCCGAACGCGTGGCCGTCCATGCCGGCACCCGGGCGGCCGACGTGGTGGCGGCCGTCGGCCCGGGCCCCTCCGACCTCTTCCTCCTCCTCTTCACCTCGGGCACCACCGGGGCGCCGAAAGCGGTCCGGTGCACCCAGGGCCGCCTGGCCTCGATCGCCCTGCGGTCGGCCCAGGCCTACGGCTACGACCGCGACGACGTGGCCTACTGCGCCATGCCGCTCTTCCACGGCAACGCCCTCATGGTGCTGTGGGGGCCGACCCTGGCCGTCGGGGCCACCGTGGCGCTGGCCCACCGGTTCAGCGCCTCGGGCTTCCTCCCCGACGTCCGGCGCCACGGGGCCACCACGTTCACCTACGTGGGCAAGGCCCTGGCCTACGTCCTGGCCACCGAGCCGTCGGCCGACGACGCCGACTGCACCCTGCGGCGCGGCTTCGGCACCGAGGCGTCGGTGGCCGACCACGCCGCCTTCCAGGAGCGGTTCGGGTGCGTGCTCACCGAGGGGTACGGCTCGAGCGAGGGCGGGGTCGCCATCAACCGGGTCCCGGGCACGCCGGTCGGGTCGCTCGGCCTGCCGTCCGAGGACGTGGTGGTGGTGGACCCGGTGACCGGGGTCGAGTGCCCGCCGGCCGAGTTCGACGCGGCGGGGACGCTGCGCAACCCCGGGTCCTCCATCGGCGAGATCGTCAACCGCTCGGGCACCGGGCGCTTCGAGGGCTACTACGAGGACCCCGGGGCCACCGCCCAGCGGCTGCGCAACGGCTGGTACTGGACCGGCGACCTCGCCTACCGCGACGCCGACGGCTGGTTCTGGTTCGCCGGCCGCGGGGGCGACTGGCTGCGGGTCGACTCCGAGAACCTGACGGCCGGGCCCATCGAACGGGTCCTGGTGCGGTTCGCCGACGCCGCCGCGGTGGCCGTGTACCCGGTGCCGGACCCCCGGACCGGCGATCAGGTGATGGCCGCCCTCGAACTCCTGCCCGGACGGGACTTCGACCCCGATGCCTTCGCCGACTTCCTCGAGGCCCAGGACGACCTCGGCACCAAGTGGGTGCCCACCTACTTGCGGGTGACCGACGCGCTACCCATGACGGCGAGCGGCAAGGTCACCAAGGAGCCGCTCCGCGGCGAGGGCTGGTGGCGCGGGGACGACCTCCGCTTCGTGCGTCGGCCCGGTGCCCCCGGAACGCCGCCCGCCTACGACCCGATGGGCCCGCACCACGTGGCCGCGCTGCTCG
This sequence comes from Acidimicrobiales bacterium, assembly GCA_036511155.1. Lineage (GTDB taxonomy): Bacteria > Actinomycetota > Acidimicrobiia > Acidimicrobiales > RAAP-2 > Bog-756. The sequence continues at coordinate 12,635 of DATCCR010000203.1, forward strand.
CCGAGCTCGACGCACACGGCCGCTCGGGCCTGGTCGGCGGATGACCGGGCCGACCGAGGTTGCCGACGCGGACACGACGGCCCGACCCGGGTGGCTCGACCGGCTCGACGCCCGCCTGCAGCGCCACCGTGCCACCGCGCTCCTGTCGGCCGTCCTGGCCAAGTGGGACGCGGACGGGGCCGGCCGTCTGGCCAACCTGCTGGCCTACTCGGCCTTCCTGGCCGTCTTCCCCCTGCTGCTGGTGCTGCTGACCCTGGTGGAGGTGGTGCTGGCGGACCACAAGGCCGCCCGGCAGGAGGTCATCGACGCCGCACTGCGCCAGTTTCCCGAGATCGGGTCCGAGCTGCACGCCAGCGTGAACGGGCTGACCGGGCGCAACACGGCGTTCCTGGCGGTCGTGCTCGTGTGGCTGGTCTACGGCAGTCTCCGCCTGAGCCGCAACGCCCAGATCCTGATGGCCACGGTCTGGGACGTGCCCCGCGACGACCTGCCGTCCTACTGGCGGTGGCTGCCCCGTGCGGTCGGGTTCCTCGCCATCCTGGGCGTGGGGTTCCTGGCCGGCGGCGCCCTGTCCGGGATCGGTAGCTTCGGTGGCCTCGGCCGAGCGTCGGTGCTGGTCGGGTTCGCCGCGTCGCTGGCCGTCAACGTGGCCATGTTCTGGGCCGGGTTCGCCATCCTCGTGTCGGTGCCCGACCCGGCGCGCACGCTGTGGCGGGGCGCCCTGGTGGCCGGCCTCGGGTGGACCGTCCTCCAGCTGGCCGGCACCCAGCTCGTCACCCACGAGCTCCGGCACTATCAGACGCTGCACGGGACGTTCGCCAGCTTCCTCGTGCTGGTGTGGTGGATCGGGCTCGGCACGCTGCTGACCGCTTTCGCCGCCGAGTTCGACGTGGTGGTCCAGCGCCGGCTCTGGCCCCGCTCGTTCCGCCGGGTCCGGGGCGTGGCGGTCGCCCGACCCGACTGAGCCGGTCGTCCGGCCTCCGGGTCGACGACCCGGGCGGTCAGCGGGCGAGCCGCTCTTCGATCCGCCGCCTGGCGACCGGCCACTCGGCGGCCATCATGGAGAAGACCGCCGAGTCACGGACCGTGCCGTCGACGGCCGGACGGTCGGATCGCAGGACCCCGTCGAGGCTGCAGCCGATCCGGGCGATGGCCGCCCGGGAGCGCTCGTTGCGGGCGTCGGTCAGCAGGCGCACGGCCCGCACGCCCCACCGGGTGAAGGCGTGGTCGAGCATGAGGAGCTTGGCCTCGGTGTTGACCGGTGTGCGTTGGGCCGCCGGGCCGAGCCAGGTGTGGCCGATGCTGACGAGGTCCAGCTCGCCGTCGTGGGGTGCCGGTGCGGAGCCGGGGTCGACCGTCGACCAGTCCCAGCGCCCGAGGTCGTAGAAGCGGGTGCTGCCGACGACCCGGTCGAGGGTCAGTGAACGGGTCACGAAGGGGACCTGGTCGCCGGACTCGGCGTGGACCAGGGCGTGCTCGACGTAGGCGGCCATGGTCGGCCGGTCGGCGGGCACCCAGGTGTACCCGTACGAGGAGCGGTCGCTTCCCGCCGCGTCCAGCAGGTCGTCGACGTGGTCGGGCCGCAGGGGCTCGAGGCGGACGTGGGTGCCCTCCAGGGGGAACGGCTCGCGCATGCACCCAGTCTGGCGGAACCGGCCGGGTCCGTGGCCCGGTCGCACCCCCCGTAGTATCTGGTCCGCACGCCACGTCCCGTCGGCGTCACCGCCACGACCCTCCACCGGCCCCACCACCAGCCCGCACCAGAAGAAGGAAGCGCCCCGTGTTCCGCCCGGTCCCCGCCGAAGCCGATTTCACCGCCCTCGAGGACGAGGAGCTGGCGCGATGGGGCGCGCACCGGGTCTTCGAGCGGTCCGTCGAGCTGCGGGCCGGGGCCGAGCCGTGGGTCTTCTACGAGGGCCCGCCGACGGCCAACGGCCGCCCCGGCCTCCACCACGTGTGGGCCCGGGTCTACAAGGACCTGTTCTGCCGCTACCGGACCATGCGTGGCTACGCCGTGCCTCGCAAGGCAGGCTGGGACACTCACGGGCTGCCGGTCGAAGTCGAGGTCGAGAAGCAGCTGGGCATCACGGCGAAGCGCCAGATCGAGGACGAGGTCGGCATCGCCGAGTTCACCCGGCTGTGCAAGGAGTCGGTCCGCAACTACGTGGGGGAGTGGAAGACCCTCACCGAGCGCATCGGCTACTGGATCGACATCGACGACGCCTACTGGACCTTCACCCCCGACTACGTCGAGTCCGTGTGGGCCAACCTCAAGACCCTGTGGGACCAGGGGCTGCTCTACGAGGACATCAAGGTCGTCCCCTACTGCCCGCGCTGCGGCACCGCCCTGAGCAGCCACGAGCTCGGCCAGCCGGACGTCTACCGCGAGGTCGAGGACGAGTCGGCCTACGTGCGCTTCGCCCTGACCGACGAGGGCGATGCCGCCGAGGCGCTGGCCGCCGCCCTCGGTCGCCCCTCACTCGACGGCCTCGCCCTCGTCGCCTGGACCACCACTCCCTGGACCCTGCTGTCCAACACCGGTGCGGCCGTCGGCCCGGAGCTCGACTACGCCGTGGTCGGCGACGCGGTGGTGGCCGCATCGCTCGTGGAGCAGGTCTTCGGCGAGGGCACGGCACCCGACGCCGTGATGGCCGGCACCGCACTGGTCGGCCTGCACTATCGGCGACCCTTCGACGACGTGCCGCCGGGTCCGGCCGACGCCGGCCGGGTGGGCTGGCGGGTCGTGGCCGGCGACTTCGTCGAGGCCGACGAGGGGACCGGCATCGTCCACCTGGCCCCGGCGTTCGGCGAGGTCGACCGCCAGGTCGGCCGGGCGGCCGACCTGCCCACCCTCAACCCGGTGGGCCCCGACGGGCGGTTCACCGACGCCGTGCCGTGGCTGGAGGGCCAGTCGGTCCGCGACACCAACGGCACGGTCAACGACCGGCTCGAGGCGGCCGGCCTGCTGTTCCGTCGCCATCCCTACACGCACCCCTACCCCCACTGCTGGCGGTGCAGCACCCCGCTCATCTACTGGGGCAAGCCGTCGTGGTACATCCGCACCTCGGACCGCAAGGCCGACCTCGTGGCCCAGAACCAGACGATCGGCTGGCACCCCGAGCACATCCGGGACGGCCGGATGGGGGAGTGGCTGGCCAACAACGTCGACTGGGCACTGTCCCGCGATCGGTTCTGGGGCACGCCGCTGCCGGTGTGGCGGTGCGACGAGGGCCACCTGCGCTGCGTCGGCTCGCTGGCCGAGCTGTCGGAACTCTGCGGCACCGACGTCACGGACGTCGACCCCCACCGCCCGACCATCGACGAGGTCGCCTTCCCGTGCCCCGACTGCGACGGCGGGCCCGATGCGCCGGACATGCGCCGGGTGGAGCCGGTCATCGACGCCTGGTTCGACTCGGGTTCGATGCCGACCGCCCAGTGGGGCTACCCCGGGACGCCCGGGTCCGAGGACTCGTTCGTCTTCCCGGCCGACTTCATCTGCGAGGCCATCGACCAGACCCGCGGCTGGTTCTACTCGCTGCTGGCCGTCAACACCCTGGTGCGCGGGGCCACGCCGTACCGGAACGTCCTGTGCCTCGGCCACATCGTCGACGCCGACGGCCGCAAGATGTCGAAGTCCGTCGGCAACGTCATCGACCCGTGGGAGATCCTGACCACCCGGGGGGCCGACCCGCTGCGGTGGTGGATGTTCTCCCAGGGGTCGCCGTGGACTCCGACCCGGGTCAGCTTCGAGGTCATCGACGCCTCGATGCGCGACGCCCTGCTCACCCTGTGGAACACGTGGTCGTTCTTCACCACGTACGCCACCCTCAACGGGTTCGACCCGGCCGACCGGTCGATCCCCGCACCGGCCGACCGGTCGATGCTCGACCGGTGGATGCTGTCGCGGCTGCATGGCACCGTGGCGCGGGCCACCGAGTCCCTCGACGGGTACGAGCCGTTCCCGGCGGCCACCGCCATCGCCGAGCTGATCGACGACACCTCCAACTGGTACGTGCGCCGCAGCCGCCGCCGCTTCTGGCGAACCGACCCCGGCGCCGACCCGTCCGACTCGCTGGGCGCCCAGGCCACCCTCCATGAGGTACTGGTCACCCTCGCCCGGCTCCTCGCCCCGATGACGCCGTTCCTGGCCGACCGGATGTGGCGCGACCTGACCCGGAGTGACGAGTCGGACTCCGTCCACCTGGACGACTGGCCCGTCGCCGCCACCGACCTGGTCGACCCGGACCTGGAGGAGGGCATGGCACTCGCCCGCCGGCTCTCGTCGCTCGGCCGTGCCGCCCGCTCCGAGGCCGGGGTCAAGGTGCGCCAGCCCCTGGCCCGGGCCCTCGTCTACCTGCCCCCGGGCAGCCCGGCCCTGCCGCCCGGCATCGTGGAGGACGAGTTGAACGTGGACCGGGTGGAGGCCACCGACGAGCTCGGCGACGTCCTGGCCTACGAGCTGGTCCCGAACTTCAAGCTGCTCGGTCCCCGCATCGGCAAGCGGGTCCAGGAGCTGCGGGCGGCCATGGCCACGGTCGACGCCGCCGCCGCCGCCGCCGACCTGGGCGCCGGGCGCCCGGTGGTGGTGCCGCTGGCCGATGGCCCGCTCGAGCTGGCGGCCGAGGAGGTGGAGCTGCGGGTGCGGGCCCAGCCCGGCTTCGCCGTGTCGCGCGACGGGGCCGAGGTCCTGGCCCTCGACCTGGCCCTCGACGAGGACCTGGTGCGCCGGGGACTGGTCCGCGAGGTCATCCGCAACGTCCAGGACCTGCGCAAGGCGTCCGGCCTCGAGGTGTCCGACTGGATCCACCTCCACCTCGAGGGCCTCGACGACCTCGAGCCGTTCTTCGACGTCGTCGGCCGCGAGGTGCTGGCCCGGACGGTGTCGACCGGCCCACCGGCCGGCGGCGCAGGCACCGCGGTCGAGCTCGACGGCGGCGAGGGCACCCGCACGGCCACCATCTGGATCGAGAAGGCCTAGTGGCGGCCGAAGGGAGCCGGGGCGAGGCGTGCGTCCTGGCCGTCGACCTCGGCACCGGGGGGCCGAAGGTGGCCGTGGTGGCGGCTTCGGGCCGCATCGTGGCCCACGCCACCGAGCCCGTCGCCCTCCACCTGCTGGACGGCGGCGGGGCCGAGCAGGATCCCGAGGAGTGGTGGTCGGCCATCTGCCGGGCCGCCGCCCGGGCCATGGGCACCGCCGGGGTCGACCCGGCCGACCTGGTGGGCGTGGGCTGCACGGCCCAGTGGTCGGGCACGGTGGCCGTCGACGCCGAGGGTCGGGCCCTGATGCGGGCCGTCATCTGGATGGACTCGCGGGGCAACGCGGCCATCCGCAAGGTGGCCGGAGGTTCGGTCAACGTCCTCGGCTACGACCCCCGCAAGCTCATGCGGTGGGTCCAGGTCACGGGCGGCGCCCCGGGCCTGTCGGGCAAGGACCCGGTGTCCCACATCCTCTTCATCCGCCAGGCCTTCCCCGATGTCTACGCCCGCACGGCAACGTTCCTCGAGCCGGTCGACTACCTCAACCTGCGCCTGACCGGTCGGGCGTCGGCCTCCTTCGACTCGATCGCCGTCCACTGGGTCACCGACAACCGGACCATCGACCGGGTGACCTACGACGACAAACTGCTCGAGTGGACCGGCCTCGACCGGGGACGCCTGCCCGACCTCGTCCCGCCCGGCTCGATCGTGGGCGAGGTCACCCCGACCGCCGCCGCCGACCTGGGCATCCCGGCCGGGCTGCCCGTGGTCACGGGCTCGGGGGACGTGCACTCGGCCGTCTTCGGATCTGGTGCGGTGGCCGACTTCGCCACCCACCTCTACATCGGGACGTCGTCTTGGATCTCCGGCCACGTGCCGTTCAAGAAGACGGCGCCGACCTCCAACGTGGCCTCCATCCCCGCCGCCCTGGCCGGCCGCTACCTGATCGCCGACGAACACGAGACGGCCGGTGCCTGTCTGACCTTCCTGCGCGACAACCTCCGCCTGGCCCCCGACTTCGAGACCATGAACGCCATGGTCGACCGGGTGCCGCCGGGCAGCGGTCGGGTGCTGTTCACGCCGTGGCTGAACGGCGAGCGCTCACCGGTCGACGACCACACGGTCCGGGGCGGGTTCCACAACCTGTCGTTGGCCACCACGGCCGACCAGATGGTGCGGTCCGTCTTCGAGGGGGTGGCGCTCAACTCGCGCTGGTTGCTCGAGGCGGTGGAGAAGTTCGCCGGCCGGCGCCTCGACTCGTTGGCCTTCGTCGGCGGCGGCGCCAACTCGGATCAGTGGTCCCAGATCCATGCCGACGTGCTCGGCCGGGAGATCCGCCAGGTGGCCCAACCGGTACTCGCCAACGTGCGGGGAGCGGCCCTGCTCACCCTCCACGCCCTCGGCCGGGTCTCGCTCGACGACATCCCGGCCATGGTGGAGATCAAGCGGACGTACACGCCCAACGGCGCCGTCGCGGCCGAGTACGACCTGCTGTTCGAGGAGTTCGTCACTCTCTACAAACAGACGAAGGGCATCTTCAAACGGCTCAACCGCTTCTGATCCCCGACCTGTCCGGACCCCGGTTCGTCCGGGGGCGGGCGTCGCCTCAGGGAGCGGGCGCCCAGGGCTCGGGATCCTGGGCCGGCAGCTCAGCGGGTTCAGGACGCGCCCGGGTGACCTGGCCGTCGGTCCCGTGGCCCACGAACAGGAGGTCGAAGGCCAGGGTGTGCAGCGCATCGGTCGACGTCGTCCACCCGGCCCGCCTGTCGATGGCATGCCCCACCGTAGGGAAGAACTGCCGGAACGTCCGCCCCGGGACCTTGAGCACGTGGAGCAGGAGGGACACGTAGTAGGCGGCGAGATAACCGAGCGTCTCGAAGGTGCCGCCGAACACCACCACCTCGCCGTCGTCGAAGACGGGCTCGCACATCTGCTGGAGCCCCTGGGCGGTAAAGCGCCAGTAGTCGTGGTTGTCGTGGCGCGGCACGGCCGAAGGGACCGACAGCAGGACGGTGCCGCCGGGCTTGAGCACCCGGGCCAGCTCGCGCACCACGGCCGGGGGGTCGGGCACGTGCTCCAGCATCTCCAGGGTGATGAGCATGTCGACCGAGTCGTCGGCCAGGGGGAGCTGGGTGGCGTCCGACGAGAAGTCGACGTTGTCGAGGACCCTCAGGTCGGTGGCCAGGTAGCGGGCCGGGCAGTCCTCCTCGAAGCGCCGCACCAGCGCGCAGCCCACGTTGACGACCAGGGCGTCCGCCGGCAGGCGGGCCAGGTGCTCCTTGACCAGGTCGTCCCGGCGGACGATGGCGTCGTGCTTTCCGTACTCGCGGAAGGCGGAGGTGACCCGTTCCAGGACTCCCCTCGTCTGTGTCGGCACCGCAACCCCCCGGTCCCTGCGCACCGTCCGGGGCGCAGGAGAGGGACCGATCGTACCCGGTCACCCGTCATCTTCGGAAGGGGACCACGTCAGTTCGGGATCGTCCGGGTGCGCCCGTTCGGGGTCCTCGGCGACCCAGGGCACGTGGTGTTCGACGGCGGCCAGCACGGCGGAGGCGTCCCGGTCGGCCTCGCCTGGCGCCTGGTCGCGGAATTGCCCGATGGATTCCCGGGTGACGAAGCCGAGGACGAGGGTCCAGACCACGGCATCGGTCCGGAGGACGTGTGCGACTGGTACGCCGGCGTCGACCATGGCGTCGATTCCGATTCTGCGGAGGCGTTGGACCTGTGGGGACCGCCGCTGGGTCAGGACCAGTGGAAAGGTCCGCGGGTGGCCATAGGCCAGGTCACGCAGGACGAGGAAGGGAAACCGCAGGCGCCGGCGCCACGGCGTGTCGCGGCCGACCGTGTCCGGCACCTGCTCCAAGAGGAGATCGACCATGCCGACGAGGAGCTCGTCACGGTCGATCACGTGGTGGTAGAGCGACATGGGGGCCACTCCCACCTCCGCGGCGACGCCGCGCATGGTGATCGAGTCCGGGCCGGTGCGGTCGGCGATGCGCAGGGCGGCGGCCAGGACCTGGGTGCGGTCGATCTGGTTGCGGTGGGGCAGAGGATGTCCGTTCGATTTTTCCCGTCATGCCTTACCGCGTACCAATTCGTACGCGGTAAGGCATGACCCGGGATCACGTCGCCCCATGCTCTCCCGCCGCCTGGACGGCGACCTTGCCGGACTCCTGGCTCAGCGCCCCCGGGCGCGGTTGGCCGCACTGACCACGGCGGCCAGTGAGGCGTCGAGGATGCTCGAGTCCATGCCCACACCCCACCAGGTCGACCCGTCGGCGCCTTCGGCCTCGACGTAGGCCACGGCCGACGCGCCGCTGCCCGAGGTGAGGGCGTGCTCGCTGTAGTCCTTCACCTCGAACTGGACGCCGAGGTCGGTGCGCAGGGCGGCCACCAGTGCGTCGATCGGGCCGTTGCCCTCGCCCATCAGGGTCCGGGGCTCGCCGTCGACCAGGAGCTGGGCGGTGACCGTGGTACGCCCCCCGCCCGTCGTCATCTCGCTCCCCAGCAGGCGGACGCCGGCCTCCTCGGGCAGGTACGTCTGCGAGAACACGTCCCACATCTCGCCCGGCTGGATGACCGTGCCCGAGTTCTCGGTCACCGCCTGGACCCGCTTGGAGAACTCGACCTGGAGCCGGCGGGGGAGGTCGAGGCCGTGTTCGGTGTCCATGATGTAGGCCACGCCACCCTTGCCCGACTGGCTGTTCACCTGGATGATCGCCTCGTAGGTGCGTCCGGTGTGGCTCGGGTCGATCGGGAGGTAGGGGACCTCCCAGTGGTCGTACTCCTCGCCGATTGCGTCGAACCCCTTCTTGATGGCGTCCTGGTGGGAGCCGGAGAAGGCGGTGTAGACGAGGTCTCCGGCGTAGGGGTGGCGGGGGTGGACCGGCATCCGGGTCGCGAACTCCGCGACGCGGCGGACCTTGTCGATGTCGCCGAAGTCGAGCGCCGGGTCGACGCCCTGGGCGAACAGGTTCATGGCCAAGGTGACCACGTCGACGTTCCCGGTGCGCTCGCCGTTGCCGAACAGGGTGCCCTCGACCCGGTCGGCACCGGCCAGGACGGCCAGCTCGGCGGCGGCCACGGCCGTGCCCCGATCGTTGTGGGGGTGCAGGCTGAGGATGATCGAGTCGCGGTGCTTGACCGTGCGGCCGAACCACTCGATGACGTCGGCGTAGACGTGGGGTCCGTACATCTCGACCGTGTTCGGCAGGTTGATGATGATCGGTCGCTCGGGGGTGGGCTCGATGACGTCCATCACCGCCTCGCAGATCTCGACGGCGAAGTCCGGCTCGGTCCCTGTAAAGCTCTCGGGCGAGTACTCGTACCGGATATCGGTGCCGGGCAGGGTCGACTCGAGCTTGCGGCACAGCCGGGCGGCGTTGACGGCGATGTCGACGATCCCCTGGCGGTCCAGGTCGAACACCACTCGGCGCTGCAGGGTGGAGGTCGAGTTGTAGAAGTGGACGATGGCCTGCTTCGCCCCACGGAGGGACTCGAAGGTGCGCTCGATCAGCTCCTCGCGGCACTGGACGAGGACCTGGATGGTCACGTCGTCGGGGATCAAGCCGCCGTCGATGAGCTCGCGCTGGAAGTCGAAGTCAGTCTGGGACGCCGAGGGGAACCCGACCTCGATCTCCTTGAACCCGATGTCGACCAGGGTGCGGAACAGGCGCAGCTTGCGCTCGGAGTCCATGGGGTCGACCAGGGCCTGGTTGCCGTCGCGCAGGTCCACGCTGGCCCACTGCGGGGCCACCGTGGTCTGCCGGTCGGGCCAGGTGCGGTCGGTCAGGACGATCGGGACGTAGGGGCGGTAGAGGTGGAAGGGCATGGGGGACACGTCGCACGGCATGGCGAGGCGCCGGCCGGGCTGTCCGGCGTCGGTGGTGGTGTGCTCGTGGTCGCTCATCGGTGCTCCCTAGGTCTTCGGGTCTTGCGGTGTCTGGTGATGGTCGTGGCTGATGCGGCTCCCGGGCCTGCATCCCGGTTCGGGCCGGCGGTCGCCACCTGCGTCCGGCCAACAAAAAACCCCCTGGCCGGAGGCACAGGAGGTAGCGGACGAACGCGATGTGGCGTTCGCCGTCAGGTAAGGAGGAGGTCCAGGATCGTGTAGTGCATGCTCATCCCATGGTGCCAGCGCCACGGCGACCCGTCAAGGACGGGGACCGTGGCGCCCGGTCCTCAGATGCGCTCGAAGTTGCGGGCCAGCTCCCAGTCGGTGACCACCGAGTTGGCCTTGGCCCACTCCTGGCGGGCGGTGTTGACCAGGTGCTGGTGCACCTCGGGGCCGAAGGCCTCGGCCGCCACCTCGCTCGACTCGAGGCTGGCGATGGCCTCGGGCAGCGTGGTGGGGATGCGGGGCACCTCGGGTGCCCGGTACGCGTTCCCGGTGAAGGCGGGGGCCAGCTCGACGCCGTGGTCGATCCCCCACAGCCCGCCGGCGATGGCCGCAGCCAGGGCGATGTACGGGTTCACGTCCGCCCCCGGAATCCGGCTCTCGACCCGCCGCCCCGCCCCGTGCCCGACGGCCCGGAAGCCGCAGGTCCGGTTGTCCTCGCCCCACACCACGGCGGTGGGCGCCCACGAGTCGGGCACGTAGCGGCGGTAGGAGTTGACGTAGGGGGCGAAGCACCAGGCCAGCTGGTCGGCGGCGTGGAGCTGGCCGGCGATCCACTGGGCGCCCACCTCCGAAAAGCCGGACGGCGTCTCGGTGCCCTCGGCCGGGGCCATGAGCGGGGCGTCGTGGGTGGCGTCCCACAGGCTGGTGTGGATGTGGCAGGACGACCCGGCGGTGTCCATCGACCACTTGGCCATGAACGTGGCGGCCCGGCCGTACTCGCCGGCGATCTCCTTCACGCCGTTCTTGAAGACGAGGTGGCGGTCGGCGACCTCGAGGGCGGTGCCGTAGGTGATGTTGATCTCGTGCTGGCCGATGCCGGCCTCGCCCTTCGAGAACTCGATCGGGATGCCGGCCTCGGTCATCTCGTTGCGGATGCGGGCGATGATGTACTCCTCCCGCGACGTCTGGAGGAGCTGGTAGTCCTCGATCGACGTGGCGTGCGGAGTGAGGTTCTGCCACCGCTTCTCGCCGGCCTCGGCGAACGAGTCGAGGAACAGGTAGAACTCGAGTTCGGTCGCGCACTTGACGACGTAGCCCCGCTCGGCGGCCCGCTCGATCTGGCGGCGCAGGATGCGGCGGGGGGAGACCTCGACCGGCTCGCCGGCCATGGTCAGCAGGTCGCACAGGACCAGCACACTGCCCGGCAGCCATGGGATGGGCCGGACGGTCTGGGGGTCGATGACGGCATGCAGGTCGCCGTAGCCGGTCTCCCAGTTGGCGAATTCGTAGCCGGGCAGCGGGTCCATGTCGACGTCGCAGGCCAGCAGGTAGTCGCACGCCTCGATGCCGTGGTCGAGGACGTGCTCCAGAAAGAAGGACCCGGTCACCCGTTTGCCCACCGGTCGCCCCTGGAGGTCCGGGAAGGCCACCACGACGGTGTGCACGTCCCCCGAGCGGATCTGGTGCGGGAGGGTTTCGAGCGTGAGCATCCCTGCACTCTGGCCCAGGACGCAGGAGTCGTCCACTACCGGAGTGCCTACGGGGCGGGGACGGGCCGCCCGGACGCGGGCCGAGGGGCGATCGGGGGATGGGATACTGGCACCCATGTCTAGACCGAGCACCCGCCCCCTGATCGGCGTGACCGCCTACCGCCAGGTCACGCGGTGGTGGTCGTGGGACCGTGACGCGGCCTTGGTGCCCGGCGTCTACCTCGACATGGTGGTGGCGGCCGGTGGCTGGCCACTGCTGCTCCCACCCCTCGCCGACGGAGTGGCCGAGGAAGGCGACGCGGTGGCCGTCGCCCGGATGGCGGGCTCGCTGGTCGACGCCCTCGACGGGCTGGTCGTCATCGGCGGCGGCGACGTGTCGGCTGAGCGCTACGGCCAGGAGCCCGACGAACGCAACGGCGGCATGAGCCAGTTCCGCGACGAACTCGAGCTCCAGCTGCTCGACGCCGCCCTCGAGCGCGACCTGCCGCTGCTTGCCATCTGCCGGGGCCACCAGGTCCTCAACGTCCTCCTCGGTGGGACCCTGGTCCAGCAGCTCCCGGACCTCCTCGGCTCGACCCGCCACCAGCCCCGGGCCGGGGCGTTCGGCGAGGTGACGGTGGTCACGGAGCCGGGCACCATCGTCCACCGGCTGCTGGGCGACCGTCCGGTGGTGCAGTGCAGTCACCACCAGGCCGTCGAGGAACTGGGGGACTCCCTGCTGGTGTCCGCCCGCAGCGACGACGGGGTGATCGAGGCCGTCGAAGTCCTGGGCCGCACGTTTGCGGTGGGAGTCCAGTGGCATCCTGAGGAGCACGGGGACGTCCGGCTGTTCGCCGGCCTCGTCGAGGCCGCCCGGGAGCGCCGGGCCGGCACCGGCGACGACTGACCGAAGATCGACCACCACCGTGACCATCCCATGAACCGTTCGATCGACCAGCGTGCATTCAACGGCAGGCAATCAACAAGGAGCAGGCATGAGTGACGTGACCGACGTCGTCAACCCGACCACC
>DATCCR010000204.1:0-22913 GCA_036511155.1 Acidimicrobiales bacterium
GATCTCGCGGTCGGGACTCAACGTCGTCGACCGGCCGACGCCGGGAGCGTCGACGGGCGGGGCGGCCCGCCGGGGGCCACCGGGGCGCTCAAAGGTGCGCCGAGAGCTCCTGGAGCAGCTGGCCCTTGCCCTTGGCACCGACGATGCGCATGGCGGGCTCGCCGTCCTTGAACAGGATCAACGTGGGGATGCTCATGACGTCGAAGCGACGGGTGACGTCGAGGTTGTCGTCGATGTTGAGCTTGACGACCTCGAGTTTGCCCGCCTGCTCGTCGGCGATCTCCTCGAGCACCGGGGCGATCATCTTGCACGGGCCGCACCACTCCGCCCAGAAATCCACCAGCACGGGAACAGCCGAGGCCTTGACATGCTCGTCAAAACTAGCGTCGCTCAGGTTGGTGATCTTCTCGCTCATGGTGCTCGTTCCTCCTGGGCCTGCTCGAGGCCGTACCGGTGCGTCTGTGCGGACACGCTAGGTCAACCGCTCGGGCCGCGGTCTCATTCCCGGGGGCCGACGCAGTACGCGGCGTCAGTGGTGCGAGGCGGCCTGGTCCTCGAGCCACCGCTCGGCGTCGATGGCCGCCATGCAGCCCGACCCGGCGGCGGTGATGGCCTGCCGGTAACGGTGGTCCTGGACGTCGCCGCAGGCGAAGACGCCCTCCACGTTGGTGTACGTGGTGGTGCCCATGGTCTTCAGGTAGCCGCTGTCCTCCATGTCGAGCTGGCCCTTGAAGACGGTGGTGTTGGGCTGGTGGCCGATGGCCACGAACAGGCCGGTCACCGGCAGGATCGACTCCTCGCCCGTCTCGAGGTTGTGGACCCGGACCGACGCCACCTTGGTGTCGCCGAGCACGTCGACCACCGAGGTGTGCCACAGGAACTCGATCTTCGGGTGGTCGAGCGCCCGCTGCTGCATGACCTTCGAGGCCCGCAGCTCGCCCCGGCGGTGGATGATGGTGACCTTGTCGGCGAACCGGGTGAGGAACAGCGCCTCCTCGAGGGCGGAGTCGCCCCCGCCGACCACGGCGATCTCGTGGCCCCGGAAGAAGAAGCCGTCGCAGGTGGCGCACGTCGACACGCCGTAGCCCAGCAGGCGCTCCTCATTGGGCAGCTGCAGCATCAGCGACTTGGCCCCGGTGGCCACGATCAGCGCGTCGGCCGTGTAGGTCGGCTCGGCGGCGTCGGCGTGGCCCACCCACAGGCCGAAGGGCCGGCTGGACAGGTCAACCCGGGAGACCTTGGCCGTCGCGTACTCGGTGCCGAATCGGGCGGCCTGCTCCCGGAAGTTCGACATCAGCTCGGGACCCATGACCCCGTCCACGAAGCCGGGGAAGTTCTCGACCTCGGTGGTGAGCATCAGCTGGCCACCGGGCTGGTCGCTGGTCGAGGAGGGCTCGCCTTCGATGACCAGCGGTGACAGCTGGGCGCGGGCCGCATAGATGGCGGCGGTGAGCCCGGCCGGTCCGGACCCGATGATGACGATCTGGCGGGCCTCGGTCACGACGCGCTGGCGGCTGCGTTGTCGCCCGCGGCGGCAGCAGGAGTGGACCGGTCGATCCGCTGCGTCCAGGCGGCGATCCCGACGGCCACGAAGACGAAGCCGACGATCAGGTCGGACACCCAGACCCGGTTGCCCGGGATGTAGACGGTCAGCAGCCGGATCAGGGTGATCGACAGCAGCGTCAGGGTGAGGACGGCTCCGGTGAAGACGATGATGCCGAACACGATGCCTCGGGCGGCCAGGGTGAGCGGCCGGACGGCCTTGACCTGGATGAAGTCGACGATGGTGTCGACGGCATCCGCACCGCGGGTGGGCAGGTCGTCGAGGGCGGACAGTCCGGGCAGGGACGACGCGTGGTGCTCAGGCTTCGGATCCATGGCCTGAGGATACCTCGGACGGCACGCACGCCCCCCGGACACCGCGGCCCCGGAGGGTCACGGCTCGGGTCAGTCGACCGTCACCATGCAGATGCCCATGGTTCCCGGGCCGGTATGGGTACCGATGACCGGACCGAGCTGGCTGACGATGAGCGGGTGCTCGCTCTTCACATCCTTCAGCAGGTCGAGGAACGTGTCGAGGTCGGTGGCCGCGCCGTGGGCCACGGCCACGCGGCTGAGCGGGGCGGAGTTCAGGACCTTGTCGGCCAGGTACTGGAGCGAGCGCCCACGCGTGCGCTGCTTGGACTCCTCCGCCACCTCGCCGTTGACCAGGGTCACCACCGGCTTGATGGACAGCAGGGAACCGAGCAGGGCCTTGGCGCCGCCGATGCGGCCGCCCTTCTCGAGGTGGTCGAGGTTCTCGACCGCTCCGTAGACCGACGTCCGGGGGATCAGTACCTTGGCCCGGGCTTCCAGGGTGTCGAGGTCGGCCCCGCCGGCGGCCAGGTCGGCGACGTCGAGGGCCATGAGCCCGAGACTCATGGTCATGGTTCGGCTGTCGACGGTCCGGACCTCGATCCGGTCGGCCACCGCCTTGGCCGCGGCCACCGCGGACTGGTACGTGGCGGACACCCCGCCGGACAGGCTGAGGCTCAGGACGCCGTCGTAACCCTCGGCGGCCGCGGCCAGGAAGGCCTCCTGGAAGGCGCCGGGTGACGGGGCCGCCGTCTCGGGCAGCACGGCGCTCGCCTTGCAGCGGGCCCAGAACTCCTCGGTGGTGAGGTCCCGTCCGTCGACGAACTCCTCGTCGCCGAAGCGGATGGACAGCGGCACGATGGTGATGCCGTGCTCGGCGGCGACGTCGGCCGACAGGTCACAGGCGCTATCGGTTACCACCCGGATCCGGGCCATGGGGTTCCTCCTCGTCCTTCGGGGGCACCACGCCCTCCGATTCCTCCATCGGCGCACCGCCGTTGGTCCGACCACCCCTCGGGTCACTCCGCGGAGCGCTCCCCCGTCCTCCGGGCACGGGGCGCAGGTGGCGCACCGGGACCTCGTCGGACTCTTCGCCGAGTCTGCCACGGAACTCGATGGCCGGCGCATCGTCGGACGCCCACCCGGAGGCGTCCCCGGGCGCCTCCGCGGGTTGCTCTCCGGGCGCCTCCGCGGGCGGCGTGATGAGCCGGATGGAGGAGTGGGCGACCCGCTGACGGGGCCCGTCAGGACCGGACCCGGCCTGCATCGGACCGTCCGGCGAGGGGAGCGGGGCCGGTCCGAGGGGCTCGGGGCGCTCGGCGGACCGCGCCGCCCGTTCGACGCCGACGCGGTGCTCCTCGCGGGCGGCCAGAGCCACGGTGGTGCCGACGAAGGCCAGGGCCCCGACCACCATGGCCAGGGCCACCCGGCCGAGCAGAGCGAACCCGGAACTGGCTGCGGACACGTTCACGGCGAGCACGGTGGCGAGGGCCATGACCCCGGTGGCGATGAGGACGCGGGTGATCGGGGTCGTCAGCTCCTGGCCGCCGAGTCCCTCGTCCTTGCCGGCCACCACCGACAGGGCGATGACGGCGGCCACCGTGTAGGCGACGGACACCGACAGGGCCAGGCCGCGGACGCCGAGGGGTCCGACCAGGGCGATGCCCAGCACGATGTTGATGGCGTTCTCGACCAGGTAGATCCGGAACGCGGTGCGGGTGTCCTGCATGGCCTGCAGGACCCGCACCATGTAGAGGAACGTGCAGAAACCGGGCAGGCCCAGGGCGAACATGGCCAACGCGCCGGCCGTCGCCGACGCCTGGGCCGGCGTCTCGCCGCCCCGGGTCAGTACGAGGTCGATCAGCGGGTGGGCCAGGATGATCATGCCCACGGCCGAGGGGATGATGATGACGAGGATGCTCCGTAGTCCGAAGGTCATGCGCCGGCGGAAGGCGGCGATGTCGCCCTCGGCCCAGCGCGCCGACAACGACGGTGTGACCGCGCTCATGACCGAGACGGCGATGACGCCGTAGGGCAGTTGGAAGAACGTGTAGGCGTAGGTGTAGGCCGACACCGCGCCCGGTATCCGGGCCCCGTCGGCCAGGGCCAACACCACCACCAGGGCGACCTGGTTGGACAGGACGATCCCGAACGTCCAGCCGGCCAGCCGGGTGATGCGGCGCATGGCTTCGTGCCCGGGCTGCCACCGGAACCGGATGTGGAGGTCGGACCGCAGCAGCGACGGGACCAGCAGCGCAGCCTGGACCACCACGCCCAGCGTGGTCCCGATCCCGAGGAGGACCAGCGCGGTGTGGTGGTGCTGGATGGTGGCCAGGCTGGGGTAGGGCACGAGGGCGCGGAACCACACCAGCATGGCGATGACCACCAGGTTGTTGGCGATCGGCACGAACATCGGCGCGGCGAACTTGCCCTGGGTGTTGAGTAGCGCGGTGAACATGGCGATGAGGCCGTAACAGGCCAGCTGGGGAACGAACCACCGCAGGAGGAACACGGCCACCTGCTGCTGCTGGTGCACGTCGGCGTGGTGGTTGGTGGCCGTGTAGAGATCGATGATCGACGGGGCGCAAACGAAGAAGGCGATGGTGGCGACCACCAGGATGGTCACGGTGACGGTGACCACCGCCGAGATGGCCTCCCACGCCTCCTTGGCCACCTTGGTGGTCAGCTCGGCCACGAACACCGGTACGAAGGTGGCGGCCAGTACGCCCCCGATGACGATGTCGGTGATGATGTTGGGCGTGGTGTTGGCCAGGTTGTAGGCGTCGCCGAATCCTCCGCCGCCGAGCGCCGCCGCCATGGCAACCACGCGGATCAACCCGGTCAGCCGGGACGCCGTGGTGCCGATGGCCATGCCGGCCGTGGCACCGGCCAGGCGCTTGGTGGCACCCCGCGGTGGGGTGGGGGCCCGGGGCACGCCCTCGGTGACGGCGCCCCCCTCCTCGATGGAGCCGCCCTCGTCGGTCATGGCGCCGCCGGGGTGCCGTCCGACGGTCCGGCCCCGACAGGCCCGTCCGCGACACCGGCCGAGCGCGCCGCCGCCTCTGCCGCCTCGTCGACCCGGCGCTTGGCCCGGCGCCGCATCGAGGTGCGGAACCACCACACGGCCAGAACGACCACCGCCCCGACGGTCAGGGCCACACCGACCACCGACGACGAGGTGGACCGCACGGTCAGCTCACCGGCGGCCAGGCGGACCGGGCCGGAGGGGGCGTGGAGGCTGACGTCGAGTCGGAAGGCGCCGGAGGTCCGGGCCTGGACCCGCACGTACACGACGTTCTGGTGTCGCGGCAGCAGGGTGACCCCGGTCGACCACTGGGTCTGCCCGTTGGGGAAGAGGAGCTTGTCGCTGCTGAGGGTCAGGGTGGCCGTCACCGGGTACGGGGCGGTGGACACGATGGTCACCGGTACCTTTCCGCTGCGGGCGGTCAGCGTGACGGTCTTGTCGCCCTCCACGGCCAGCTGGCCGAATTGGGCGTCGACGGCGTCACCGGCGTTGGCCAGGACCGCCGACTGCTGGGCCGGCCGCAGAGTCTCCGCCTCACCTCCGAGCACCAGGTCGCCGAGCTGCAGCGCCAGGGCGTGAACGCCCACCGCCGAGACGGCGAACCCGTTGACCCGGATGCGTTGGGCCCGAATGGCCGTCACAGGCAGACCGTTGCCCACCCCGGTAGACGTGAGCCTGCACCCCGACCGGCAGGTGGCCGGGGCGGGGAAGAGGGCGAAGAGCTGGGCGGTGGTGACCGCCCGGATCACCGGATTGCCCTGTAGTGAGTCCAAGAGCGCGTTGACGAAGGCCGGGTCGTCGTTCCACCCGGTCGGGGCTACGGCCATCACCGCCCGTGGGGTGACGCCGTTCGGGAACTCGTAGTACAGCTGGGCCAGCTCGGCTACCAGCTGGTGGGCGGCCAGTACCGGGTTGCCGGGATCGGCGGCAAAGCGTGCGGTCAAGTCGTCGTCGGAGGCCATGGCCGTGACCCCGGCACCCCGAACGCCGGCCAGGGTGAACGGCGCGGTCGTGGAGCCGTCGGTCGGGGTGGCGCTCAGCTGGGACGCCGGCAGCACGACCTGCTGGAACCCGTCGCCGGCCAGTGTGCCGACAGTGGCCGGGTCGAGCCCTCCGCCGGTGATCCAGGCACCCAGGGCCGGGGCCTGACCGTCCGACGCGGAGGGGGCCGTGTAGCCGGTGGCGGTGCTGACCACCTGGATGCCCCGCGCCACCTGGAGGGCCAGCTCGGTGGCCAGGCCGGTGTCGACCAGCGCCGTGGCGTCGACCGGGGTGAAGGGGGCCGCCGTCAGCTGGTGCACGTCGGGAGTGGCGGCCAGTTGGCCGAGTTGGTTGATCGTCAACTGGTGGGCCGGGGTGCTCAGCAGCCCGACGGTCTGGCCGCTCACCTGCAGGGTCACCGGGACCGACGGGTGCTGAACGGCGACCGAGGCCACGGTGGCCGTCACCGCGTCGACGGTGCGGTCGGTCGGGGTGGCCAGGGCGGCCGTCGGGCGGGTCAGCAGCTCGGCCGGGGTGGGGAGGTGCGACGCGCCCTGGGTGATCTGGACGGGCAGGACCACCGCCACCCGCAGGCGCTGGGTCGTGGCGGGTGCCTGGCTGTAGATGAGATGGGTGGTGAAGGATCCGAGCACCGTGGGGCCCGAGGTGTCGACCAGCTGGATGCGGACCGGGAACACCCCGGCCGGAAAGGACTGGCACTGCTCGCCGACCGGCAGGAGGTGGATGGTGAAGGGTGCTGCCGCCGCGGCCCCCGACGCCGCGCCGCTGCCCACCACAACCGGCATAGCGAGGTCGAGGCCCCCGCCGGGCACGGCCAGCGAGCTGACGGGCAGGGCGGTGGTGGTGGACGACACCGGGGTTCCGAGCGACGCCGACGTCGTCGATTGGTCGAAGCCGGAGATGCTCGACAGGCACGAGTAGACGGCCACCGTGATTCCGAGCCGGGCCGCCGGCACCGCCGGGGTCGAGGTGCGGAGGTGGAGGTCGAAGTTCACCCCCTCGGTCACCCACCCGGTCTGGGACTCGAGCACCAACGGTGGTGTGGGCACGGGCGTCGAGACGGCCCGGGCGTCGCCCGGCGGCGTGGTGGCGCCCGCCGATGCCGGCAGTGCGGCGGTGCCGGCGACGAGCAGGACGGCGAGGATGAGCGCACCCGGGATCCAGGCACTCCGCAGTCGCAGCCGGGGGGCATGGCCGACCGGCGCCCCGGGGTGTGGGGTGGACCCTCCCCTGGCCGGGCCGGTGCCGCCGGGGTCACCGCCCGGGGGGCAGGTTCTGGCTGGTTGCCGGTCCACGTCGAACCGCAGCCTATGTCAGTCGCACTACCCTCGGCTGCGTGTTCCCCGAGCGACTCCGGCCCCTGGTCGACGCCACTGCCGACCTGTCGGACCGCTTCCGGCCGGCCGGCCACACCCTCTATCTGGTGGGCGGCTCGGTGCGGGACGCCATCGTGGCCGACGGCGACGCTCCGACCACCGACATCGCCCACGACCTGGACTTCACCACCGATGCCCGTCCCGACGACATCGAGGCGGTCCTGCGTGGCTGGGCCGACGCCATCTGGACCCAGGGCAAGCGGTTCGGAACGATCGCCTGCCTGAGAGGCGACCAGAAGTACGAGATCACCACCCACCGGGCCGAGGCCTACCATCCGGACTCGCGCAAGCCCGAGGTGGCCTTCGGGGACAGCATCGAGGACGACCTGGCCCGGCGGGACTTCACGGTGAACGCCATGGCTCTCCGCCTGCCCGAGTTGGAGCTGATCGATCCGTTCGGCGGCCTGGTCGATCTGGCCGAGCGGCGCCTGCGGACCCCGCTCGACCCCGCCGTCTCGTTCGCCGACGACCCGCTCCGCATGCTGCGGGCGGCCCGTTTCATCGCCAAGCTCGACTTGGAGCCCACCGAGGAGCTGGTGGCCGCCGTGCGGACCGACCACGGCCGGCTGTCGATCGTGTCGGCCGAACGGATCCGCGACGAGCTGGACAAGATCATGGTGGTCCCGGTCCCTTCGACCGCCTTGTGGTTCGTGGTCCGCACCGGCCTGGCCGACGAGTTCCTGCCCGAGCTACCCGGCCTGGCCCTCGAACAGGATCCGATCCACCGCCACAAAGACGTGCTGGCCCACACCCTGGCCGTGGTCGACAAGACGTCGCCGGACCGCCTGCTGCGCCTCGCCGCCCTCTTCCACGACGTGGGCAAGCCGCGCACCCGCGCGTTCGTCGACGGCGGGGTCACCTTCCACCACCACGAGGTCGTGGGGGCGCGGATGACCCGCAAGCGGATGACGGCCCTGCGCTACCCCAATGACGAGGTGGACCTGGTGACCGAACTGGTCAACCTCCACCTGCGTTTCCACACCTACCGCCTGGGCTGGACCGACCGGGCCGTCCGCCGCTACGTGCGCGATGCCGGGCCGCTGCTCGACCGGCTCAACGAGCTCACCCGGTGCGACTGCACCACTCGCAACGCGGCCAAGGCCCGGGCCCTCGACCGCCGGATGGACGAGCTCGTCGCCCGTATCGCCACCCTGCGCGAGCAGGAGGAGCTGGACGCCATGCGCCCCGACCTCGACGGGGCCGAGATCATGACCCATCTGGGCATCCCGCCGGGCCGCGAGGTGGGGCAGGCACTGGCCTTCCTCCTCGAGCTCCGGATGGACGAAGGCCCCCTCGGCGAGGAGGAGGCCTTCCGTCGTCTGGATGTGTGGTGGTCCGACCGGAGCCGGACGGCCTGAGGGTCAGGCCCTGACGGGGCGGACCCGAGGATCAGCCCTCTGGCTCACTCCTCGGGCCAGACCGGCCCGGGGTCACCGGCGGCGAAGGCCTCGACCATCTCGTGGCACACGTCGTCGGTGTACTGCACCGGCGGCGACTTCATGAAGTAGGCCGACGGGCCGAGCAGCGGTCCGCCGATGCCCCGGTCGAGGGCCAGCTTGGCGCAACGCACCGCGTCGATGATCACGCCGCCGGAGTTCGGGGAGTCCCACACCTCGAGCTTGAGCTCGAGATTGAGCGGCACGTCGCCGAAGTTGCGGCCCTCCATGCGGATGTAGCACCACTTGCGGTCCTTCAGCCAGGGCACGTGGTCCGACGGGCCGATGTGGACGTCGTCGGCGCCCAGCGTCGAGTGCTGGATCTGGCTGGTGACGGCCTGGGTCTTCGAGATCTTCTTCGACTCGAGGCGCTCCCGGTCGAGCATGTTCTTGAAGTCCATGTTCCCGCCCACGTTGAGCTGGTAGGTGTGGTCGAGGGAGAGGCCGCGGTCCTCGAAGAGGCGGGTCAGCACCCGGTGGACGATGGTGGCCCCGACCTGGGACTTGATGTCGTCCCCCACGATGGGAACCCCGGCCTCGCGGAACTTGGCCGCCCACACCGGGTCGGAGGCGATGAAGACCGGGATGGCGTTGACGAAGGCCACCCCGGCGTCGATGGCGCACTGGGCGTAGAAGCGCTGGGCATCCTCCGAGCCCACCGGCAGGTAGGAGACGAGGACCTCGGCGCCCGTGTCGCGCAGCGCCTCGACGACGTCGACCGGCTCGGCCGGCGACTCCTCGATCATCTCCCGGTAGTACTTGTTGAGGCCGTCGAGGGTCGGACCACGCTTGACCTCCACGCCGATGTCGGGCACGTCGGCGAAGCGGATGGTGTTGTTCTGACTGGAGAAGATGGCCTTGGCCAGGTCCTCACCGACCTTGGCCGCGTCCACGTCGAACGCGGCGACGAACTCGAGGTCGCTTACGTGGTAGCCGCCCAGGTCGACGTGCATCAGGCCGGGCACCACGTCGCCGGCCACGGCGTCCTGGTAGTACTCCACGCCTTGGATCAGCGAACTGGCGCAGTTGCCCACGCCGGCGATCGCCACTCGGATCTTGCTCATCGTGTGGTTCCCTTCATGTATGTGGTCGCGCCCCGGGGGGTGCTGGGTCTCATGACGCCCCCGAGGGAGTCGTCGAGGTCATGGCGTCCCCGGCATGGGGATCGCCAAGGTCGGTGCTGCGGGTGCTGTCGGTGCGGGCCGGCGCCTGCTTCTGGCGCTCGGCCTCGATGAGGCGGTCGAGCCAGGCGATGTCGTGCTCGGTCGACTCGGTGCTGTGCTCGACCAGCGAGCGGGTGTAGACGTCCAGGCGGTCACCCGAGGCGCGCACCAGGTCGGTGGCCAGGCGCCGGGTCAGCTGGGCGCGGCGGCGCTCGAGCAGCGCCAGCCGGCCGGAGGGGGCCAGGTGGCGGGCGAAGGCGAGGCGGAGGCCGAAGCTGCGGGCGTCGTCGGCACCGGCCGGCTCCTCACCCTCGAGCAGCTGCTCGAACAGGGCCCGGCCCTGGTCGGTGATCCGGTACACCTTGCGCGACCGCTTGGTCCCGAGGGTGGCGCCCGACCGGCGGGCCCGCAGGCCGGCTCGCTCGCCGCCGAGCGACCCGGTGGCCGGGATCGACGCCGGTGCGGCCCCGCCCGACTCGGTGACGGTCACCGCTCCGGACCGCTCGAGGCGGGACAGGGCGGGGTAGAGGGAGCCGAACGAGATGTTGGCGAACAGGCCCAGCTCGTCGCGCAACCGCCGGCGGATCTCGTAGCCGTGCATCTCCTGCTCGAACAGCAGGCCCAGGATGGCCAGTTCGAGCATCTCAGGCGCTCCGGCCGTCGCGGAGGGGGGTGTTCACCAACTGCATACCTGCAACGATACATCATTTCGATGTATCGGACTGATACATCGAAACGCCACTTCCGCAATCGGTCGGGGGGTGGGTCGGCCACTGGGCCGGCGGATCCGGAACCGGTGCCCCGCCGGGAGCCAGGCGGTACCCTGGCCCGGTGAGCTTCCGACCCGGAGCGCTCGATGGCATCCAGACCTCCCCCACCGGGGGACAGGTCGAGTACCTCCTTGCCCGGAACTCGGTCATCAGAGAGTTCCGCAAGGGGCGGCTCTCCCGCCTCGACGTGTGCGACGCCCATCCCGAGCTGATCCGTGCCGCCACCAACCTCGGTCGCCCGATGGGCGAGCAGTGCCCCATCTGCGAGGAGGCTGACCTGGTCGAGGTGACGTTCGTCTTCGGCTCGAAGCTGCCGGCCGGCGGCCGCTGCGTGGCCACGCAGACGGAGCTGACCCGCTACTGGCGGCGCAAGGAGCCGGTCGTCTGCTATGTCGTCGAGGTGTGCTGCGGCTGCCGGTGGAACCACCTGGCCCGCATGTACCCGGCCGGCGCCGGGGTCGACGCGGTGGCCCGCAAGCCGCTACGCAGCCGCACCAAGGCCTGACCACCGCGCCCTGGCCGCGGTGCTCCACTGGCGCCCGCCGGACGGCCGTCCGACCGGTCAGCCCCTGTCGGAGCGGGATGGTCGGGAGTAGCATGGTGGTGCAGTCACTCGTACTCCGCGGGCCCGTCCCGCCGATGCCGCCGGCAGCCCCCGGGCGCTGGACGGTAGAAGAGGAGGAAGCACATGTCTGATCCACGGTCCGCGCCCGTGACCGTCCCCAAGGTCCGCGCCGCCAAGGTCCGCGACGGCCACCAGCCCCTGGTCATGGTGACCGCCTACGACGCCCCCGGGGCCCGCATCGTCGACGCCGCCGGGGTCGACATGATCCTGGTGGGCGACTCGGTGGCCAACGTCGTGCTCGGCTACGAGGACACCCTCCAGGTGACCATCGGCGACATGGCCCACCACGTGGCCGCCGTGGCCCGGGCGAAGCCGGGAGCGCTCATCGTGGGCGACCTGCCGTGGATGAGCTACCACGTGGACGTGGCCGACACCGTGCGCAACGGCGCCACTCTGATCCGGGCCGGTGCCCAGTGCGTCAAGCTCGAGGGCGGTGCGGTGCGGGCGCCCATGGTCGAGGCACTGGTCAACGCGGAAATCCCGGTCATGGGCCACATCGGCCTCACCCCCCAGTCGGTCCATGCCTTCGGGGGCTTCCGGGTCCAGGCCCGGGACGACGAGGCCGCTGCCGCCCTGATCGCCGGGGCGCAGGCCCTGGTGGAGGCCGGGGCGTTCGCCGTGGTGGTCGAGGGCGTCCCCGAAAAGGTGGGCCATGCGCTGACCGAGGCACTCGACGTGCCCACCATCGGGATCGGCGCCGGCGCCGGATGTGACGGCCAGGTGCTCGTGCTCCACGACCTGCTCGGGGTGACGGAGCGCACCGCCAAATTCGTCCGGCGCTACGCGGCCCTGGCCGACGACGCCACTGCGGCGGTCGCCGCCTTCGCCGCCGACGTCCGGTCCGGGGCCTTCCCGGCCGACGCGGAGGTGTACCACTGACCGTCGGCTAGAGTGCTCTGGCTGTTCCGGCCACCATGCAGCACGTACAGGTGGTCGTTGTCATAGTCCGACCTGCCCCACGCCGTGGGGCTCGGGTGCAGAGCACCCGATCCAGAGGGAGGTGAGCCGTTCATGCGGCCCTACGAAACCATGGTCATTTTCGACACCGCAGCGGATGAAGCCGCGGTCAACGGGGTCCTCGACCGGGCCCTTGCCGCGCTGAAGGCCAAGGGGGGCAACCCCGGCCGAGTCGAGCGCTGGGGACGCCGGACCTTCGCCTACGAGCTGCAGCACAAGCGCGAGGGCTACTACGTCGTCATCGAGCTGAACGCCGAGCCTCCGGCCGTCGCCGACATGGAGCGGGTGTTCGTGCTGGCCGACGAGGTCCTGCGCCACAAGGTCATCCGGCTGCCCGACAAGGTCGCCGGCCGCCGCGCCGCCGCCGCAGCCGCGGCCGCCAACGGGGAGGGCTGACCATGGCTGGCAACGCAGTCACCCTGGTGGGCAACATCACCCGCGACCCCGAGCTCCGTTTCACCAACACCGGCCAGGCCACGGCCAGCTTCGGGCTGGCCGTCAACCGCCGGTGGCAGAACCGACAGACCCAGGAATGGGAGGAGGCCACGTCCTTCTTCGACGTGGTGTGCTGGCGGGAGATGGCCGAGAACGCCGCCGAGTCCCTGACTCGCGGCTCGCGGGTCATCGTGACCGGTCGCCTCGAGCAGCGCAGCTGGGAGACCCCGGACGGCGACAAGCGCTCGAAGGTGGAGGTCGTGGCCGACGAGGTCGGCCCGAGCATCCGCTGGGCGACCGCCCAGGTCACCAAGAACGAGCGGCGCGCTCCCGGTGACGGGCCGTCGTCGGGCGGCGGCGGGCGCGGCGGACAGTCGAGTGGCACCGGCGGACAGTCGAGTGGGGGCGGCGCACCTGCCGACTCCGGGTACGGATACAGCGAGGAGCCTTTCTAGTCATGGCCAGGAACAACGATCGTGGAGGCAGCACCGCACGGCGGGCGCCCAAGGACACTGGGCGTCGCGTCAAGAAGAAGCCTTGCGCACTGTGCAAGGACCGGGTGGAGTGGGTCGACTACAAGGACGTCGCCATGCTCCGCAAGTACATGAGCGACCGGGGCAAGATCCGGGCCCGCCGTGTCTCGGGCAACTGCACCCAGCACCAGCGCGACGTCGCCATCGCCATCAAGACGGCGCGTGAGCTCGTGCTGCTCCCCTACACCCAGCGGACGACCACGGAGCGCCCCGGCGGCCGTGGCGGTCGTGGTGGCCGCGATGGCGGCTTCGCCGGTGGTGGCGGGCGTCGCGGACGTGACGAGGAGCGGACGCTGGGCGCCGACGGCGCATCGAGCGCCATCCCCGACGGCACGCCGCCCCTGGATGCCGAGGCTGCTGTCGAGGCCCATGTCGAGGTGGTCGAGGTCGAGGTCGTGGAGCTCGAGAGCGGCGAGGAGATCGTCATCGTCGAAGGGGCAGGTGAGGAGTCATGAAGGTCCTGCTCCGCACTGACGTGGACGGGGTCGGCAAGCGCGGCGACATCATCGACGTCGCCGGCGGCTTCGCCCGCAACCACCTCCTGCCCGCCGGCAAGGCCATCATCGCCTCGGACGGCGTCGAGGCGCAGGCCGCGGCCATGCGCCGGTCGCGCGACCTCAAGGACGCCCGGGACCGCGAGGGCTCGGAGACCGTGGCCAAGACCCTGGTCGGCAACGCCATCACCATCTCCGCCCGGGCCGCCAACGAGAAGCTGTTCGGCTCGGTGAGCGCCGCCGACATCGTGCGCCATGTCGAGGAGCAGACCGGGGCGGTCATCGACCGTCACGACCTGGTGCTCGAGGAGCCGATCAAGACGGTCGGTGAGCACAACGTGCGCGTCGAGCTGATCGGTGGCGTGGTCTTCGAGCTCACGGTCAACGTGGTCGCCGAGGATTGACGTCGTCCTCCTGACCGCCGGCCCTGTGCCGGTCGGTCGACCAGACGCAGTGGCAGCGCCCCGGCTCAGGCCGGGGCGCTGCGCGTTCCGGGGCGCGGCGCCGGCCCGTCCGGGGCTCCGTGCCCGGTCCACCCGGGTGGCGTCGGTCCCCGTGGGTGTCACACCCTCTGGCGATGATGTCCCCATGGAGAGATCCGTCCGCAGGGTGGCCCAGGTTTTCCACGGTCCGTCCACAGACGCGACCACGGGTATCCGCAGGAAGATGCCCTTACGTTCCACAGGCACGATCGGCGAGGGTTGACGCACGATGGTTCAAGCCTTTGACGACACACGCCCGCGACGCCTGCTCACCCCCCGCCCCGGAGGTGCCGGCACGGCCGGTCGCGTCCCGCCTCACAACCTCGAGGCGGAGGAGTCGGTCCTCGGCGCCATGCTGCTCTCCCGTGATGCCATCGCCTCGGCCATGGAGAACTGCAAGGCCGAGGACTTCTACAAGGCGTCCCACGGGTACATCTTCGAGGCTGTCACCTCGCTCTATGGCCGGGGCGAGCCCGCCGACTGGGTCACCGTCACCGAGGAGCTGCGCCGACGGGAGCTGCTGGAGTCGATCGGCGACACCTCGGTCTTCGTCACCCTCCAGGCCAACACGCCGTCGGTGGGCAACGCCGAGTACTACGCCAAGATCGTCGAGGAGCTGGCCCTGCTCCGCCGGCTGGTGGCCGTGGCGGGCGAGATCTCGGAACTCGGTTACAGCGTGCCCGAGGACGTGAGTGAGGTCCTCGACCGGGCCGAGAGCCTGGTCTTCGATGTGGCCCAGCGCCGGGTGGTGGACACCATGACCCCGCTCGAGGAGCTGCTGGGGGCCACCCTCGACCACCTCGAGCACCTCTTCAGCCGGAGCGAGTCGGTGACCGGACTGGCCACCGGCTACACCGATCTGGACGAGCAGCTGGCCGGGCTCCAGCCTTCGAACCTGATCGTGGTCGGCGCCCGCCCCGCCATGGGGAAGACCGCCTTCGCCTTGGGCATGGTGGCCAACGCCGGCGTCAAACTGAAGAAGCCGGTACTCCTCTTCTCGCTCGAGATGAGCCACATGGAGCTCACCCAGCGCCTCCTGTCGTCCGAGGCCCGGGTCGACGCCGGCCGCATGCGCACCGGCAAGCTGCGAGAGGCCGACTGGCCCAAGATCGGCAACGCCATCAGCCGGATGAGCGAAGCTCCGATCTACATCGATGACAACCCGAACCTCACGGTCATGGACATCCGGGCCCGGGCCCGCCGGCTCAAGAGCCGGGAGGGCCTCAGTCTGGTGGTCATCGACTACCTCCAACTGATGACTGGCCGCCACGGCTCGGAAAACCGGCAGGTCGAGGTGTCCGAGATCAGCCGCGGCCTCAAGATCCTGGCCCGTGAGCTGGAGGTGCCGGTCGTGGCGCTGTCGCAGCTGTCCCGGTCCCTCGAGAGCCGTCCGGACAAGCGGCCGATGCTGGCCGACCTCCGGGAGTCGGGCTCGATCGAGCAGGACGCCGACGTCGTCCTCTTCCTCTACCGCGACGAGGTCTACAACCCCGACGCCGCCGAGACGCAGGGGACCGCCGAGGTGATCGTGGCCAAGCACCGTAACGGTCCGACCGGCACCACCCGGCTGGCCTTCATCGGCCACCACGCCCGGTTCGACAACATGGCGAGGGTGTAGGAGCGGCTGACGCCACCACGTCTCCGTCGAGCCCATGGGGCCCGGCCGCCACCGTCCCACGTCACTCGGGGACGGGAAGGTGCAGCAGCCGGTCCGGCGAGGTGAACCCCTCGTGCTCATAGAGGGGCAGGCCGTCGGCGGTGGCCCAGAGCAGCAGGCGTCGGATCCCCGCCTCCCGTGCCGCCGTCCGGCACCGGTCGAGCAGCCCGGTGGCGAGTCCCCGGCGCCGGTGGTCGGGGCGAACCCACATGGCGATCACCCAGGCTTCGGCCGTCCGCTCGTCCTCGGGCAAGGG
This sequence comes from Acidimicrobiales bacterium, assembly GCA_036511155.1. GTDB lineage: Bacteria > Actinomycetota > Acidimicrobiia > Acidimicrobiales > RAAP-2 > Bog-756. Next base: position 16,066 of record DATCCR010000204.1, read on the forward strand.
TGGCATCCGGTTGACGAGGAGGCCGGCCCCGCCGACCACCACCCCGTCCGTCTCGGCCAACCACGCCCGGTACCATCCGGCCCGCAGGCCCTCGTCCACCCACCGCCGGTTGGCGGCGGCAAACCCGCCGCCGTGGCCCAGCTCACGGCGGCGGTGTTCGGACAGGAAGTCGAGCCGGACACCGGCCACCGCACGGGCGGACTCCGGCCCGGCCTCGACGATGGCGATCGGTCCGCTCCGCTCCATCCGACCAGCATGCCCGGGCACTCCTGGGTTCCGCCATCGACGGGGTAGTGACGGTCACCCGGGCAACTTGCAACCCTGAATGGCTATTCGAACGCCACGGTCGGTGGCGCGGCCACGGCCTGTGGTGGCCACGAGGCCTCAGAGGTGGTCGTCCGGAATGGTTCACCGCCTCTGAACTGGGAGTTCACGCCCAACGCCGGTAAACCGTCAGAATTGATGATGGCAATGGCCGGGCGCCAGGACCACACTCCGGGGTGCGGAACGGTTCCGCGCGGGTTGCGAAAGCGTCAAGGCGGACGGATTGGCGGGTCCATCGAATGGATCCACCGCCCCCGGCGGTCGCTACCGGTTTCACACCTGAAGGGGTAGATACATGCGGCGACTACTTGCTGTTCTCTCGGTCATTGTGGGGACAATGACCATGGGCCTGGTCACAGTCCCCCCGTCCGTGGCCGGGGCGACATCCCCCACCACGACCATCTACGACAGCACCGACCCGGCGTCGGTCCAGCTGCCGTCCCTCGCCTTCCAGGCCACCCAGGCCACGGAGATCGGCAACCAGGTCGTCTTCGCCCCCGGGACCTCCCGGACCCTCAACAACGTGGTCGTCTCCATGGACAGCTGGGGCTGCGCCACCGGGAGCGGCACGAGCTGCGTGACGCCGTCCGGCGCCACGTTCGCCCAGCCGATCACCCTCAACCTCTACGCGGCCAACCTGGACAACACGCCGGGCGCCCTCATCACCACGGTGACCCAGACGGTCAACCTGGCGTACCGGCCCTCCGCCGACAACGTCAACTGCACCGGCGGGGCCTGGTTCAACGCCGGTGACTCGACCTGCTACCACGGCATCGTCACCAACGCCACCTTGAACCTGGGCGACGTCACCGTGCCCAACAAGGTCATCTACGGCGTGGAGATCCGCACCTCGAGCTACGGCGACCCGGCCATCGGCGGACCCCTCGGGACCTCCACGGCCTGCTTCACGTCGGCGAGCGGGTGTCCCTACGACTCCCTCAACGTGGCCGTCAGCCTCGACCCGACCAACGTGACGGTCGGATCGAACGCGCTGACCAACGGCCTCTACTGGGCGACCACCTACGGACCCTTCTACTGCGACAACGGTGCCGGCGGTACGGGCACCTTCCGGTTCGACAGCGGCTGCTGGGGCGACTCGCCCCCCTACACGTCGGCGCCCTACGACGTGCCGGCCGTGCAGTTCAACGCCACGTCCACCTGCACCACCGTGTGCTACGTGAGTCCTTCGGGTAACGACACCAACGCCGGTGTCGCCGACTCGCCGTTCGCCACCATCTCGCACGCCGTCTCGACGGTGTCCTCGGGTGGCCAGGTCCTGGTCGGTCCCGGCACCTACAACGAGAACGTGCACATCACCCAGCCGCTGACCCTGGCCGGCGCCAACGCCACCCAGCCGGGCACCGGCGCCCGTGGACCCGAGTCGGTCATCTCGACCAACACCGCGGGCAACGACTACACCGTCCAGATCAGCTCGCCCGGCGTGACGGTCGACGGCTTCACCATCCAGCAGACGGCCCCCGTGACGTGCAGCTCCTGTGCCGCCTTCGGTGTCCAGATCGACCCGACGGCCAGCGGAGCCACGGTCGCCGACAACATCATCACCGGCATGACCACCTCGGGCAGCAACCCCGGGACCCAGGCCGGCAACCCGATCGGTGTGAATGTCTCCGCCAACAACACGGCGACGCCCAACAGCGTGACCGTGGCCCGCAACCTGATCGAGAACATCACCTCGACCGGCACGCAGCACAAGTCCGCCCAGGGCATCCAGGTCGGCGACTCCGGCAGCACGCTGACCGGCACGGGCCTGGTCATCGGGCTCAACCGGATCACGAACGTGCAGAGCGCGGCGTGGGGCTCCTACGGCCTCATCTTCAACCGGCCGTCCTCGGGGGCCCTGGTGGTGGGCAATACCATCGACACCCTCAACGGCCGCTGGGCCCATGCCATCGGGCTCGAGGGCAACACGACCTCGCCGGTCATCACCAACAACGCCATCAGCGGCATCTCGGCCACGACGGCGGACTCGGCCGACATCTTCACCGATGCGACCAACAACGTCGGGGTGACCACGGCCACCGTGTCGCACAACAGCCTCGGCGGTGTGACCTCGGGCGGCATCGGGAGCGTGTCGACCGGCGCCCTCACCGCGGCCAACAACTGGTGGGGTTGTGCCAGTGGGCCGAACACCGCCGGCTGCTCGGCCACCGGCGGGACCGGACCCCTGAACCTCACTCCGTGGATCGTGTCCTACACGTCGGACCCGGCCCATGCCGGCCAGCCCGGCTTCTGGCCGATCGCCATCACCTCGAGTGCCGCACCCGTGATCACCTCGGCCAACACCACGGTGTTCCACGTGGGCGTGGCCGGTACCTTCACGGTCACGGCCTCCGGCACCCCGGCGCCGACGCTGAGTGAGACCGGCGCCCTGCCGGCCGGCGTGACGTTCAATGCCGCCACCGGCGTGCTCTCGGGCACCCCGACCGGCGCCAGCAGCACGAACGTGACGTTCTCCGCCCATAACGGGGCGTTCGCCGACGGGACCCAGTCCTTCACCCTCGTCGTGTCATCGAACACCGCCACCATCACCTCGGCTGCCTCGGTGCAGATCGCGGCAGGCAAGAAGGTGAACTTCACGGTGACGACCGGCGGCCACCCGGCTGCCACGGTCACGGTGTCGGGCCTCCCGGCCTGGATGACGTTCAAGGCGCTGACGGGCAACAAGTCCGGAACGGCCAAGCTCGCCGGTGTCGGCCCGGCCGGTGGTGGGAACTTCACCTTCACCGTCCATGCCAACAACGGCCAGTTCGCCGACACGACCCAGGCGTTCACCGTCCACGTGCTGGCGATCTCCTCGTCGGCGTCCGCCAGCTTCTCCAAGAGTGGTGGGGCGGGGCAGTCCTTCACCATCACCACGACGGGAGCCGGGTCGGGCGTGGCCCTCGCGGCCACCCTCGGCGGTGACCAGGCCGGACTGACGTTCCACGACAACGGGAACGGCACGGCCACCATCTCCGGTCAGCCCCTGGCCACGGCCCGGACGCACGCGGTGATGGTGACGGCCACCTCGGGTGCCGCCCATGTCACCCAGAAGCTGGCGGTGGGGATCAGCAGCTGATCCCGACCACGGTCGCAGTCTGAGGACTCCCCCGGGAGCCGGTTCCGCCGGCCACCCCGGGGGAGTCCCGCGCCCGGGGGTCGGTCGGGATCGGGACCCCGCTCGGCAGGGTGGCTAGCGTTGCGGCGTGACGGTCGACCCGAAGATGGCACCACAGGGCGCGGCCGCGTGAACATCCTGGCCATCGACCAGGGCACCTCGGCCACCAAGGCGCTGGTGGTGGGGGACGACGGTGACGTCCTGAGCGTGGCCGAGTGCCCGGTGCACCCCGCGGCCGCAGGCGACGGCGCCGTCGAGCAGGATCCCGCCGAGCTGCTGGCGTCCGTCATGGCCGCCGGCCGGGCAGCCATCGCCCAGGCCGGCGTGGTGGTGCACGGGATCGGCCTGGCCAACCAGGGGGAGACCGTGCTGGCCTGGGACCGCACCTCGGGCCGCCCCCTGACCACGGCGCTGTCGTGGCAGGACAGGCGGGCCACGTCGGTGACCGAGGACCTCGAGGCCCACCGCGACCGACTGGGGGCGATCTCCGGGCTGCCGCTGGACCCCTATTTTTCGGCGCCGAAGCTGGCCTGGCTGCGCCGGAACCGGACCACCGAGGGAGTCGTGACCACTTCCGACACCTGGCTGCTCCACGCCCTGACCGGCGGGTTCGTCACCGACGTCACCACCGCGTCGCGTTCCATGGTCCTCGACCTCGACACCCGGACCTGGTCGGACGAGGCGGCCGGCATCTTCGACCTCGACGCGGACGATCTGCCCGACGTGGTGGGGTGCGCCACCCCGGTCGGCACGACGGCGGCGTTCGGGCCGCCCCTCCCGGTGACCGGCCTGGCCGTGGACCAGCAGGCCGCCCTGGTCGGCGAGGGCTGCCTGGCAGCCGGGCAGGCCAAGTGCACGTTCGGGACGGGAGCATTCCTCCTGGTCACCACCGGCGCCACGGCGCGGCGGTCGACCCACGGCCTGTCCGCCTCCGTGGCCTGGGAAGTGCCCGGATCGGCGGCCTACTGCCTCGACGGCCAGAGCTACACGGCCGGCGCAGCCGTGACGTGGCTGATCTCGATGGGCCTCCTGCGGGCCGCCGAGGACCTCGACGTGGTGGCCGCCTCGGTCCCGGACTCGTCGGGGGTGACCATGGTGCCGGCGCTGGCCGGCCTCGGCGCCCCCTACTGGCGCCCAACCGCCGCCGGCACCCTCGAGGGCCTCGACCTCCACACGTCGCCGGCCCACGTCGTCCGGGCCGCCCTCGAGGGCCTGGCCGCCCAGGTCGCACTCCTGGCCGAGGCTGCGGCCGACGACCTGGGCGGTCCACTGGTCGAGCTGCGGGTCGACGGCGGCCTCACCCGTTCCACGTTCCTGATGCAGCACCAGGCCGACCTCCTGCAGGTGCCGGTCGAGGTGTTCGCCTCCCCCCACGCCACCGCGCTGGGTGTCGCCGCGCTGGCCCGCCTGGGCCTCGAGGGCACCGGCGCGGCCCCTCGGGTCCCGAGCCCGCCGCCCGCCGCCCGCTACGAGCCGCAGATGGGCGCCGACGAGGCCGCCGAGCGCCTGGCCCACTTCACGGCGGCGGCCGAGCGAGCTGTGGCCGCCTCGGACCGGGCCTGAGCGGTGGTGTCGCCGACCAACCAGGGGGCGGAGGCGGACGTTGGGCCGGCGGTCGACGTCGCCGTCGTCGGGGCCGGGGTGGTGGGCTGTGCCATCGCCCGTCACCTGGCCCGCGCCGGTGCCTCGGTGGTCGTGCTCGACCGGGCCGCCGACGTCGGGGACGGGACGTCGAAGGCGAATACGGCCATCCTCCACTCGGGGTTCGACACCGAGCCGGGCTCGCTCGAGTCGCACCTGGTGCGCCGGGGACGCGACCTCCTCGCCGACTACGCGGCGGCCGCCGGCATCGCCGTCGAGCCGACCGGCGCGCTGCTGGTGGCCTGGGACGACGAGCAGGAGGCGACGCTGCCCACGGTACTGGCCAAGGCCGAGGCCACCGGCTACCGGGAGGCGGTGCTGGTCGACGCGGCCGAGGTGCGCGCCCGCGAGCCCCGTCTCGGGCCTGACGCCCGGTCGGGACTGGCCGTGCCCGGCGAGTGGATCATCGACCCGTGGTCGGTCACCCTGGCCTTCGCCACCGAGGCTGTCGGAGCCGGTGCCGTCCTTCGCCTCGGAGCGCCGGTCACCGGGGTCGACGTCGGCGCCCAGGGCCATGAGGTCCGCCTGCCCGACGGCGTGGTGCGGGCCCGGTGGCTGGTCAATGCGGCCGGCCTCGGTGCCGACCGGATCGACGCCCTGCTCGGCCACCACGATTTCACCGTCTCCCCCCGGCGGGGCCAGCTGATCGTGTTCGACAAACTGGCCCGCCACCTCCTCGCCCGGATCCTCCTCCCCGTCCCCACCACCCGGACCAAGGGGGTGCTGGTGGCGCCGACCACGTGGGGAAACGTGCTCCTGGGCCCGACGGCCGAGGACCTGGAGGACCGGACCGGCACGGGCACCACCGCGGAGGGGATCGAGGGACTGCTGGCCGCCGGGCGCCGGATCCTGCCGGACCTGCTCGACGAGGAGGTCACCGCCACCTACGCCGGGCTGCGGGCCGCCACCGAGCACCGCGACTACCAGATCCACCTGCACGCCGACCAGCGGTACGTGACCGTGGGCGGCATCCGCTCGACCGGGCTCACCTCGGCGCTGGCCGTCGCCGAGTACGTGGCCGGCTTGCTCGACGACGCCGGCGCCGGATGGTCCGGTCCCCTGGTGGAGTCGGAGCCGCCGGTGGTGGCGCCGCTGGGCGAGTCGCAGGTGCGGCCGCTGCGCGACCCGGCCCGGATCGACGCCGACCCGGCCTACGGCACGGCGCTCTGCCACTGCGAGCAGGTCAGCCGGGGCGAGGTGCGCGACGCCTGCCACACCCCGGTCCCGGCGACCGACCTCGGGGGTGTCCGGCGCCGTACGCGGGCGATGAACGGACGCTGCCAGGGCTTCTACTGCGGGGCCGCAGTGGTGGCCCTGGTGGCCGCCGAGACGGGCACCGACCCGGCCGACCTGACCCGGGTGCCCCGGTGACCGACTCGTGACCGATCCGGCCGTGTTGGTCGTGGGGGCGGGCCCGGCGGGGCTGTCGGCCGCCCACGAGCTGGCCGCCCGGGGGGTGGGCCCGGTGGTGGTGGTCGACCGGGAGGCGGCCGCCGGCGGGGTGCCGCGGCACTGCGACCACACCGGGTTCGGCCTCCAGGACCTGCACAGGTCGATGACCGGTCCGGCCTACGCCCGCCACCTGGCCGCCCGGGCCACCGGGGTTGGCGCCGTCCTCCGGCTGTCCACCACCGTCGCCGGGGTGGCACCAGACGGGACGGCCACCCTGGTCGGGCCGTCGGGCCTCGAAGTGGTGCGCCCAGGCGTGGTCCTGCTGGCCACCGGCGCCCGTGAGCGGCCCCGTTCCGCCCGCCTGGTGCCCGGC
>DATCCR010000205.1:0-4764 GCA_036511155.1 Acidimicrobiales bacterium
CGAACGTTTCGTCCTGGTGGCCGCCTGGCCCCATGTCGAGATCGACTGCAGCGACCTGGCCCTTCTGCCCGCCGTGTCCACCGCCCTCGCCCACAACACCGTTCAGATCGAGCCCCGCCATTGCGTGGTGCCCGTCGGCTATGCCGCCAACGGCGAGTTGGTGATGATCGTGGAGCGCTCGCTACCCGTCGCCGGCACCGACGCACACACGGTGGAAGCCGCCGGGCTGCTGGCCGCCGCGTTCCTGCGGGTCACCAGCCGCGCCAACTTCGTGAACGGCCTCCACACCGAGAGCCGGACCGACCCGCTCACCGGGTTGGCCAACCGGCGCAGCCTCATGGAGCGGATCGAGATGGAGATGGCCCACGCCCTGCGGGCCGACACACCGCTGACGCTCGCCATGATCGACCTCGACCACTTCAAGGAGTTCAACGACCGCTACGGCCACGTGGTCGGCGACACGGTCCTGCGGTCGGTGGCCGCCATGATGGTGTCCAACACGCGAGACCAGGACCTCGTGTCGCGCTTCGGCGGCGAGGAGTTCTGCCTGGTCCTGCCCGACACCGACATCATCGGGGGTCACCACCTCCTCGACCACCTGCGGGCCGGGGGTCGTGACTCCACCGCCGAGCTCGGGGTGACCCTGTCGGCCGGGCTGACCAGCTGGGACGGCATCGAGGACCCGACCTCGTTCATCGAGCGGGCCGACCGCGCCCTCTACCAGGCGAAGAACTCCGGCCGCGACCGGGTCGTCTCCATCGCCGCCTACACCGAGTCGTAACTGCGGGTCGTAGCTGCAGATCGCTCGGCCCGATCGTAGACACCGGGGAAACGGCGGCGCCTGCCGCCGTGACCGCTCAGTCGGCGGCGGCCATCACGAAGTAGACGTTGTCGTCGATGGCGAACGAGTTGACGAGCGTGTAGCCCTCGACGGCCAGGGCATCGAGCTCGGACTCGAGCTCGACCCGCCGCTCGGCCACCACCAGTCGGCCCCCGTGGACCCGCAGCACCTTGTGTCTGGTCATCCCTCCGCTCCTTCCCGCACGGCTCCCCCGCCGAGGGTGCGTCCTACACCGTCGACCATCAGCCCACCTTCGCGCACGCCGTCGCCCAACCCGTCGGGCTCGGGCCTCACACGGATGAACCACTCCTGGCCCCACACCGTGGCGAACAGGTCGTCCGGCATGGACAGGAAGAAGCTGTCCTCAGCGATCTGGCTGGCGTGGGCCCGCATGGCGTCACGCTTGGTCATCACCCACTTGGAGACGTCCAACTCGGTGGTGATCCGTGCCGACGGCTCGCCCATGGTGTCGGCCCCCTCGAGGTTGTCCTCGGGGCCGACATCCGACTCGGCGGCCCGGCGGCGGAGCTCGATCATGAAGTCCCGGTCCATGGTGGTCATGTACACCACCGGGGTCCCGACCAGGTCGGCGGCGCCCATGCCCACGGTGTGCACCTGGACGTGGTCCGGGTGCCCGTACCCCCCGTGCTCGTCGTACACGACCAGCACGTCGGAGGCCTCCTCCTCGAGGATGGCGGCGAGGCGACCGATCGCCTCGTCCACGTCCGCGGTGGCGAAGCAGCCGGGTCGCACGGCGCTGGGCTCGCCCTCCATGCCCGAATCCTCGTAGCCCAGGAACAGCTGCCGGGCGACACCGAGCACCCGGGCGGCCTCGGCCAGCTCGACGGCCCGCCGCTCACCCAGGTTCTCCCCCGGGTCGAGGAAGCCGTCGGTCACCTCACCCAGCTCGCCCCGGGTGGCCGTCACCAGGACGACCCGGTGGCCCTGCTCGGCCAGGGAGACCATCGTCCCCCCTGTGGCGATCGCCTCGTCGTCGGGATGGGCGTGGAAGAAGGTGACGGTCGCCATGCCCGCACCCTAATGGAGCCCACGCTCGCGGCAGCCGGTCACCCGAGAGGGAGTTGGGGCGCCTCGGCCAGCGGGAGCTCCCCGGCGGCGGCCTTGGCCGCGCTCGTCGACCGCTTGCCCTTGGCCGCGAAGATGCGCTCGGGGCCGAAGGAGCGGATGGTGCGGTCCCCCGGCCGGCCGCCGACGACCTCGACCGACTCCGTGCCGTTGTTGGTGTTCACGACATGGGCGCGGAACTCCCACGTCGCCCCGCGCATCGCCAGTCCGCTGACGACCACCCGGTCGCCGGCCCGCAGGCCGTTCCAGGTCTCCGTGCGCTCCAGGTGCTCCGAGGCCCGGAGCGCCGCCTTCTTGGCCCCCGCCGACCCGCTCCGGCTCAGGAGCGTTCCTCTCGCATGGTGCGGACCCGGTGCCAGATGAGCAGGGCCACGGCCACGACGGCCAGGATGGCCACCGCATAGGAGGCGTAGCTGAACTTCTTCTGCACGCTGTCGTAGGTACTGCCCAGCGAATAGCCGAGCAGCGACAGCGCCGTGCACCACACCGCACAGCCGATGACGGTGAACACCATGAACTTGGCGAAGGCCATCTCGGCGAGGCCGGCGGCGAACGACACGAACGACCGCAGCAGCGGGATGAACCGGCCGAACAGGACCAGGGGGTCGCCGTGGCGGTTGAACCACGCCTCGGCCCGGTCGAGGTCCTTGTGGGTCAGCAGGAGGTACTTGCCCCACTTGTCGACGGCTACCCGGCCGCCCTTCAGGCCGATGAGGTAGCCGACCATCGAGCCCAGCACCTCGCCGAGCAGCGCGAGGAGGATCACCAGGACCAGCGAGAGGTGGAAGAACTCGGGAGGCTGCCCGTTGCTCATCAGCTTGTGCACCTCGCCGCTGGCCAGAGCACCGCCGCCGATGATGGCGACCTCGGATCCGGCCGGGATGCCCATCGACGAGATGAAGCTCAGGATGAAGACGGCGAAGTAGCTGTAATGCAGGAGGAAGTTGTTCAAGGTGGAGGACATGGTGCCTACTGTCTAGTCGGTCGGAAGTCGCCTCTGGCGACACGCGGGGCCCCTCGGGCGTCCGGGTCCGGCAGCCGGTCGGCTACCGTCACCCCGTGCCCACCGGACCGGACGACAGCTCGTCCCCCGCCCTCACCTGCGTCACCCCCGACGGCGTCGATCTGGCCGTCTACGACTTCGGCGGGACCGGTGACGACCTCCTCCTCGTCCACGCCACCGGCTTCTGCGCCGGGGTGCTCCTGCCCCTGGCCCGGGCACTTTCGGGCCGCTTCCGGTGTCACGCCCTCGACCTGCGGGGACACGGCCGCTCCGGGCGCCCCGTCGACGGGGACTTCGCCTGGTCGGGCTTCGCCACCGACGTGCTGACCGTCGTCGACCGGCTCGGACTGGAGGGTGCGGCCGGCTTCGGCCACTCGTGCGGCGGCGCCTCGCTCCTGCTCGCCGAGCAGGCCCGTCCCGGCACCTTCCGGGGCCTCTTCCTCTTCGAGCCGGTGGTGGTGCCCGTCCAGTCGGTGCAGTTCCCGGTCAAGGAGAACCAGCTGTCCACCGGGGCCCGCCGTCGGAGGGAGACGTTCCCGTCGACCGAGGACGCCTTCGTGAACTTCTCCTCCAAGCCGCCCTTCGGCGGCCTCGACCCCGAGGTCCTGAAGCGCTATGTCGAGGACGGCTTCGAGGTCATCCCTACCGACGAGGGCGGGGACGGCCACGAGGTCCGGCTCCGGTGTGGGCGCAACGACGAGGCCGAGGTCTACGTGCACGGGTTCGCCAACGGCGCGTTCGCCCGGCTGCACGAAGTCCTCTGCCCGGTGACGTTCGCCTACGGGGAGGACACCGACGCCTTCGGCGAGCACGTCATGGCCGCCGACGCCGATCGCATGTCCCGGGCCTCTGTCGTGTCCTACCCCGGACTGACGCATTTCGGTCCACTCGAACGGCCGGACGACGTGGCGGCGGGTGTCCTCGGGGCGCTGGACGCCACCGACGGCACAACCCCGTCCTAGTCTCTGCACGTGCCCTTCGATCCCCCCCGGTCGCTCTCGCCATCCAAGGTGTCCTCGTTCCGCGACTGCGCCCTGGCCTTCCGGTTCACCGCCATCGAGCGGCTGCCCGACCCGGCCACCGTGTGGACGGTCAAGGGCACGCTGGTCCACAGCGCCCTCGAACAGCTGTTCTGGAACCATCCGCAAGGATCCCGGACACCTGCCGCCGCACGGGCCGAACTGCATGCGGCGTGGGCCGCCCTCCAGTCGGATACCGACTACCTGTCCCTCGGGCTCGCCCCCGAAGAGTCCGCCGCCTTCCTGGCCGACAGCGAGCAGCTGGTGTCGAACTACTTCCTCCTGGAGGACCCCGATGAGATCACTCCGGTGGGCATCGAGCTCACCCTGGAGGCGCAGCTGGGCGACGTCCGGCTCCGCGGCATCCTCGACCGCCTCGACCTCACGCCCGAGGGCGACCTGGTCGTCGTGGACTACAAGACGGGGCGGGCGCCCGGTCCCGCCTACGTGCAGGGCAAGCTGACCGGGGTCCAGACCTACGCCTTGTTGTGCCAAGAGGTCCTCGGCCGCCGACCCGTGCAGGTCAAGCTCCTGCATCTGAAGGAGCCCACCGTGATCACCGCCGAGCCGTCCGAGCAGGGGCTGCGGGGGCAGCGGACGAAGACCCTGGCCGTGTGGTCGGCCATCGAGCGGGCATGCCGCGACGAGGACTTCCGGCCGAAGACCGGCCCGTTGTGCCGCTTCTGCCGGTTCCGCGACTTCTGCCCCGCCTACGGGGGCGACCCGTCGCTGGCCGCCGGCGCCCTCGGTGCCGGCGCCCGGGGGGCCGCATGAGCGCCACGGACGGCCCGGACGGCGGCGGGGCACCGGCGTCG
>DATCCR010000206.1:0-11536 GCA_036511155.1 Acidimicrobiales bacterium
CCACCGGGAGTGCCGCCAGCTGGCGGACCACGAACGACGGCCGCCACGTCGGCTGGTCGTCGACCAGTTGCAGGTCGGGGAATCGCCGGAGCACGGCGGGCACCACCTCCTGCGCCTCGAGTCGGCCGAGGGCCGAGCCCAGGCACACGTGGAGGCCACGCCCGAAGGCGAGGTGGCGGATCGACGGGCGGTGGATATCGAAGGCGTCCGGGTCCCCGTACTGCGCCGGATCCCTGTTGGCCGAGCCGAGCAGCAGGCGGACCGGCGTGCCGGGTTCGATCACCGTGTCCTCGATGGTGACGGGCTCGTCGGGCCACCTGCCCCCGCCGGAGGCCACCTGGAGCGGGCCGAGGTAGCGCAGCACCTCCTCGATGGCGTTGGGCACGACGCCGGGGTCGTTGCGGACCTCGTCGGCCTGGTCGGGATGGGCGAGCAGGAGCCACAACGCTGTCGAAATGAGGCTGGCCGTCGTGTCGTGCCCGGCCAGCAGGATGAGCACGATCATCGACAGGAGCTCGTCGCGCGACAACGTCCGGCCGTCCTCCTCGGCGGCGATGAGCCCGGAGATCAGGTCGTCGCCCGGGTGGCGCCTGCGCTCGTCCACCAGGTCGCCGGCGTAGGCCAGGAACTCGTCGGCCGCCACGCCGGCCGCCGGCAGGAGTTCGAACTCGAGGGGGAGCTCGTCCACCGCGGCAATGGCGTGGGTCCAGCGGTGCAGGAGCTCCTGGTCGGTGGCGGGCACGTCCAGCAGGTCGGTCACGGCCATGATCGGGAGCGGCCAGGCGACCTCCTCCAGTACGTCGAACGTCGGGCGGCCGGCGAGGCCGTCGAGGACCCCGTCGATCATGGCCTCGATGCGGGGCCGGAGCGCCTCGATGCGTCGCGGGGTGAAGGCCTGGGCCACCAGTCCGCGGACGCGGGTGTGCTGGGGCGGGTCGATGAAGAGGAGGGAGTTCTCCGACAGCAGGTGCATCGAGGGCGGGGCGCCGGCCGCGAACACCTCGCGCCACGGCGACGGGGTGGCCACGCCGAACCGCCGGTCGCGCAGCACCCGGTCGATGTCCTCGTAGCGGGACAGCACCACGCCGATCTCCTCGTGACCGTAGACCGGAGCCTTCTGTCGCAGGGCGCGGTACCAGGGGATCGGATCGGCACGGAAGGCCGGGTCCCGGGGGTCCCAGTCGGCGGGGTCCAGGTCGCTCGTCGGCTCGTCCACCGGGTCAGGCTCCCACACCGTCCGACGTCCGGTGCGGAGTGTTCCCATTGGAGACGAAACCGCACTCCCGTCGCACCCGATACCCCTTCAGCCGGCGGCTCGGCGGTGGTACGTTGCACGCAGCACCTGGTGACAGAGGCGCTGGGGCTACTGGTGATGCCGGGGGCCGAGCGCCGAGCGATACAGGGGGATGTCGATGGCCGATGCCGAAATGACCTGGGAGCGATTTCCGGAAATGGTCCTGGCCGGCGGCGGCCGTGATGCCGCCGTGGCCGACACCCGCGCGCTGCGCGCCGGCGACGCCGATGCCGCCTTCCGCGTGGCCTCGCTCGCCCTGTACGTCGCGGTCGTGTCGCCCGAACCGTTGGTCGACATCTACGACGGGCTGTGCGAGGGCTGGTTGGGGGTCGCACCCGACGGGCCGGCCGTCGCCGCGCCAGGCGCGCCCGGTGCCGTGTCCGACGAGCTGTGGGCCGGCCTGCGCGACCTCGTGTTCGACCCCGAAGCCGGCAGCGACCCGGCCGATATCACGGTGCGCACCGCAGCGCTGACCGAGCACCTCCCGCCGGAGTTCCAGGCGCGGGTGGCGGCCATGGCCCTGCGCTACCCGGGTGTCGCCGAGGCGGCGGCGACCGGCGTGCCGCCCCGGTTCACGGTGGACGACCTGGCCCGGTGCCCGGCCGACTCGTTGGGCGGGGCCATGCACTCGTTCGTCGTCGACAACGGGTTCGACCTCGAGGTGCTCGACCGCGACGCCCTCGGCCTGGCCGACCTGCCCTACCCGCTCGACTACCTCAACGTCCGCATCCTGCAGTGCCACGACATCTGGCACCTGGTGGCCGACCACAAGACGTCGGGCCTGCACGAGGTGTCGGTGTCGGGATTCCAGATGGCCCAGTTCGGCCACCAGTACTCCTCGATGTTCCTCGGCATGGTCCTGGCCAAGGTGGCCTTCACCCAGCCCGACGCCTTCGCCTTCACCCTCGACACCATCCTCACCGGCTACCGCCACGGACGGGAGACACCGCCGCTCATGGGAGTCGAGTGGGAGACGGTGTGGGACCGCCCCATAGCCGAGCTCCGCGTGACCCTCGGCGTGACGGCTTACGAGTCGCCGTACCCGGCGTGGATCCTGGAGGAGCTGAAGGGTGTGCCGGCCCGCACCGCCTGAGAGGGTCCACTCGATCCTCGGGGTGAGGGCTACTTCAGGATGTTGACGGCCCGGGAGATCACCAGGGCCACGGTCAACAGCGACGCCAGCGACTGGACCATCATCAGCAGCTTGGCCCACGGGGTGAGCGGCATGGTGTCGGTGGGGCTGAACGCGGTGGCGTTGGTGAACGAGGTGTACAGGTAGTCGACGAACCTCGGCGCCCACCCGGGGGACGATTCGGGCACCGACATCTGGGGGAAGAGGAAGTCGGGCCGGCGGTGGTTCTCCAGCATCCGCGCCGTCACCCCGCCCCGGTCGAGCTCCCAGTACCAGAGCCCGAAGGCGATGACGTTGGTGAGCCAGATGGGGACCGAGGCGAACACGAGGACCCGTCCGCCTGCGACCTGGCTGTCGAGCAGTGCCCGGATCAGTTCGCCCAGGGCCACGACGTTGGCCGCCGTGATCACGGCGATCATGGCGAGCGACAGGAGCCGCAGGTTCGACTCGCCACGGTCCACCCGGTGCGGGTTGGCGATGAGGAGCGCCACCAGCAGCACGCCTTCGAATGCGGGGATGAGCCAACGGGGCCCGAGGCCCTGGATGAGGGTGGTGGGCAGCACGACCTGCAGCCCGATGGCCACCACCACGGCAACCACGGGGGGCCACCGGGACTCGCCGGTCGACGGCACCCCCCAGGCCGCCTCGTCGATGGGCGGCCGGGCGGCACTAGGCAGGAACGTGCCCCCGGGTCCGGGCGGCGTGGCGTCGGTCATGCCCTGATCTCTACCACCCCGTGGCCGCGATGACGGGTGCATTCAGGACATGTCCGATCATGCTCCCGTCGTAGGGGGCGTCACCGAAGTTGTAGACCCCGCCGCTCTGGTCCGCCACCCAGTACCCGAAGCCCGTACGTGTGGCGAAGATGGCCGAGGCATCGGCGGACAGGAGGTAGGGCGAGGCGTAGCCGAAGTACCGGGCGTCGCCGACCGGCTCGACCCGCCCGTCGGCATAGAGGAGCCAGTACCCGCCGCCGTCGGGCGTGCGCACCGCCGAGGTGATCGTAAAGGGGCCAGGAAACGACGCTCCGCCGTAGTACGGAGCGTCGCCGAAGGCGTAGACGTTGCCCGAGTCGGTGACGAGCCAGTACCCCTGGCCCGATGAGTCGGGCATGACGGCGACTGCCGATCCGGCGCAGCCTCCGATGCCCGGGCACGATCCGGAGAACGTCGCGTCGCCGAAGGCGAAGACGCCACCGTCGGCGGCCACCAGGAAGTAGCCCCTTCGGTGGACCGAGGGGACCATGCCGACTATCGGAGCGTTGAGCACCCGCGGTGCTCCGATGGTACCGGCCGGAGCGATCCCGAGGCCGGGGATGGACCCGTGGAAGCCGGCGTCACCGAAGGCGAAGATCCCGCCGTCGGTCGCCACCAGCCAGTAACCGTTCTGGTCGCTCGTCGGGTCGATCCCGGTGACAGGACGCTGCAGCGACAGGTTGCCCGCCGAGCCGTAGAACTGGGCCGAGCCGAAGGTGAAGATCCCGCCGTCGGCCCCCACCAGCCAGTACCCGTGAGGGGGTGGGGGGATCGACGACGAATAGGTGTACCGGTCGGCCGGTGTCGGATGGCTCGAGGTCGTTCCGCTGGCCAGAATGACATCGACCGTGCCGGGCGACCCTGGTGGTGCTGCCGTCATGACCGTGCCGTCGGCGTCGTCGACGTAGACCTGGGACGGTGTCCGGCCGAAGGTGGCCGTGGACGCGGCGAAGAGGTACTGGCCGTCCAGGAGGACCAGTGTGCTCCCCTGGCTGCTCCCACCGGACGGGTCGACCGAGGTGATGACCGGCGTAGGGGACCCGTAGGACATGGTGAACGCATCGGTGCCCTGGTCATAGGGGCTCGGCCAGGAGATGATGCCGGTGAACTGCGGGTCGACCATGAAGATCGGGGTCAGTACCGAATCGGGGAGGGATGCGGCGCTGGCCGCGACGTTGGTGATCGGCACCTGGACGTAGGCGGCCAGGGCCGACTGGGCACCGTTGACCGTGGGTGCCTCTTCGATCCATTCCGCCGAGGTGCCTGGCGTCGCGTAGTTGAAGCTGTGCTGATAGGTCCAGTTCTGGGAGGTGTCCGTCACCTGGACCTCCCAGACGTTCGTCGACGTCTCGACGATGGCGACGGCCATCGAGTCCCCGGGCGCAACCGTCCCGTTGATCGGCATCGCCATGTTGGGCAGCAGCTCGACCCAGGCGAAGTAGGTGGACACACCGCCTGCCGCGTTCTGCGCGGTGCCGGCCTGAATGAGTGACGACGACCTGGTGCCGTCGATGCCGACCCAGGTGGCCGAGTATTCGTCGTTGATGATCGCTCCTACGGCGGGAACGTCCCACTGGGCAGACACTCCCGAGTAGGTGCTGCCCGTGAGAACCTCGCCCGACCAGTTGGTCGAGAACAGGTGACCCGACGAGAGGGAGAGGTGCGGCGCCAGGCGTGACGACGGCGAGGGAACCAGCGGGGTCGAGCCCGTCCGTGGAACGAGTCCGCCCGCGTGGTGGAGCGGCCCCGGACCGAGGAGTCCGGGCCCGGCGACGGTGGTGACTCGCCGCGTGCCGACGCCGGACCCGAGGAAGGCGCGAGGAAGGTGGGGGGCGAACGTCGCGAGGTGGTAGGCGGAGGGGGCGAGCGAGGCGGGGGAGGTGCGGGTGGCCGCCACCACCGGCCCCGCCCAGCCCGCCACCAACGCGGCGACGACGAGTGGCGGCGGTACCCACCAACGGAGCCTGCGGCGCCGTCCGAACGTCGTGCTCGGTGCCGTCCCCATCGTGCCCGCCTCTCCGAGGTCCGCCACCCCAGGAGGGAGGACGGCCGGGGTTCAGCCTTCCACGGCCCGACGACGGTCTGCCATCCGGCGCCGCTACCGGGGTTGCCCTTTCGCCACCCGGGCCATCACCCGGCGGGTGGACTACTCGAGGACGGTGAAGGTGATGCCGGCCGCCTGCAGCCGGGGGCGCAGCGCCGGACCCATCGCCGACGCCGTGGTCACCTGGCCGGCCGTCTCCGGCAGGTCGTCGACGGCCAGGCACAGGGCCGCCTCGCCGATCATCTTGGACGTCTCGGTGTACCCGGGGTCGCCGCCGGCCACCTCGGTCGTCACCGTGCGCCCGCCGCCCTCGCCGACGAACCGGACCCGGAACCACGCCTTGTCCCGCTGCTCGGGGGTGGGGCCGCTGCCCGACGGGCGGAGCCGGGCGAGGGCCCGACGGGCCGGTGGGATCTGGGCGGCCGCGAACAGCGCGCCGATCCCGCCGAGGGTGGCCACAGTGGCCGCCGCGCCATCGGTGACCATGAAGTGGGAGTAAGTGAAGTCCGGTCCGTAGCGGGGGAGTTGCCGGGCCGACTCGGCCACGATCAGCGGGTCGATGGTCGGCATGGGCACGACCCACCAGCCCGTCGCCACGTCGCGCCCGATCCGGCCGGTGGCGACGGTCACCGTCCGGCCCTCGGGCTCCGGTTCCACCTCGAGCCGGATGGCGTGGGTGGTCCGGCCCTGGCGCATCCGACCCATGATCTCGAGGGCGGAGGCCGCCGTGCCGCCCGAGAAGGTCCCCTGCATCTTGAGGTAGCCCCGCACGGTCAGGGGGACGTCCTCGGGCAGGTGGTCGACGGTGAACTGGACACCGAGGTCGTGGGGCACCGAGTCGAAGCCGCACGCGTGGATGAGGCGGGCACCGGTGGCCGTCGCCCGTGCGTGGTGCTTCAGGTAGGTGAGGTCGGCGAACTCGGGCTCGCCGGTGAGGTCGAGGTAGTCGGTGCCGGTGTCCGCGCAGGCGGCCACCACCGGGTCGCCGTGCAGGATGTATGGGCCGACGGTGGTGATCAGCACCCGGCACCGGGCGGTCATGGCCCGCAGTCCCACCGGGTCGGTGGCGTCCACCTCGATCGAGCCGAACCGGCCGCCGGACCGGGTGACGACCTCGTCGAGCTTGGCCGGGTTGCGGCCGGCCACGGCCATGGTCACCGCCGACGGTGCGTTGGCCGCCAGGTAGTCGGCGATGAGCCCGCCGGTGAACCCGGTGGCCCCCAGCAGGACGATGTCGAACGTTCGGGACTCGGTGGGCATGGCCGGATGCTAGCGACCGGAGGGCCCGGGGGTCCGGGGACCGGTCACCGTGCGGTGATGTACTCCATGAGTTCGTTGCGGTCCTTCTCGAGTTCGCCCATGCGGCTCTTCACGACATCGCCAATGCTGATGATGCCGGCCAGAAGATCATCGACGACCACGGGCACGTGCCGGATCCGTTCCTCGGTCATGAGGTTCATGATCGAGTCGACGCTGTCCTCGGGCGTGCAGAGGTGGACCTCGGCGGACATCACCGTATGCACCGGTTGGGACAGGACGTCGGCGTGGAGCTCGCTCAGGCAGCGGACGACATCGCGCTCGGACAGGATGCCCTCGATGGTCCCGTCGCCGGGTGACACCACGAGGGCGCCGACCCGGTGGCGCATCAGTTCGGCCACCGCGGTGCCGAGCGTCGCGGACCGAGGGATCGTGGCGACGACGTCGCCCTTGGCCTCGAGGATCGTGGAGACGAGCATGTTCCCTCCCCTTCCGGACCGGTGGTTGTCCACCGGACCTGGAACGGCCACCGTCTGGAGGTCGTGGCGCCATCATCGCGCCGACGAGATGGGAAGGGAACCAATTTGTGGCCGTGTCCCGTGACCTGGCGATATGTCGATCGCGCTCCTCTCCGGTGTTCGGATTCCGTGGCCACCAGCCACCGATCGCCGTCAATTGAGTTGCGAGTCGGCGTCGTTTAGCCTCCTGCGCCTACAGGTGGCGCGCAGCTGCATGTTCCGTGCCGACGGAAGTGCAGGTGCCAGAGTGAAATGGGAGGCGCATGACGTCAGAAGGCCGGATCAGGAACGGCGTCCGGATCGGCATGGTGGCCGCTGTCCTCGTCTCGGGGACCATCGCCACCGGTTGCAGTTCTGCCGTGAGCAGCACCGTCCGGTCGACGGTCGGACGGACGGTCGCCACGTACGCCGAACAGCCCCAGACGCCACCGAACTACATCTTCCCCTTCATGAATGCCACCGACTTCAGCTTGGTCAACTCCGAACAGTTCCAGTACCTCATGTACCGGCCGCTCTACTGGTTCGGCCAGGGGTCCACCCCCGACCTCAATCCGTCACTCTCCCTGGCCGCGGTGCCGACCTATTCGGCCGATACCGAGACGGTGACCATCGATCTCAAGCCGTATGCATGGTCGGACGGGGAGACCCTGACTGCGCAGAACGTCATGTTCTGGATGAACATGCTGCACTCGGAGAAGAACAACTGGGCGGCCTACCAACCGGGGGGCATCCCCGACGACGTCCGGAGCATCACCGTCACCAGTCCGACCCAGCTGATCATGCATCTCACCGGCCCCGTGAACACATACTGGTTCACCTCCAACGAGTTGTCGCAGATCACGCCGATGCCCGACGCCTGGGACGTCACCGCCCCCGGCGCGGCGCCTGACTCGGGGGGCTGTGCCGCACACTCCTTCGGGACCGCCGACGCCGCCTGCTCCGCGGTCTACGCGTTCCTGTCCAAGCAGGCGGGCTTCGACCCGGCCAACCCGAAGAGTGCCAACAGTTCGCTCGCCACCTATGCCACCAATCCGCTGTGGAAGGTGGTCGACGGGCCGTGGAAGTTGAGCAGGTTCGATGCCAGCGGCCACGTCACCATGGTCGCCAACCCGACCTACTCCGGCCCGGTCAAGCCGACGATCACGACCTTCCGGGAAGTACCGTTCTCCTCGGAATCGGAGGAGTTCAACGCCCTGGTCGACGGCAGGGTCGACGTGGGCTATCTGCCGACGTCGGATCTCACCAAGCCGACCACCGACGCACTGTCCGCTGGCCCCAACAATCCCCGGTTGGCAGGGTCGTACACCATGGACCCGCTCTACACCTGGTCGATCAACTACCTCCCGTACAACTTCAACTCGACCGGGGACGCCGGCAACGCCGGCAAGATCTTCAGTCAGCTGTACTTCCGACAGGCCATGCAGCTGCTCGTCGATCAGCCTTCGTCCATCGCCAAGATCATCAGGGGCTACGGCATCCCGACGTTCGGTCCCGTCCCGAACCAGCCGCCGAACACGTTCGTGTCGCCCGAGGTGAAGGACAACCCCTATCCCTACAGCCCCGCCAAGGCCGTGTCACTGCTGAGGAATCACGGATGGACCGTGGTTCCGCGGGGGACTACCACCTGCACGTCACCGGGCACCGGAGACAACCACTGCGGCTCGGGCATTCCCGCCGGAGCGAAGCTCTCCTTCGACCTTCCCTACGCCCCGGTGACCGACTCCATGTCGCAGCTCATGAAGGCGGAGAAGGCGTCCTGGGCATCGGTCGGCATCAACGTGACTCTGTCGCAGCAGCCGTTCTCGACCGTGACGGCAACGGCTGTGACGTGCTCGGCGGGACCATCCTGCTCCTGGGAGTTGGCCAACTGGGCCTACGGTTGGCTCTTCTCCCCGGACTACTACCCGACGGGTGAGCTGAACTTCCAGACCGGCGCCGGGTCCAACGTGGGCAGTTTCTCGGACCCGACGAACGACGCCAACATCGTGGCCACCACCACCACGCAGACCCCGCTCACCCGCTACGAGAACTACTTGGCGGAACAGTTGCCGGTGCTCTACCAGCCCAACTCGGTCACTGCGCTGACCGAGACCGCCAAAGGCCTCACCGGGACGACCCCGCAGAATCCGTTGTGGTCGATCACCCCGGAGAACTGGCGGTTCAGGGGATAGCGGAGGCCCGACGGGCGCGCCTCGCCAATCGAACGCCGACGGAGCACTGCGGTCACGAGCCGTCGCCTCCGGAACGTCGACGCACGCCGGTCAGACGGCAGGCACGGTCAGACGGTGACTTCGGACTGCAGGAGCTCGCTCGCCTCGATGAACTCCTCGACCATGGAGAACACCACGTCCTTGGCCTTGCGCACCGTGGTGGCCCGTCCGATGACCTGGCCGCACGGGTTGAAGTTCACGTCCTTGGCCTGCTCGGGGTAGCGGTGACCCCGCGACACGGCCTCGATGGCCACCATCATCTGGAGCGGCATGGGCAGCGGGTCGGGGGTGTCCTCGGCCTCCCAGGCGTCGGTCCAGTCGTTGCGCAGCATCCGGCACGGCTTGCCGGTGAACGACCGCGAGCGGATGGTGTCGCGGCTGGTGGCGGCCAGATAGGTCTCCATCTGCTTGGGCGGGATGTCCGCCTCCTCGACGGTCAGCCACAGGGTGCCCGACCACACGCCCTGGGCGCCCAGGGCCAGGGCCGCCGCCATCTGGCGGCCGCTGCCCACGCCGCCGGCGGCCAGGACCGGGATGGGGGATACGGCGTCGATGACCTCGGGCCACAGCACGATGCTGCCGACGTCGCCCGTGTGGCCGCCGCCCTCGGACCCCTGGCAGATGATGAAGTCGAGGCCGGCCGCCTTGTGGTTCAGCGCGTGCTTGACCGAGCCGGCCAGCGCCCCGATGAGCAGCCCTGCGCCCTGGACCTTCTCGACGACGTCCGGCGGGGGTGTGCCGAGGGCGTTGGCGATCAGCTTCACGTTCGGGTGCTTCAGGGCCACCTCGATGAGGCCGGCGGCGTGGGCGGCGGTCCAGCCGATCATCCCGTTGGAGGTGCGCTCGTCCTCGGGGATCTCGGGCACGCCGTGGTCGGCCAGGATCTTGAGGGCGAACTCCTTGTGCTCGG
This sequence comes from Acidimicrobiales bacterium, assembly GCA_036511155.1. Lineage (GTDB taxonomy): Bacteria > Actinomycetota > Acidimicrobiia > Acidimicrobiales > RAAP-2 > Bog-756. The sequence continues at coordinate 10,121 of DATCCR010000206.1, forward strand.
CGGGCACCAGGCCACGGATCTGGGCCTCGAGCTTGTCCGGGTCCATCTCGTCCATGCCCTCGTACTTGGCCGGGATGACGATGTCCACGCCGTAGGGCTTGTCGCCCACGTGCTCGTCGATCCAGGTCAGCTCCACCTCGAGCTGCTCGGGGGTGAAGGCGATGGCACCGAGGACGCCGATACCGCCGGCGTTGGTGACCGCGGCGACGACGTCGCGGCAGTGGGTGAAGGCGAAGATGGGGAACTCGATACCGAGGCGGTCGCAGATTTCGGTGTGCATGGTTGGGTCTCCTGTCGGTTGCGTGAGTGAGTGAGTGGGTAGTCGGTCAGTCGGGTGCGGTACGGGTCGAGGGGTCGGCGGTCGGGGCGCCCACGGCGCCGGCCGGTAGTCCGACCAGCGCGGCGATGCCTCGCAGCGCCAGGTCGTCGGGCACGGTGGCGGGATCGAGGCGCTTCTGCAGGGCGAGCCCGGTGAGGAGGGCCTTCACGAGGACGGCGAGCTCCTCGGGCGGGGCGGTCGGTTCCGCTCCCACCGCGGTGGTCCAGCCCTCGAGCTGGCGGGCGCTGTAACGCAGGGCTTCGGCGTTGCGGACCCGGAGGATGTCGGCCACCTCGGAGTCACGGGCGGCCCGGAGCCACAGCTCGTGCTCGAGCACCGGCCAGCGGGCGGCCTCCTGGTCCGAGGTGTCCGACACGTTGGTCCACACCGCGGCCAGCTGGCCGGCGGGGGAGTCGCTGACCGCCACCTCGGCGAGGAGCACGGCAAGGACCGAGTCCTTCCACGAGTCGAGGAGGGCCAGGAGGAGGCCCTGCTTCGAGCCGAAGTGGGCGTAGACCGATCCCGAGGTGCGACCAGCGGCCTCGGCCACGGCGTCCACCGACACCGCGTCGATGCCCTGCTCGGCAAAGAGGTCGGCCGCGGCGGCCAGCAGTCTCGCCCGTGTGTCGGCCTTGCGTTCCTGTTGCGTCCTCGACATGTCCCCCCACGTCCTCTGGGTTGGCAACCTACATATATCGGAAGCGTTATGCAACTGGTCCTTCGTGGGGAGGGGGAGTCGGGCCGGGGGAGCGTCCCGGCCGACGATCCCTCGTACCGGGCCGGCGTGGTATCAGATCCGATACCAATCGAACCCGATTCTGGATTTCGCTCACCCCTAGCTGCCGGCCTCGTCCAGACGGGGCCCGCCGGAGCACCGTCGACCGGACCCGGAAACCCGACCACCGCACGAAGGGCGGAGGCCCGCCCGCAGCCCTACAGTGGTCCTGTCCTTCGCACACCACACTTCCAAGGGAGCACCATGGCCACACCTGAGACCACCCGCGACTCGCTCTACATCGACGGGGCCTGGGTCCCGTCCACCGGCACCGGCTCGATCGAGGTCATCGACTCGACCACCGAGGAGGTCATGGGCACGG
>DATCCR010000207.1:0-10571 GCA_036511155.1 Acidimicrobiales bacterium
TCGAGCCTCCGCTCGACACGACACGGTCGGACTCGCTGCGCGCTGATGTGGCCCGTCTCACCCAGGAGATCGCCACCCGCCTCGAGGGGCTGATCCGCCGCGCCCCAGAGCAGTGGCACGTGTTCCAACCCCTGTGGCTGGCCGACCGACCGACATCCGAGGTGGCGGCATGAGCTGGGTCGACCGTACCCGTCGGTCGCGGCGCCACGGCCGGGGCGCCACCGACGCCCGTGTCGACACCGTGGACGGACCGGTGACGGCGCCGTCCCGGCCGGTCCCGGAACTACCTTCGAAGGGCAGTGGCAGCGGCCTCAACGGCAACGGCCACCACCCGGACCCGGACGGCCCGGTGATCGACGCCGTCCTCGGGCTGGGGACGCGGCAGTGGGACGAGTTCGAACCGGTAGAACAGCAGAGCCTGCCCTTCGCCGACGGCCCGGACTTCCGGCCCCTGACGGTCCACGAGGCCGACGTGGTGGCCGTGGTCTCGGGCGACGGGCGCCTGGTGTTCGTCAGCGCCTCGGCGGAGCGGGTGCTGGGCTACGACGTGAGCGAGGCCGTCGGCACCGACGCCTTCGGCCTCTTCGAGGCTGACAGCGTGGGGCAGGTACGCGCCCTCTTCGCCGACCTGGTGGCCAGGCGCCGCCTGTCGGTCTCCCTCGAGCTCCGCACCCGCCGGGCCGACGGCTGTCAGATCGACCTCGAACTGCTGGCCTCCAACCACCTCGACGACCCGGTCGGCGGCGTGGTGGTGACGCTGCGGGACATCACCGCCCGCAAGCGCCTGGAGCAGCGCGTCCACGAGGTCGACCGGCGCCAGAACGCCCTCGTCGAGTCGCTGGCCGACGCCCTGGTGATGCTCGACGGCGACGGCACGGTGGTGCGGGTCAACGAGGCGTTCGAGGTCCTGTTCCGCGCTCCACGGGTGCGCGTCCTCGGCCGGCCATTCGCGGAACTGGTGGCGACGGGCCGCGATCGCCGGTCCGAGATGTTCGACGAGTCCGGCCAGACACTCCGGGCCGACGAGCACCCGTTGCTGGTCGCCCTCCGCCGGGGGCGCCGCGTCGACGGGGCGGTCATCGGCTACCGCTACGGCGACCGGGCCGCCCGGTGGGTGCGGGTGGGTGCCCAGGCCATCGTGGCGTCCGACGGCCAGGTGACCGGTGCGGTCGGGACGTTCAGCGACATCACCGATGTCAAACGCTCGGCCTACGCCCTCCACCAGGAGGAGGAGTTCCTGCGGGTCCTGCTCGACACCCTCGACGAAGGCATCGTGGCCTGCGACGCCGAGGGCCGCATGACCATCTTCAACCCGGCGGCCCGCCGGCTCCACGGACTCGACGACGATGTCGAGCCCATCGGGCGGGTCCCGTCCAGCCGGATGCTGCGCCACCCCGACGGGACCCACATCGATCCGGAGGAGAACCCACTGCTGCAGGCCATGTCCGGTGAGCGGCTCCGCAACGTCGAGATCATCCTGGCGCCCCCGGGGGGTGAGCAGCGCAAGGTCAGCGTCAACGGCCAGGCCCTCGTCGACCAGGACGGCTGGAAGCTGGGCGCCGTGGTGGCCATGCACGACGTCACCGAGCAGAAGCGCAACGAGGAGCGCCTGGCCGACCTCGCCCACCACGACCCGCTCACCGGATTGGCCAACCGCACCCTGCTGGCCACCCGCATGCGCGAGGCGGTGGACTCGCTGTACGACCACCAGCTCGCCGGGCCCGGCGACCGACCCGTCGACCCGGCCGACCCGGACCGGGTGGCGCCCGAGCACCCCGGTGTGGCCGTGTACCTGCTCGACCTCGACAACTTCAAGGAGGTCAACGACGACTTCGGCCACGACGTCGGCGACGACCTGTTGGTGGCCGTGGCCCGTCGACTGGCCGCTCTGGTCCGTCCGTCGGACACCGTGGCCCGGCTCGGCGGTGACGAGTTCGTGGTCGTGTGCGAGATCGAGAGCGGCGAGGAGGAGATGTTGCGCATCTCCCGCCGGATCTCGTCGGCGTTGGCCCGCCCCTACCGCATCGACGGCCGCACGCTGGTGGCCGAGGCCTCGGTGGGGGGCGTGTTCGTGGACGACCCCGACACCGACCCGTCGAAGCTCCTGAGCCTGGCCGACGACGCCATGTACGGGGTCAAGTGGAGCAGGCGCCGCCAGCGCCGCTCCATGACGGACTGACCCGGCGGTGACGCCGGGAGCATCGGGGGCCACGGGCCGACGGGTCGCGCTGGTCTGTCCCTACAGCCTGTCCCGCCCGGGCGGCGTGCAGGGCCAGGTGCTCGGACTGGCCCGCAGCCTCGGGCGACTCGGTGACGAGGTCACCGTCTTCGCCCCGGTGGACCGTCCCGAGGACGCCCCCGAGGGCCTCGGGTTCGTGGACAGCGGCCACTCGGTGTCGCTCCGGGCCAACGGATCGATGGCCCCGGTGTCGGTCTCGCCCGCGGCCGCGGTGTCCGCACTCAAGCGGTTGCGCTCGTTCGGTCCCGACGTCGTCCACATCCATGAGCCCTTCGCCCCGGGCCTGCCCTACGCGCTGCTGGCCGCCCGGGACGTCCCACCGCTGGTCGGAACCTTCCACCGCAGCGGGGGGAGCGTCCTCTACTCGCTGTTGTCCCCGGTGACCCGTCCGCTGGCCCGGCGCCTGGCCGTGCGCTGCGCGGTGTCCGAGGCTGCCGCCACTACGGCCGCGACGGCACTCGGCGGGACGTTCGAGGTTCTGTTCAACGGGATCGAGACCGACCGGTTCGAAGGTGTGGAGCCGTGGCCGACCGACGGGCCGACCGCCCTGTTCCTCGGCCGCCACGAGGAGCGCAAGGGGCTGGCCGTCCTGCTCGAGGCGTGGCCGCGGGTCGTCCGTGACGGTCCGGCACGACCGGATGGCGGGCCGGACGGGGAGCGACCGCCGGTCCTGTGGGTGGCGGGCGACGGCCCCGACACCGACGCGCTGAAGCGCCGGCACCCCGAATCGGCCACGGTGCGGTGGCTGGGCGTGGTGGGGGAGGAGGAGAAGGTCCGTCGGCTGGTGGCGGCCGACGTGCTGGCCGCTCCGGCCCTCGGCGGCGAGTCCTTCGGGATGGTCCTGCTCGAGGCCATGGCCGCCCGGACGGTGGTGGTGGCCAGTGACATCGACGGGTACCGGGACGCCGCCGGCGGCCGCGCCGTGCTGGCCGCCCCGGGGGACCCGTCTGCCCTGGCCGGGGCCTTGTCCGGTGTGATCGGAGGCGATCTGGCGGGCGGGGCCTCCGGCCGGGACTCCTGGCTGGAGGCGGGGGCCGCCCGCGCTGCCCGTTGGTCGATGGCCGACCTGGCCGGACGGTACGACGCCCTGTACACGCGGGCGATGGTCGGGGTCGGGTCGTGACCGGTCGTACACTGCTCGGACGATGACGACACCCCCCGAACGACCAGGACCGTCCTCACCCGCCGGGTCCTCATCCGGTGGGGGCGGCGACGCCTCGGGTCCGTCCGGCGACGGTCGGTCGTCCGGTGGTAGCCGGTCGTCCGGCGGTGCGCGGAACCGACGCCGGCGGAGCGGATCGGGTGGAGGCTCGGGGCAGTCGGGCTCCGGTGCCTCCGGCCAGGGCGGCGGGGGTGCGTCCGGGCAGCAGCGCGGCGGCCAGGGTGGCAAGAGCGGCACGAGCGGCGGAGGACAGGGCGGCAGCCGGGGCGGCGGCTCGCGTTCCGGGGGCCAGTCGCGCTCGGGCTCCGGCAACCGGCGCCCGTCGGGCCAAGGTGGCAACCGCGGTGGTGGACAGGGGCAGGGCGGCAACCGGGGCGGGCAGTCGAACCGCGGGGCCAGCCGCGCTCCCGAAGTGGTGGCCGCACCGGTGGTGGCCCGGGTGGACCGGACGGCCGAACTGGCCGAGGAGGCGGCGGCGTCGGCCAACCGGCGCAAGGCGCTCCGGCTGTGCATCGCCCCCGGGGCGGCGCTCGGCGCCCTGCTCGGGATCATCGTGGCACTGGTGGGCCTGCCGCTGATCGCCCTGCTGGTGCTCGTCGTCGTGACCGTGGCGGTCGCCGCCTGGATCTGGAGTCGAGCGCCCCATTTGGTGCTGGGCTCGCTCGGTGCCGTGCCGAGCAGTGAGGACGACCACCCGAGGCTGCACAACCTGGTCGACGGGCTGTGCGCCACCATGGGCCTCGACCGGCCGGCCATCCGGGTGCTGGTGAGCGACGTCCCCAACGCCGTGGCCCTCGGCCGCGACCCGAAGTCGGCGACCCTGGTGGTGACCAGCGGACTCGAACAGTCGCTCGGCCTGGTCGAGTTGGAAGGCGTGCTCGCCCACGAACTCGTGCACATCAAGCGCCAAGACACGGTGCTGTCGGCCGTGGCCGTGGTCGTCGCCCTGCCGTGGGCCATGGTCCGCGGCACGCCGGCCGGGGCCCGTGCCGTCCACGAGCTGGTGGGCCGGGGCCGCGAGTTCTCGGCCGACCAGCGGGCCGCACTGATCGTTCGCTATCCGACGGGCATCGCCTCGGCGCTGGAGGCCATGGTGGCCTCCTCCCCGACGGTCGGTGGCTGGCCGCCGGCCCCGGGTCGGGTGGCGGCGCTCACCCGGTGGCTGTGGGTGGACCCCATGGCCGGCGCGGCAGCGGGCGAGTCGTCGGAGGGCAACCTCGACGACACCCGGGTACGGGCGGCAACCCTCACGGAACTGAGCGGGGCCCGGGCCCGGACACTCGGCTGAGCCGGGCTCAGGAGTCGGGCAGCAGTCAGACGTCGCCGGGGCAGGAGGCGACGCCGTCGTCGCAGGTGATCCCGGCGGCCCGGTTCTGCTCGAGCGCGTAGTCGCGCAGCCGGCGGAGGTACGTGGCGAGCTGCGCCTCCTCCTCGGGGGTGAACACGTCGTCCAGGATCTGGTCGATCTGCGAGAGGTGCTCGGGGATCGCCTCGCTCATCATCGCCTGCCCCGCCGGAGTCAGCTGGGCGAACGAGCCGCGCCGGTCGTCGGGGCACGAACGCCGGGTGACCAGCCCCTGCTGCTGCAGCCGGTCGACGGCCCGTGTCAGCCCACTCGGAGTGAGTGAGGCCTGGGCGGCCAACTCGCTCATGCGCAGCTCGTTCTCCTCGCTGCGGGCCAGCCGGATCAGTATGTCGAAGGACTGGTTGGCCGTCGCCCCGGACATCTCGGCCTGGCGGTGGAACAGCCGACGGAGCCCGGCTGCCGACTCGAACAGCAGCCCCATGGTGGTCAGGCGTGCGTCGCTGGACACCGAGGTCAGGGGTGTGCTCATGGGTCCATTGTATAGATCGCAGAAACTACTTGCGAGTGCAAATGGGTATGATATAGTTGTGTGAGCAAACAAGTCCGGGCCCGAGGGCACGGGCGACCGAACCCCCGCCTCCATCCCCAACCCAAGGAGCAGTCATGGCAGAGACCACAACCACCAGCAGGACCGTCAACGGCGTCGAGTACCCGGCGGTCGGCACCTACGACATCGACGTGAGCCACACCCGTGTCGGCTTCGCCGTCCGCCACATGGCCGTGTCCAAGGTGCGCGGCGAGTTCCAGGAGTTCTCGGGCGTGCTCGAGCTGGCCGAGGACCCCGCCGACTCGAAGATCTCGGTCACCATCCAGGCCGGCAGCGTCGAGACCAAGGACGAGAACCGCGACAACCACCTGCGGACCAACGACTTCTTCGACGTCGAGCAGTATCCGACCTGGACCTTCACCAGCACGGCCATCCGTCCGGTGACGACCACCGAATGGCACGTGGACGGCGATCTGTCCATCCGCGGCGTCACCAGGCAGGTGACCCTGGACGCCACCCTCGAGGGCGTCGTGCAGGACCCGTACGGCTTCCACCGCGTGGGCTTCAGCGCCTCCACGACCATCAACCGTGACGACTTCGGCGTGTCGTTCAACGCTGCATTGGAGGCCGGTGGCCTCGTAGTGTCCAAGAAGGTCGATATCGACCTCGAGGTCGAGGCCACGCTGCAGGCCTAGTCGCCCGCACGGCCGGGAAGCCCGACGTCCCGTCGGCGCACTGCCTCGATGCACGGGCCCGACCGGCACCATGGCCGCCCTCCGGGGCGGCCATGGGCGCGTGCCGGGGCCCGGACGGTGCCCCTTCCATCCCACGGCGACCCGTCGCCGCAGGCGTTCCGGGTGCCCGTAGCTAGAATGGGCAGATGACCGATTCCTCCAGCACCGACCGTCCGACCGGCACCTTCACCGTCAAGCGCGGCCTCGCCGAGATGCTCCGTGGCGGCGTGATCATGGACGTGGTCGACGCCGAGCAGGCCAAGGTGGCCGAGGACTCCGGCGCGGTGGCCGTCATGGCGCTCGAGCGGGTGCCCGCCGACATCCGGCGCGACGGCGGCGTGGCCCGCATGAGCGACCCGGCCATGATCGAGGGGATCAAGGCCGCCGTCACGGTCCCGGTCATGGCCAAGGCCCGGATCGGCCACTTTGCCGAGGCCCAGGTCCTGGCCGCCCTCGGGGTCGACTTCATCGACGAGAGCGAAGTGCTCACCCCGGCCGACGAGGCGCACCACATCGACAAGTGGGCCTACGAGGTGCCGTTCGTGTGTGGCGCCACCAACCTGGGCGAGGCGCTGCGCCGGATCTCCGAGGGGGCGGCCATGATCCGCTCCAAGGGCGAGGCCGGCACCGGCAACATCGTGGAGGCCGTGCGCCACCTGCGCTCCATCCTCGGGGACATCCGGAAGGTGACCGAGGCCGACTCGGCCGAGCTGTACGGCTGGGCCAAGGACCTGTCCGCCCCGATCGGCCTGGTCCAGGAGATCGCCACGACCGGACGCCTGCCCGTGCCCCTGTTCTGCGCCGGCGGCATCGCCACCCCGGCCGACGCGTCCCTGGTCATGCAGCTCGGCGCCGAGGCGGTGTTCGTGGGGTCGGGCATCTTCAAGAGCTCCAACCCGTCGCTGATGGCCCGCGCCGTGGTCGAGGCCACGGCCCACTACACCGACGCCGACCTGGTGGCCAAGGTGTCCACCGGCCTCGGCGAGGCCATGGCCGGCCAGGAGATCAGCACGCTCGGCGTGCACCTGGCCGATCGTGGCTGGTAGCACCGGTCCGACCACGCCTGCCGGCGCCCGGCGCCCGTGACCATCGGGGTCCTCGCCCTCCAGGGCGACGTACGTGAGCATGCCGCCACCTTCGCCCAGCTCGGTGAGCCGGTGCGTGAGGTGCGCCGCCCCGGCGACCTCGACGGACTGTCCGGCCTGGTCGTTCCCGGTGGCGAGTCGACCACCCTGTCGCTCCTCCTCGGTTCGGCGGGCCTGACCGGTCCGCTCGACGAGGCGCTGCAGGACGGACTGCCCGTCTTCGGCACCTGCGCCGGGATGATCCTGCTGGCCGGCACGGTGCTCGACGGCCGGCCCGACCAGGTCAGCTTCGGCGTGATCGACCTGACCATCCGACGCAACGGCTACGGCCGCCAGATCGCCTCCTTCGAGGGCGAGGTGGTGGTGGCCGGCCTCGGCGACGAACCGGTGCCGGCCGTGTTCATCCGGGCCCCCGTCGTCGAGTCCGCCGGGCCCGGGGTCCAGGTCCTGGCTACGCTGCCAGGGGTCGGGGGCGACCCCGGGCGACCGGTGGTGTGCCGCCAGGGGCCGGTGCTGGTGGCGGCCTTCCATCCGGAGCTCACCGCGGACCGTAGGCTGCAACGGATGTTCGTGGAGATGACCAAAGAGGAGAGGCGCTAAGGCATGTCGGGACACTCCAAGTGGGCGACCACCAAGCATCAGAAGGGCGCCAAGGATGCCGCCCGGGCCAAGGTCTTCGCCAAGCTCATCCGCCAGATCGAGGTGGCGGCCCGCGAGGGCGGCAGCGACATGACGGCCAACGCCAGCCTCCGGACGATGTACACCAAGGCCCGTGACTCGTCGGTGCCGATCGACACCATCGAGCGGGCCATCAAGCGGGGCTCGGGCGAGCTCGAGGGCGTGCGCTACGAGTCGATCTCCTATGAGGGCTATGCGCCGGACGGGGTGGCTGTCATCGTGGAGTGCCTGTCCGACAACCGCAACCGCACTGGAGCCGAGATCCGGAACCTGTTCAGCAAGAACGGCGGCGCCATGGCCGAACCCGGCTCGGTGAGCTGGCAGTTCGAACGCAAGGGCGCCATTGCCGTCCCGCGGGCCCACGACGAGGAGCGGATCCTGGAGGTGGCCATGGAAGCGGGCGCCGAGGACCTCGCCGACGAGGACGAGCGGTGGCTGGTCACCTCCGACCCGGCCGACCTGATGGCCGTGCGCAACGCCCTCGACGAGGCCGGGCTCGAGCCCGGCCCCCCCGAGCTCACGATGGTCCCCACGTCGACCGTCGAGTTGACCAACGAGGCCGAGGCCAAGCGGGTGCTGCGGCTGATCGAGGCCCTCGACGACCACGACGACGCCCAGAACGTCTACGCCAACTTCGACATCCCCGACGAGATCATGGCGGCCTACGAGGGCTGAGCCCGACGAGCGGGGATCACCCCGCTCCGGCCGCGGGCGGGCTACCATCGAACGCATGTTCGTCCTCGGCATCGACCCCGGACTGTCGCGCTGCGGCTACGGCGTGGTCACGAGGCGGGACGGGGGTCTGGCCGCCGTTGCCGGGGGGGTCATCTCGTCACCGCACACCATGCCCCTGCCCGAACGGCTGCGGACGCTGTCCGACGAGCTGCGGGCCCTGGTGGCCGAGTTCCGTCCGGACGCCGTGGTGGTCGAGCGGGTCTTCTTCCAGGTCAACGCCCGTACGGCCATGGCCACCGGCCAGGCCGCCGGTGTCGCCCTGGTGGCCGCCGCCGAGTCCGGGTGCGAGGTCGCCCAGTACACGTCCAACGAGGTGAAGCAGGCCATCGTCGGGTACGGCTCGGCCACCAAGGACCAGGTCCAGCGGATGGTCGCCCAGGTGCTCGGTCTGGCCGAGCCGCCCCGGCCTCCCGACGTGGCCGACGCCCTGGCCCTGGCCGCCTGCCACCTCACCACCAACTCGCTACGCCGGGCCGTCGACGCCGCCACCGCGGCGGCCGCCGGGGACGGGGCGGCCCGGTGATCGGCTCGCTGCGGGGGACGCTGCTCGACCGTCCGTCGACCGGCGAGGTGATCGTGGAGGTGGGCGGCGTGGGCTACCGGGCCTCCGTCCCGACCTCGGTGCAGGCCGGTCTGGGACCTGTCGGCGGCGAGGTCTTCCTCCACGTGCACACCCACGTGCGCGAGGACGCCATCGTGCTGTACGGCTTCGCCCACGCCGACGAGCGCCGGTGCTTCGAGGCGCTGCTCGGGGCCCACGGTGTCGGCCCGTCGTTGGCGTTGGCCATCCTGTCGGCCCTGTCGCCGGCCGCCCTGTCGACCGCCGTGCTCGAGGACGACCTCGACACCCTCTGCCTGGTGCCCGGCGTGGGCAAGAAGACGGCGGCCCGCCTGCTGCTCGAGCTGAAGGCCCGCCTCGACCTCCCGTCGCTCGGCGGCGGCGGGTCGAGGACCATGACTGCCGGCTCGGCCCGGGGCGAGGCCCGGGCCGCCCTGGCGGAACTCGGCTACGGCCCCGAGGAGATCGCCGGGGCCCTCGAGTCGGTCGACGGCGGGGCGCCGGTGGAGGAGATGGTGCGGACCGCCTTGCGTGAGCTGGTGCGCAACCGGTGACGCCCGACGCCCGCAAGGAGGTGCTGGCGCCCCGCGACACCGGCCCCGGGGTCGGGCGCGACGTCGATGCCGGGGTCGAGCGCGACCCGTCCCGGCCCGTCGACCCGGTGGCCGCGCCGGCCGAGGAGGCCGACGAGGCCGGCCTGCGCCCGCGCACGTTGTCGGAGTTCGTGGGCCAGGGCCAGCTGACCGAGCACCTGAAGATCGTCATCGAGGCGGCCATCAAGCGCGACCAGCCCGCCGACCACCTGCTGTTCGCCGGTCCCCCCGGACTGGGCAAGACCTCGCTGGCCGGCATCGTGGCCGCTGAGTTGGGCGTGGGCCTCCGGGTGACCTCCGGCCCGGTCCTGGTGCGGGCCGGCGACCTGGCCGCACTGCTCACCGACCTGCAGGAGGGCGACGTCCTCTTCATCGACGAGATCCACCGGATGCACCGCTCGGTGGAGGAGATCCTCTATCCGGCCATGGAGGATTTCAAGCTCGACATCCTGATCGGCAAGGGCCCCACGGCCAGGAGCATCCGCCTCGACCTGCCCCGCTTCACGCTCGTCGGCGCCACCACCCGGACCGGCCTGGTGGCCGGCCCGCTGCGGGACCGCTTCGGGTTCGTCGGCCGCCTCGACCTCTACGACCCGGGTGAACTCGAGTCCATCATCGTGCGCTCCGCCGGGATCCTCGGGGTACCCATCGATATCGAGGGGGCCCGGTGCATCGCCGAGCGGTCGCGGGGGACGCCCCGTATCGCCAACCGCCTGCTGAAGCGGGTGCGGGACTTCGTGGAGGTGCGGGCCGAGGGCTCGATCACCGCCGCGGCGGCCGTGGCCGGGCTCGAGGTGTTCGGCGTCGACGAACTGGGCCTCGACAAGGTGGACCGGGCCATCCTCGATGTGCTGTGCGTGCGGTTCTCGGGACGTCCGGTCGGGCTCACCACCCTGGCCCAGTGCATCGGCGAGGAGCCGGACACCATCGAGG
>DATCCR010000208.1:0-5840 GCA_036511155.1 Acidimicrobiales bacterium
CGACCAGGTAGTCCCGCTGCTCCACCGCCTGGACCAGCGCGTAGCCGATGCCCGGCAGGGCGAAGAGGAGCTCGACGACGAACGTGCCGGCGATCAGGCTGCCGATGTTGATGCCGGCTGCGGCCAGCAGCGAAAAGCTCGATGGCCGGAAGGCGTGGCGCCACATGATCCGCCGGTTGGACAGGCCCTTCGACCGGGCCATGGTGATGAAGTCCTGCTGCAGCGTGCTGATGAGGTCGGAGCGCAGGAGGCGGAAGTACACGGCGATCGACCCGGCGGTAATGGCCACGGACGGCAGGATCATCTCGTGGATGTTCTGCGCCGGGTCCTGGAGGAACGGGGTGTATCCGGTGGCCGGGAACCATCCCAGTCCCACGGCGAACACCGCCACCAGGATCGGCGCCACCACGAACGGGGGCAGGGCCAGCAGGCCGAAGGTCGAGGTGGTCGAGATGTTGTCGAGCGGCTGGTTGGGCTTACGGGACACCACCAGGGCCAGCGGGACGGCGATGGCGAAGGCCAGGATCTGGCTGATGACGATCAGCTCGATGGAGACCGGGGCGCCGGTGGCCAGGGTATGGGTGACCGGCTGGTGGTTGAGGTACGAGGTGCCGAGGTTGCCGTGGAATGCGGCGCTCAACCAGATCGTGTACTGGTGCCACAGCGGGAGGTTGAGCCCGAGCTGCTTGAGCAGGATGGCCCGGTTGGCCGCCGTGTCGTTGGCGCCGAGGATCTGGGTCGTGGGGTCGCCCGGGAGGAGGTGGACGAGCATGAAGACCAAGACCGAGATGACGAACGACACCACCAGCAGCTGGAGGAACCGCCTGATCAGGTACTTACCCATGTGAACCCCGGAGACCCGTCATCCCCGCCGCTACTTCGACAGCCAGATCGCCGTGGGGCTGAAGATGCCCTCATCGAACGCATACCCCGGCTTGCCGTCGGGCAGGGTCGGATTGGCGAAGTTCTGCACCCGGCTGCTCGCCACTGCAGCGTAGAGGTACTGCTGGAGCCAGACGTACGGCAGGTCCTTGGACAGTTGCTCGTTGACCGTCTGGTACGCCTTGACCCGGGTGGCCTGGTCGGCGGTATGCCGGCCGGTCAGCATGTTCTGCTCGATCACCGGATTGGAGTTGCGGGCGAAGTTGAGGCCGATGCTCCCCACCGGGGCCACCGTCGTCGTGCTCCACCAGACGTAGTTGAGGTCGGGGTTCACGGCGCCGAACTGGGCGGACGTCGCCGCCTGGAACTTCCCGGCGATGAAGTCGCTGACGAGGCTGGCCTGCTCGACCTGGGCAATGGTGACATCGAACCCGACCTGGTTCCACATCTGTTGGATGATCTGGACGACCTGGGCCAGCCGGGGGTCGTTGATCGTGAGGAGCTGGATGGTCGGGGTCCCGTGCAGGGCCTTGTACTGCGAGACGAGCTTCTTGGCGCCGGCCGGGTCGTAGCTCGGAAAGCTGGTCGTGGAGTAGTAGGGGGAGTCGGGCAGGAAGAGGCCGTGGATGGGCTGGGTGTATCCGGCGCCGAAGACCTTCTGGATCGTGGCCTGGTCGAGGCTCTTGGCCAGGGCCTGGCGGATGGTCAGGTCGTTGGTCGGGGCGACCACGCAGTTCAGCTGGATGTAGGCCATGGTCGGTTCGCCGATCACCCCGGTGCGGGAGTCGACGAGTTGGTAGTTCGACTGGCCGTCGAAGCGCTTGATGGTGTTGGGGTCAGCGGAGACGATCATGTCGACACCACCGGTCTTGAGGGTGGCTTCGCGCTGGACGGTGTCGGGAATGGGTCGGAGCGTGATCTGGTCCAGGTAGGGGAGGCCCTTCCGCCAGTAGTTGGGGTTCTTGGTGGCGGTGAAGTGGTTGTTGGGCTGCCACTCCTTGTAGACGAACGGGCCGGTGCCGACCGGAGTCGGGTTGGCGTTCCCGCCCTTGACCTCGTCGATCATGGCCTGGCCGAAGACGAATCCGACCTGGGTGGTGAGTCCGGCGGTGAACGTCGGGTTCGGCGCGGTGAGCTTGTACTCGACCGTCATGGGCCCGGTGACCGTACAGGACGCCACCTGGGTGAGGGCCTGACCGGTGAGGAGCGACGCCTTGAGGGCGGCGAAGTTGGAGGCCACCACGGCCGAGGTGAGGTCGGAGCCATCGCTGAACTTGACGTCGGGCCGCAGGGTGAGTGTCCAGGTGTCGAAGGTGGCATTCGGGGTGCACGACTGGGCCAGGTTGGGCTGGATGGTCCCGTCGGCGGCGACAGCCATGAGGGTGTCGTAGAGGCAGAAGGCGTAGATGTAGCCACTGGTGTCCCAGTGGTTGGCCGGAGAGTACAGGCCGTCGATCTCCGCGATCATGCCGACGGTGAGCGATCCCCCCGATACCGGGGTCCCGCTGCCGACCCCAGGCTTTCCGCCGGAGGCGGAGGTGGAGGAGGATCCGGTCGACGAGGAGGAGCCGCACGCCGCCAGTGCGCTTCCAGCGGCCCCAGCCAGTACGACCGCGCCCCCGGCGGCGGCCCCCTTGGCGATGAAGGTGCGACGACTGATCCCGTGCTCGTCCGGCATGCAAACTCCCCCGATTGCGTTCGTGCGGTCACCCGAGAGTGACCTTGTGTCGTCCGCTGATCCAGCGGCTCCCCCAACGGACTCCTGAACTGCTGGCTCTGACTCTGCCACAGCGGGAGAGGACCGTGGGCGCACAGTAGTGCCCACGGTGGCCGCGGTCCACGCAACGGGTGCGGATGCAGCCCCCGGGTCCGTGCATCCGGGCGGCCTGGGTACCATGCCAGCCATGGATGCCGCACCCCCAGGACCGAGTGTGTCGGTCGACGCGCCCGAGGAGGCCGTGACGACGGCCGACCCCACCGTCAACGGGCGGTCGGCCGCCGACCCGACCGACCCGCACCCTTCGGACGCCGGCGTCGGGGCGGACGATCCGGAGGGCCCGCCGTTCTCGCGCACGACGCTGGTGCTCATCGGCGTGGGCGCCGTCCTCGCCGTGGCGGCCGGGCTGGTCCTGCGCTTCTGGACCCGATCCGACCTCTGGCTCGACGAGGCCCTGACCGTCGACATCGCCCGCCTCCCCGTCCACGACATCCCGGCGTATCTGAAGCGCGACGGGGCGCCGCCGCTGTTCT
This sequence comes from Acidimicrobiales bacterium, assembly GCA_036511155.1. GTDB lineage: Bacteria > Actinomycetota > Acidimicrobiia > Acidimicrobiales > RAAP-2 > Bog-756. The sequence continues at coordinate 3,133 of DATCCR010000208.1, forward strand.
ACGTCCTCCTGCACTTCTGGACCGGGGTGTTCGGCAACTCCGACGTGGCCGTGCGGTCGCTGGCCGGGGTGTTCGGTGTCGCCACGATCCCGTTGGCCTGGCTGGCCGGGCAACGTCTCGGCGGCCGTACCGGTGCCTGGGCCGCCATGCTGCTGGTGGCCACCTCGCCCTTCGCCGTCCGCTACGACACCGAGGCGCGGATGTACTCGTTGGTGGCTCTGTTGACCGTGCTGGGCTTCCTCGCCCTCGACCGGGCCCTGCGGGCCCCCCGGGCCGGCAACCTGGTGGCGGTGGCCGCCGTCACGGGCCTGCTCCTCTACTCCCACTACTGGTCCGTCTACCTGTTGGGCACCACCATGCTCTGGCTGGCGTTCCAGGCCTGGCGGGGCCGCCCGGAGTGGCGCCGGGGCGCACGCTCCGCACTGGTGGCCGCCATGGTCGGCTGCCTCACCTTCGTGCCCTGGTTGCCGATCTTCCTCTTCCAGTCGAAGCACACCGGGACGCCGTGGGCCACTCCGGCCAGCTTCGCCGCCATGGTCAACGCCGTGGCGTCGTTCGCCGGGGGCAGCACCAGCCAGGGCCGGGCCCTCGCCCTCCTCTTCTTCGCCCTGACCGGACTCGGGCTGTTCGGCCTGGCCACCGACCGCCTCCACATCGACCTCGACATCCGCACCCGTCCCCTCGGCCGCCCACTGGCCGTGGTCGTGCTGGGCACGCTGGCCGCCGCCATCGTCGGCGGCCTGGCCTCCAACAGTGCCTTCGACGCCCGCTACGCCTCCGTGGTGTTCATCCCGCTGATCCTGATGGTCTCGCTCGGGCTGACCGTCTTCCAGGACCGCCACGTGCGGGCGGGCGTGCTGGCCCTGGCCATGGCACTGGGTGTGGCCGCGTCGGTGCCCAACGTCATCACCAACCGGACCCAGGCCGGCGAGGTGGCGGCGGCCATCGCCGCCACCGGGAAGCCGGGCGACGTGGTGGCCTACTGCCCGGACCAGCTCGCACCGGCGGTCGACCGACTGCTGCCCGCCGGCCGCTACCAGCAGGTGACCTTCCCGCGGGGCACGGGCCCGGCCTTCGTCAACTGGGTGGACTACGCCGACGCCGTGCGCAACGCCTCGCCGGTCACCTTCGCCCAGCAGGTCGAGGCCCTGGCGAAGGGCGGCCATCAGATCTACATGGTGTGGGCACCCGCCTACCAGGCCTTCGGCATCAAGTGCGAGGGGGTCGTCCAGACACTGCAGGGGAGTCTCGACGCGCACGGCAACCTCAACTACCACTCGACCGGGCTGGTGGTCGGTGACGACAAGAGCTTCTACCAGCCGATGTCGCTGGTCCGCCTGACGCCGAGCGGGTCCTGACCGAGGTGACCGCGGGGTTCCCGGCGCCACCGGTCGAGCCGGACGTCACCGCCCTTCCGTGGGCGCCCCGCCGCCACCTCGCCCTCGCCGGCCGGGCCGTCCTCGAGGTGCTCCCTGCCTGGGTGGTGGCCCGGATCCTGGTGGCCGGGGCGCTCGTGGTCGCCCACCTGTCGGTCCGCTCGGTCCGGCCCGGCAACCCGACGGCCCTCCAACGGGTCCACGACGGTCTGCTCGGGTGGGACGCCGGGTGGTACCGCGCCATCGGCGACCACGGGTATGTGGCCGCCGGGCGCCAGGCGCTCCGCTTCTTCCCTCTCTACCCCGTGCTCGGGCGGGGCCTCGGCCACGTGCCCGGACTCGGCATCGGCCCGGCGCTCGTGGTGGTGGCCAACGTCGCGTCGTTGCTGGCCATGGCTGGGCTGGTGCTGCTCGTTCGCCACGACCAGGGGGACATCCACCGCGGAGGCGACGCACTGGCCCGCCGTTCGGTGTGGCTGCTCGCCCTCGCCCCGTCGGCGTACGCGCTGACCCTGGCCTACGCCGATGCCGTCCTCCTCCTCTGCGTGGTGGTCGTCTTCCTCGGCATCCGCACCGACCGGTGGTGGTGGGCGGCGGCGGCCGGCCTGGCCGCCGGCGCCGTCCGCCCGGTGGGCGTACTGCTCCTGGTGCCGGTGGCCGTCGAGCTCTGGTCGCGGCGCCACCAGCTCTCGGGTGTCCGCCCGTGGGGCGCGGGCGTGGCCACCCTGGTGGCGCCGGTGGTCGGCGTCGGTGCCTACCTGGCCTGGGTGGGCCACGTCTTCCACGACGTCTGGCTGCCCTTCACCGTCCAACAGCAGTCCGGCCACCGGGGCCGGCTCGCCGCCCCCTTCGACGCCATGTGGCACGACAGCGTCGACGCCCTCCACGGCCACCATCTGGGCAGCGCCCTGCACATCCCCTGGGTACTGGTCTGCGTGGCCTTGGCCGTGGTCGCCTGGCGGCGCCTGCCGAGGTCGTACGCGGCGTTCTCGGTGGCGGTACTCGTCGTGTCGTTGAGCAGTGCCAACCTGGACTCGTTCGAGCGCTACGCCCTCGGGGCCTTCCCCCTGGTGGTGGCGGCATCGACCTGCACGTCCCGCCGCCCGGTGGAGCTGGTGGTCCTGGTGGCCTCGGGTGCCGCCATGGCCGGCTACGCCACGTTGGCCTTCCTCGGCATCGTGGTGCCGTAAGCGACGCCGCCCCAGGTCCCGCCCCTCGACCACCCCCCGCCCACGCCGACCCTCGGCGGTTCCGCCGGGGACACCGGGGGAGCCACTATCCTGCCGGGCGCAGGGCGTTGCCGATGCTCCTCCTCGCCACTGGCGGGAGGGG
>DATCCR010000209.1:0-17100 GCA_036511155.1 Acidimicrobiales bacterium
CCACGAAGTGACGGGCCACGGCCTCGTCGCCACAGCCGAGACCCTCGAGCAGCCAGGTCCGCGCCGACCGTGCGTTGGTCAGCGTCTCCTGGGTGGTGAAGGTCTTCGAACTGACCACGAACAGCGTCGACGCCGGGTCGAGATCGTCGGTCTTGGCGTACAGGTCGACCGGGTCCACGTTGGACACGAACCGGCACTCGATGGCCGGGTCGGCGTAGTCGCGCAACGCCTCATGGGCCATGGCCGGCCCGAGGTCGGACCCGCCGATGCCGATGTTGACCACGGCACGGATGCGCTGGCCGGTATGGCCCGTCCAGGCGCCGGACCGGATCCGCCCGGCGACCGTGCCCATGGCGTCGAGTACGGCGTGCACGTCGGCCACCACATCGCGCCCGTCCACGTGCAACTGTGCATCGCGGGGCATGCGCAGGGCCACGTGCAGCACCGACCGGTCCTCGGTGGTGTTGATCCGCTCCCCCGCGAACATGGCATCGCGGCGCCCGGCCACGCCCGCCCGACGGGCCACGGACAACAGGGCGGCCAACGCGCCGGCGTCGACCCGGTGCTTGGCGTAGTCGAGGACCAGGTCGCCGCCCCGGGCCACCATGACGGTGCCGCGGTCGGGGTCGTCGGCAAACAGCTGTCTCAGGTGCACCTCGGCCAGCCGACCGTGGTGGCCGACCACCGCCTGCCACTCGTCGGTGCCCAGGAGATCCACCACTGCGCCGCTGTCCATGCCTCGCTCGCCTTCCGTCGTCGGCCGGCCCGTCCGCGGGGCCATGGACCGACTGTAGGCACCCGATCGGGGACGGGTGGGAAATTCACGAATGATTACCGTCCGATAACAGAGTGATCGCGTGGCGTTCACCTGCCGCTCTTACTGTCCACAGGGATGGCAGAGCAACCTCCGGCGCAGTGTCAGCGTTCCCGGCGCGATCGTCGGTCGGGTACGGACGCGCCGCTCCGGCGCTCCTGCCGTCCGGGGTCCTGGACCCCGCCGCCTCTCACGGCAACCCCGCCATCGCCGGCCCCGCCGGTCAGGCAGTCCAGCAGCGGTGTGACCGCACGGGCCCGCCGGCACGTCGGCGCGACCCCGGTCTGCTGCCTGTTCCGGGACGTCAGGGGTCTGCGATGACCTTGACCTTCCGCGAGGTCGAGCGACGCGCGCTGCCCGCCGAGGAGGCGCCCGTCATCCTGATCATCGACGACGACCACCTCACCCGAGACTCGCTCGCCGCCACCCTCTCCATCGAGGGGTTCGACGTGCTGACGGCCTCGACCGGCGACGAGGGGCTCGCCCTGTTGGCCTCCGGCTCGCCGTCGCTGGTCATCCTCGACACCCAGATCGGCGACTCCGAGGGCTTCGCCGTCTTCCGGCGGATCACCACCGTCGCCCCGTGGACCCCGGTCATCATGATCACCGAGCAGGACGACGAGCTCGACGCCGTGCTGGCCCTCGAAGCGGGGGCCGCCGACCACGTCACCAAGCCGCCCCGGCCCCGCGAGCTGACGGCCCGCATCCGGGCCGTGCTCCGCCGGGTCGGCCGCCAGCCCCAGAGCCTCCTCCCCTCCGCTCCCCGCGGCGCCTACGCCTTCGGCCCCGTCACCATGGACGTGTCGCGCCGCGAGGCCACGCTGCACGGCCGCGACCTCGAGCTGTCCCGCAAGGAGTTCGACCTGCTCGCCCTGCTGGTGTCGGAGGGCGGCCACGTCGTCACCCGCAAGCAGTGCATGGACCGGATCTGGAAGGACCGCAAGAAGGGGGACAGCCGCACGCTGGACACCCACGTCAAGCGGCTCCGCAAGAAGATCGAGGTCAACCCGGCCGAGCCCATCCATCTGATCACCGTCCGGGGGGTGGGCTACCGCTTCAAGCCGTAGGAGTCCGCCCGGCGCCACAGCCGCCCATGCCCTCCCCCACTGGTCGTCGCGTGGAGTGCGGGCGGACTCCTACGAGTTGAGGCATCCCCGTCCGGGGCGGGCTCGCCCGTACACCCCCATGCAGGGTCCGGAGGGTCGCACGGACCCTGCCGTAGACTCCTCGGGCCGACGGAGCCGGGACGGCCGGCGGGTCCCCCGCACCGCCCGACCCGCGGCACCCGTCACCACCCGGAAGGAGCACAGCGGTGCCCGAGTCTCCCGGGACCAACGGACCGTCCCCCCGCCACCCCGGCGCCGAGCACCCGCACCACGGGCCCGGGCCCATGGCCGCCATCGCCGGCGGCGGCGCCCTCGGGACCCTGGCCCGCTACGGGGTCGAACGGGCCGTCGCCGCCGACACCCTCGGATTCCCGTGGGCCACGCTGACCGTCAACGTGGTCGGGTCGTTCGTCCTCGGTGTCGTCATCACCCTGCTGGCCGGTCGCTGGCCGGACGACCGGTGGCTGCGTCCCCTGGTGGCCGTCGGCTTCTGTGGCGGGTTCACCACCTTCTCCACCTTCGCCCTCGAGATCGACCAGCGGGCCCGTCATGGGCATGCCGGGGCGGCGGCGGCCTACCTGGTGGCCAGCCTGGTGGCCGGCCTCGGTGCGGCCCTGGTCGGCTCGGCCCTGGCCCGGGGCCGCACGGGTCCCGGGCCCGAGGGGGCCTACCTTCCCGACCCCGACCTGCTGGCCGGTGACGACCCGCCGCCCGGCGGACACGATGCCACGGGGGGCCCGGCGTGATCCTGTTCGGGCTGGTGGCGGCCGGAGCGTGCGGCGCCCTGCTGCGCTACGAGGTGGAGCTGCGCGTCCGGCGCCGCTTCGGGCCCTCCTTCCCCTACGGCACGCTGCTCATCAACGTGAGCGGGTCGTTCGCTCTCGGCGTACTGGCCGGCCTGGCCGAACACCACGGGGTCGGCACCGACGTGGTCACGATCCTGGGTACCGGCCTGCTCGGGGCCTACACCACGTTCTCGACCTTCACCTTCGACACCGTCGGCCTGGCCGGTCGGGGTCGGTCGGGGGCCGCCGCGGCCAACCTCGGCGCCTCCCTGGTCCTGGGCCTCGGGGCCGCCGCCCTCGGCCTGGCCGCCGGCCACCTCGTCTGAGGTCGCCGGCACCTCCCTGGACAGGGACGGCAGCGGACTGCCACACGACGTTCACAGAATGATCACCGCGCGATTCCTCGGGGATCGTCCGGCGTTCACCTCACCTCCCTACCGTGGCAGCAGAAGGAGCCGCCGGTGTTCGTGGAGCGCGACAGCATCAAGGTCCTGGTCGTCGAGGACGAGGAGTCCTACCGCCAGGCCCTCGCCTCCGGTCTCGGCCACGAAGGCTTCGACGTAGTCCTCGCCTCCGACGGCCCCGAAGGCCTCCGTCTGTTCGCCGAGCACCACCCCGACATCGTCCTCCTCGACATGCTGCTTCCTGGCATGCACGGGATCGATGTCTGCCGGAAGCTGCGGGCCGTGTCGGACGTCCCCATCCTGATGGTCAGCGCGGTCGACACCGAGCTCGACGTCGTCCTCGGCCTCGAACTCGGGGCCTCGGGCTACGTGACCAAGCCGTTCCGCCTGCGCGAGCTGGTCGCCCGCATGAACGCCATCCTGCGCCGGGTGCCCTTCCGGGAGGCGGTGGCCGGCGGTGACGCCGGTCCGGCACCCGGCCATCCGACACCGGTCGGTCGGAAGCCGGACGGTGCCCGAGGTAGGCCGCTGGAGTCGTTCGGGAACGTGTCCGTCGACTACGTGCGCCGCGAAGTAGCCGTCGACGGCAGACCGGTCCACCTGTCCCGCAAGGAGTTCGACCTGCTGGCCGCGCTCCTCGACCCGGCCCAGCGGGTGCGGTCGCGCGACGAACTCATCGACCTGCTGTGGCCGGACACCTACCTGACCGACACCCGGACGCTCGACACCCACATCCACCGACTGCGGTCCAAGCTCGAGCCCGACCCGGCCGAGCCCCGCTTCATCGTCACGGTGCGGGGGGTGGGCTTCCGCATCGACCCCGAGGGCACCTTCGGCGACCCGCCGGCCTCCGGCGCCCGCGACGCCGGCGAGCCCGTCAGCGCCTGAGCGGAACGGACGCGGCCGGTGCAGCACCGGTCGGGCTCAGCCGAACCGGCCGTTCACGTAGTCGAGGGTGCGGGGGTCTGACGGCTCGCTGAACAGCTGGGCCGTCGGCCCGAACTCGATCAGCTCGCCGGCCTTGTCCTCGCCCATCAGCAGGAAGGCGCAGCGGTCGGAGACCCGCATGGCCTGCTGCATGTTGTGGGTCACGATGACGATGGTGACCCGGTCCTTCAACTCGCCCACCAGCTCCTCGATGCGCTTGGTGGCGATCGGGTCGAGGGCCGAGGTCGGCTCGTCCATCAGCAGCACCTCGGGTTCGACGGCCAGCGCCCGGGCGATGCACAGACGCTGCTGCTCGCCACCCGACAGGGTGCTGCCATGGGCCTTGAGCCGGTCCTTCACGCTGTCCCACAGGGCGGCGGCGACGAGGGCCGACTCGGCGGCCTCGTCGAGCAGCGCCTTCTTGCGCACCCCGTTGAACCGGAGCCCCGCCACCGCGTTGTCGTAGATGCTCATGGTGGGGAAGGGATTGGGACGTTGGAACACCATGCCCACCCGGCTGCGCAGCAGGGTCGGGTCGGTGTCGGGGCCGTAGACGTCGAGGTCCCCGAGTCTGATCGTGCCGGTCACCTTCGCCGAGCGTTCGGCGTCGTGCATCCGGTTGAGCGCACGGAGCAGCGTCGTCTTGCCGGAGCCCGACGGGCCGATCAGGGCGGTGGCCTCGCCGGCGCACACGTCGAAGCTGACGTCACGCACGGCGGTGCGCCCGCCGAAGGCGACGGCCACGTCACGTAACGTCATCACCACGTCGCCCGCCGGGGGCTCGGTCATCGCCCGCTCGGTCTGCACGGTCAGGGACTCCTCTAGTCGGGGGACGGGACTCACGTCGGATAGGGAACCGGCGTCGGTCATCGGCGCTCCTTGCGCAAATAGGCGGCCAGCAGTCGGCTGCCGATGCTGAGCACCAGCACCACCGCCATGAGCAGCAGGGCGGCGCCCCAGGCCACCTGGACCAGATCAGCGTAGGGCTGGCTGCTGTAGCTGTAGATCAAGGTCGGCAGGGCCGCCATCGGCTTGGTCGGATTCCACTGGAGATACTGGTTGCCGAAGATGGTGAGCAGGAGCGGGGCCGTCTCGCCGAGCCCCCGGGCGATGGCCAACAGCGCGCCGGTGATCACCCCGGGCAGCGCCGTCGGGACCACCACCTTCCGGGCGATGGTGGCCCGGCGGGCACCGAGGGCCATGGCCGCCTCGTTGAGCGAACGGGGCACCCCCCGGAAGGCCGTCTCGCCGGCCCGGATGATGACCGGCAGCATGATGAAGCCGACGGCGAACGCCCCGGCGAAGCCGCTGTAGCCGAAGTTCCGGACGATGGCGATGTAGCCGAAGATGCCCACGGTGATCGAGGGGATCCCGGTCATCACGTCGGCCGTGAACCGAAGCGCATCGGCGGTCCGACCGTCCGACTCGGCCAGGAACAGGCCGCACAGGAGTCCGAGCGGAACGGCCACCGCGGTGGCGACGACGGTGATGACCGCGGTTCCGACGATGGCATTCCACACCCCACCCCCGGGGACGCCCTCCGGAGTCGTCGAGTGGGTGAAGAACTCGGCGTTCCACGCCGGCAGGCCCTTGGCGGTGACGTAGAAGACCAGCGCCACCAGCGGGATCACGGCGATGACCAGGAAGAGCCAGCACACCCCGAGTGCCACCCGGGAGCCCAGCTTGCGTCGACCCAGACTGGCCGTCGCCGCGGCCTGGACGGCCCGGCGTCGCTCGACGATGGGATCTACCGGGACCTCGAGGACGCTGGTCATCGGCCCAACTCGACGCCAGCGGAGTCGTTACCGGTCGACCACACCAACCACCGGGCCGCCGAGTTCACCAGGATGCCGATCACCAGGAGGACCAGACCGGCGCCGAAGATGGCACTCAGTTGCGTTCCGGTCGACTCGCCGAAGTTGTTCACGATCAACGAGGGGATCGTGGCGGCGGACGACTTGAGCGAATGGGCGATGTACGGGGAGTTGCCGATCACCATGGCGACCGCCACCGTTTCCCCGAGGGCCCGACCGGTGGCCAAGGTGAACGCGCCCAAGATGCCGGTACGGGCACCGGGCAGCACCACCTTGCGCAGCACCTGCCACCGGGTGGCGCCGAGGGCCATGGCCCCCTCGACCTGCTCGACGGGCACCACGATCAGGACGTCACGGGAGATTGCCACCATGGTCGGAAGGATCATGATGAAGAGGATGACGCCGGCCAGCAGGAGGCTGGGGCCGTTGTTGGGGCCGTTGAACAGCCCGGTCCACCCGAGCACGGATGTCAGGAAGGGCTCGACGGTGTCGCGGAAGATGGGAGCCAGGACGATCAGTCCCCAGAGCCCGTAGACGACGCTGGGCACCGCGGCCAGCAGCTCCACGGTGGTGGACAGGACGGGCCGCACCCGCGACGGCACGAGGAAGGCGAGGGCGATGGCGGTACCCAGACCGATGGGGAATGCCAGGGCGACGGCGATGGCCGTCGACTCGAGCGTCCCGAGGATGAACGGCAGCAGTCCGTACAGACCGTGGGACGGATTCCAGACCCGTCCGAAGATCCAACCGAAGCCGAGGGTGGCGAATGCCGGCTTGGCCTGGAGGACGATGGCGACCAGGAACCACACCGCCAGGGCACCGAACAGGATGGCCGTGACGGCCAGCAGTCCCCGGTAGCCGTTGTCGGGGAGCGACCACCGCCCCCCTCGCCGCGTCTGCCGGGGCACCGGTGTCTCGATCGTGGTCACAGCGGCGACTTCACGCCCGACGGTGCCCGGCGCCCCGGGCCGGTCCGGTCACTTCGTCAGCAGCGTCTGGCCGGTGGGGCCGGTCACGGTGTGCAGCTGGGTCCGGTTCTGGTTCTGGACCGCGGGGGGCAGCGCCACGTAGTCCAGCCCGGCGGCCAGGTCCTGGCCCCCGCCGGTGTGGGTGGTCCAGTCCAGGACCTTGACCACCTGGGCGCCGGAGGTGGCACTGGTCTGCTTCTGCAGCAGGATGGCCCAGCTGTAGCCCGAGATCGGGTAGCTGGTGGCACCGGCCTGGTTGACGATGGAGAAGTCGGTGGCGGACACCCCGGTCTTCTGGTTGGCGTCGGCGGCCACCGTGGTCAGGCTGGGGACCACATAGGTGCCGGCCGAGTTCTTGACCGCGGCGTACGACATCTTGTTCTTGATGGCGTACGACAGCTCGACGTAGCCGATGGAGAACGGGCTGGACAGGATCGAGGCGGCCACACCTGAGTTCTTGGGTGTCTGCAGGGCGGTGGCCGGCCAGGCGATGGTCTTGGAGGTGCCGAGGGTCCACGCCGTCGGGTTCGCCGACTTCAGGTAGTCGGTGAAGATGTAGGTGGTCCCGGAACTGTCGGCCCGGACCTCGGGAGTGATGGCGTGGGCCGGCAGCGTGACCCCGGGGTTGAGGGCGGTGATCTGCGAGGCGTTCCACATGGTGATGGTGCCGTCGAAGATGCCGGCCAGGGTCGGGCCGTCGAGCTTCACCCGGGCGGTGACCCCCGGAAGGTTGTAGGCCACGGCCACACCGCCGAGGATGTCGGGGATCTGGACGACGGGGCCGGAGGATGCGGGCACCTTGGCCAGGTCGGAGGCCCCCATGGGCACGTCGGAGGCGGCGAAGGCGACGGACCCGCCTTCGAAGGCGGTGATGCCGGCGCCGCTGCCGACGCCCTGGTAGTTCACCTGCAGGCCCTGGTTCAGGCGGGTGTACTGGTAGAACGCCGCGTTGAAGAACGGCTGGACGAAGGTCGATCCGGAGGCGTTGAACGTGCCGGCCGGCGCCTTGAGGTCGGCGGCGAGGAACGCGGCGTTGCCGGCACCGAGCTTGCCACCCGGGGGAACGGTCGTCGTCGTCGGGGTCGACGAGGACGAACCGCAGGCGCTCAGCAGGGCCGCGGCGGCCAGGCCGAGAGCCACGAGCGGCGCCGCACGGCGACCGGTCTTCGAGAGGTTGGCGTTCCGGGTGTGCATCTGTGTCCTGACCTCCAAGTCGATGAATTGCAGTCCGTCGGTCCGGCATTCGCACGGACCCCGTCCCACGCCCCGACCGTACCCACGTCATCTGAACGCCATATGAATTTCACCTGAACTGCAGGCGAATTTCCGGCCGATCAGTCATCGGCTGTTCCCCGGCCGACGAATTCCTCGATGATCGCGGCCAGCTCGAGCGGTTTGTCGCCCTGGATGCTGTGTCCGGCATCCTCGACCACGATCACCGCATCGTCGGGCCGGCGGCGGCGGAACTCGGCGACGTCGTCGTCGTCCACCACGGGCGACCGGCTGCCCCGGGCCAGCAGTACGGGGACCGGGATGGCCTGGAGGGTGTCCCACAGGGCCTGGAAGTCGGCCTGCTCCACATGGAGACCGGTGTCGACCGCCGGCCTCCCGACCTGGTGCCGCCAGGCCCACGTGCCGTCGGGCGCCTGGACCGAGTTGTGCAGCACCCCCCGTCGGAGCGACGACTCGGAACGGGTCGGGTTGAACTGGATGGTGCGCTCGAGGATCTCGTCGAAGGTGGCGAACGTTTCGGGTCCCGACAGGAAGGCGGCGATGTCGGACGTCTTGTCTCCGTTCACCCCCGGGGTGATGTCGACCAGGAGCAGCCGCCGGACCAGGTGGGGGTGGCGGAGGGCCAGGGTGATCGACGTGGCCCCGCCCAGCGACATGCCGACCACCGCCCGGGCCTCGGGGGCCAGCCGCTCGATGACGAGGGCCACGTCGTCGGCCATGGTCGACGGGTCGAGCCAGGCCGACTCCTGGGGCCAGTCCGAGTGGCCGTGGCCGGGCAGGTCGACGGTCACCAGCGGCCGGTCGAGGGCCAGGGCGACCGTGTCCCACGTGTGGGCGTTCTGACCCCCGCCGTGGACGAGGACCAACTCGGGCGGGCCCTCCCCCCACACCAGGGCGCTGACCCGGCGACCGGGGGCCACCTCCAGGAACTCGCGACGCACCACCGGCGGGGCGTCGAAGGGGAGGCCGGCCTCTTCGGCGTTCTCGCGGAAGAGCGAGAACTCGTCGTAGGTGGGGGTGGGTTCGGTCACGGCAGCTCCCGGGTGTCGGTCGTGTCGGTCGTGTCGGCGCGGGACAGCTCGCCGACCAGTTCGGCGAGGGTCTCGTCGGCCACCAGGTACGGGGTGTAGAAGCCGACCCGGTCGACCAGTCCGCCGAAGCGGACCATGATCTCGGCGGCCACCTCGGCCGGCGACCCGACGGCGGCCAGGGTGGCGAGCATGGTGTCGTCGATGCGCTCGGGCATCTCGTCCCACCGGCCCGACTTGCTCAAGGCGTTGAGTTCGGGCTGGAGGTCCTCCCACCCCTCCACCTCGAGGACGGGCCGGTAGGCGGGGGTCGACGCATAGAAGGAGAGGAGCCAGCGGCCGGCCAGCCGGGCCGTCTCGAGTTCGGCGTCGTCCCGCCCGCAGCACACGATCACCTCACCGGTCACCGTCAGGTCGGACCGGGACCTCCCGCCCCGGGCCAGGCCCTCGGCCACCGCCGGCAGGGTCCGGTTCCGGAGGTGGGCACCGGTGTTGAACGGCATGACCAGGAGTCCGTCGGCCACTTCGGCGGCCAGCGACACCATCTGGGGCCCGAGGCCGCCGAGGGCGATCGGGGGCAGGCCGAAGGGGTGGGGGCCGGGGTTGAACATCGGCGGCATCAGGGTGTGGGAGGTGAACTCCCCCCTGAAGTCCAGACGCTCGCCCGTCTCCCACGTGGCGAAGATGGCCCGCAGGGCCCCGACCAGCTCGCGCATCCTGGCGATCGGGCGGTCGAACTCCGCCCCGTACCGCTTCTCCACCTGGGCCCGGATCTGGCTACCCAGGCCCAGCGTGAAACGGCCCTTGGACAGGAGCTGGAGGTCCCAGGCCTGGTGGGCCAGCTGGACCGGGTTGCGGGGGAAGGCGATGGCCACGTTGGTGGCCAGCTCCAGGGTGGTGGAGGCTCCGGCGGCCAGGATCAACGGGGTGAAGACATCGTGGGGGCCCTCGAAGGTGAAGGCCCCGTCGACACCGATGTCCTCCAGGCGGCGTGCGTGCGCGGCCGCGTCCTCGAGCCCGGCCAGCTGGGTGTCGAATCGCATCGGCCCATGCTGGCATCCCCCGGAGGCCGGTGTCGCCGGGGCCCGCCGGGGCCCGCCGGGGCCGTGCCGGTGAAGTCGGGACCAAGTGCCCTCACCGGCAAGCATCACCGGTGACACACTGGGGCGATGGCACCACAGTTCTGCACCCCGGACGAGGCGGCGGCCCTGGTCCGCACCACCGACGCCATCGGCTTCGGCCTCGGCCCGGCCAACCCCGATGCCTTCCTGACCGCCCTCGGCGGACGGGACGACTGGGTCGACCTGACCGTCGGCGGGGCCCTCCTCCTCGGCTACTACACCGTGCTCGCCCACCCCAACGTGTCCTACCGGTGCGGCTTCTTCGGGCCGGCCGAGCGGATGCTGTTGGCCGGTGGGGCGAACATCGAGCTGGTGCCGGGCGGCTTCCGGCAGTTCGCCCCCATCCTGCGTCGCTACGACCCGCGGGTGATGACCGTGCTGGCCGCCCCGCCCGAGGACGGCACGGTCAACCTCTCGCTCCACATCGGCGCCACCTACGACGAGCTACTGCTGGCCGGCCGCGACCCCGACCGGCTCCTGGTGGTGGAGGTCAACCCCCACCTGCCCCGCACCCGGTCGCTCGGCCCCGACTACACCAACACCATCCCCCTCGACATCATCGACGTCATCATCGAGGCGGACGGCGCCCCGTTCGCCCTGCCCCAGCCCGAGCCGGACGAGATCGACGAGGCCATCGCCGAGCAGGCCCGCTCCTTCGTGACCGACGGGGCCACCCTGCAGATCGGCATCGGCGCGGTGCCCAACATGGTGGCCACCAAGCTGGCCGAGGGGGCGGGCGGTGGGTACGGGGTCCACTCCGAGATGTTCACCGACGGGCTCATGCGGCTCCACCAGGCCGGCAAGGTCACCAACGACGCCAAGCGCCTGTTCAACGGGGTCTCCATCACCACCTTCGCCCTCGGGTCGGCCGAGCTGTACGCCTGGCTCGACGGCAACGATGAGGTGGCCTTCGTGCCCGTCCAGGTGGTCAACGACCCGACCGTCATCGCCCAGAACCACGCGTTCGTCTCCATCAACGGGGCGCTCAGCGTCGACCTGTACGGGCAGGTGGTGGCCGACAACATCGACGGGCGCCAGATCTCCGGGGTGGGCGGGCACGAGGACTTCGTGGCCGGGGCGGAAATGCGTCTCGACGACCATTCGCTGATCTGCCTCCGCTCCACGGCCGTGTCCAACGGGGTCAACCGGTCCCGGATCGTGCCGACGCTGCCCGAGGGATCCGTGGTCTCGACCCCGCGCCACCACACAGGTGTGGTCATCACCGAGTACGGGTCGGCCGACCTGTCGGGGCGCACGGTGCGCGAACGGGCGGCGGCCCTGGCCGACATCGCCCACCCCGAGTTCCGTGACGAGCTGCACGCTGTTGCCGCCACGCTCGGGCGCCACTGACCAGGTGGACGGAGCCGACCCGGTCGACCCGGCCTCCGGCGCGCCCGCCACGCTGCGGGTGGCCAGTTTCAACGTCCACATGGGGGTGGACGGCTGGGGACGTCCCTACGACCTGCTGGGCGAGTGCGCCGCCCTCGACGCCGACGTCCTCATCCTCCAGGAAGCGTGGACCCCCGACGACGGGACCCCGGGAACGGCCGCCCTGGTGGCCGACCACCTCGGCTACGACATCATCGGCGAGGCCCATCTGGCCCACGCCCGGCTGTACGAGCCGGTGGTGACCGACACCGGGCGGTGGGCCCCGGTGCTCGGTCAGGTGCGCAAGACCCTCCGGCTCGACGAGGAGCGCTTCAAGGTGCCGGCAGGTTCGCGGGACCGGGCCGCCGGGAGGGGCCGCTGGGGGGTGGCCGTGCTCGCCCGGGTGGCGTGCCGCGACACCGAGGTCCTGTCGTTGGGCAAGCTCCGTCGGGACCCGGCCAGCCGGGCCGTCGTGCGGTGCACGACCGACATGGGTGGTGCCGACCTGACCATCCACGGGACGCACATGTCCCACATCACCCACCTGTCGCCCGCCCAGTACCGGAAGCTGGCCCGCCTGCTGCCCCCGCTGGATCAGCCGGCTCTGCTGGCCGGGGACATGAACATGTGGGGGCCGCCCGCGTCGTCGTTCTTCCGGGGGTGGCGGCGGGCCGTGGTCGGGCGGACGTGGCCGGCGCAGCGACCCCACAGCCAGCTCGACCACGTCCTGGTCACCCCCGCCCTCCGGGTGGTCGACGCCCGGGTGGCCGACGCCACCGGCTCGGACCACCGGCCGGTGGTGGTCACCCTGGCCCTGGCCTGACCGCCCGCACCGGGGCGGGCCACTTCCCCCGGGCAGATGGGCAGGACCAGCGGTAGCGTCTGGCCATGACCGACCCCCTCGACGACTTCGAGCGCTCGACCTTCACCTTCGACGGCGCCACCCGCACCGTCTACCGGACGGGCTCGGGCCCGGCGGTCATCGTCATGAGCGAGATCCCCGGCATCACCCCGAACGTCGCCCGGTTCGCCCGGATGGTCGCCGGCATCGGATGCACCGCGGTCATGCCCCACCTCTTCGGTGACGACGGCCGGGACCCGACCATGCCGCTGGCCATCAAGGAGGTGGCCAAGGCGTGCGTGTCGAAGGAGTTCGCCATCCTCGCCCTCGACAAGACGAGCCCGATCACCGTGTGGCTGCGGGCCCTGGCCCGGGCCGAGCACGAGCGGTGCGGCGGGCCGGGCGTCGGCGCCGTCGGCATGTGCCTGACCGGCGGGTTCGCCCTGGCCATGATGGTCGACGACGTCGTCCTCGCCCCCGTGCTGAGCCAGCCGTCCCTCCCCTTCCCCGTGTCGGCCAGGCACCGCGGCGCCCTGGGTATCAGCGACGCCGACGTCGAGCGGGTCAAGGAGCGGGTGGCCGCAGGGGTGTGCGTCCTCGGACTGCGCTTCACCGGGGACAAGGCCGCCCCGCCGGAGCGGTTCGCCGCCCTGCGCGAGCTGCTCGGGGACGGGTTCGTCGGCGTCGAGTTGGACTCGTCGCCGGGCAATCCCTACGGCCACCGCAAGGGCGCCCACTCGGTGCTGACCGAGGACCTCGACGACCGGCCCGGCACCCCGACCCGGGAGGCCCTCGGCCAGGTCCTCGACCTCTTCCGCTCCCGCCTGGTCGGATGAGCGCGCCGGTCGACGCCTGGCGGTCCCGGGGCCGCGACCACGAACTGCTCGGCCAGCGGGTCTTCGTCGTCGAGGTGCCGGCCACCGGCCCGGTGGCCGCTCCGCCGCTGCTGGTTCTCCACGGCTTCCCGACCTCCTCCTTCGACTTCCACCGGGTGGTCGACGCCCTCGCCGCCGACCGTCGCGTCGTGCTGTTCGACATGCTCGGCTACGGCCTGTCGGCCAAACCCGATCGCCCCTACCGGCTGGTCGATCAGGCCGATCTGGCCCAGGCACTGGTGGCCGACCTCGGCATCGACCGGCTCGGGCTCCTCACCCACGACATCGGCGACAGCGTCGGGGGTGAGCTCCTCGCTCGCCAGCTGGAGGGCGCCTGGCCGGTCGAGGTGACCGACCGGGTGGTGACCAACGGCACCCTCTACATGGACCTGGTGCAGCTCAGTGCCGGACAGCAGCTGCTCGAGGCGCTACCCGACGCGCGGCTCGACGCCGGTACCCTCACCCGGGACAGCGTGGTCGCCGGGCTCATCGCCACGTTCAGCCCGGACCACCGGGTGGACGACACCGAGCTGGCGGCGGCCTGGGAGCTGATCTCGGCCGGGGAGGGCGAACGGCTCCTCGCCCGCCACGCCCGCTACATCGACGAGCGCCGCCGGAACGAGACGAGGTTCACGCCGCCGGTGGTCGACCACCCGTCGCCGCTGACCGTCGTGTGGGGCATCGACGACCCGATCGCCGTGCCGGCCATGGCCGACCGGCTGGCCGGAGCGAGGCCCGACGCCCGCGTGGTGCGGCTCGCCGGGGTCGGCCACTACCCCATGGTCGAGGCACCCGGCCGGTTCGTGGCCGCCGTGCTCGGACGGGACTGAGGCCGGAACACTCCAGGCCGCTCATGGCGTGGCCAGGACCTCGCCGTGCAGCACGGCGAACCAACCGTCGGGCGAGGCTGCCCACCGGCGCCAGCCCGCTCCGAACGCCTCCAGGTCGTCCCGCCCGGCGATCCCGTGGGCCTCGAGCTGTGTCCCGAGGAACGAGCCGGGGGCGGCGAACCGGTCGGCCCACAGGCCGCCCCACCACGCCCTGTCCTCGTCGGTGGCGAAGCACCACACGGAGGCGCTGGGCGCCACGTCGGCGAACCCGGCCGAGTGGGCCCAACCGAGCAGATGGCGCGCCGCGTCCCAATTCGCCCGGTTGGCCCGGGTGAGCTCGCCGTAGGCGGCGATGGCCCGGGTGACGTCGTCCACTTCCGGAGCGAAGGCGAAGGACCGGTAGTCGGCGTCGCGGGCGGCCACCACCCCTCCTGGACGGCACACACGCCGCATCTCCACCAGCGCGGCCACCGGGTCGGCCACGTGCTGGAGCACCTGGTGGGCGTGGACCACGTCGAAGCTGTGGTCGGGGAACGGCAGGGCGAACAGGTCGGCCACCTCGAACGTCACCGGTAGGCCCGCCCGCCGGGCCGCCGCCCGGGCCTCGTCGACCACCTCGGCCGAGGCGTCGACGCCGACCACACGGCCGGGAGCGACCTCCCGGGCCAGGTCGCACGTGATGGTGCCCGGGCCGCAGCCCACGTCGAGCAGGTCGAGGCCCGGGCGCAGTCGGGGCAGCAGGTAGGCGGCCGAGTTGGCGGAGGTCCGCCAACGATGGGATCGGAGGACGCCGTCGTCGTGACCGTGGGTGTAGGTGGTGTCGGGCATCTTCCCAGCATGTGCCCGGTGTCATCCATTGGCAATACACGGTACTGATGGCTGTGCATAAGCTGTGCCTATGGCAACGGCTGAATGGTTGCGGACCTTCGTGGCCATCTACCGCACCGGGTCGGTGACCGAAGGGGCGGCGCTTCGGAGCCTGTCCCAACCGGCGGCCAGCCAGCAGCTGAAGTCCCTCGAGCGCTCGGTCGGCACCCCCTTGTTCGTGCGCGTGCCCCACGGGGTCGACCCCACCCGGTCGGGCCGCGAGTTGTACGTGACCGTGGCCGACGCCCTCGACCGGCTCGAGCCGGTGCTCACCGGGCTCGACGGCGGCGCCGTGCGGCCGGGCACGCCCGCCCTCCGCTTCGGCTCCTCGCCCGAGTTCTTCTCCTACGGCGTCGTCCCCCACCTCGGTGGGGACACTCCCGACCTGGTCGTACGGTTCGGTCCCGACGCCGAACTGCTGTCGTCGCTGCACCACGGCGAGCTCGACGTGGTGGTCACCACCACCGACCCGTCCCGCCGCGGCCTCGCCCCGGTGCCCCTCGGCACCACCCGGTTCGCCCTGGTCTCCGCTCCCGGACACCTGGCCGGCCCGCCGGCGGCAGACCTCGGCGAGCTGGGCCGGGCACTGGCCGGCACCGACTGGGTGGCCTACAGCGCCGAACTGCCCCGCACCCGGCGGTTCTGGCAGTCCTCGTTGGGGCGGCCCTTCGCCGGCACCCTGCGCCTGGTCGCCCCCGACCTGCGGGCCGTGGCCGGGGCGGTGGCCCGGGGCCTCGGGGTGAGCCTGCTTCCGGAGTACGCATGTGCCGCCGGCCTGGCGGCGGGGGACCTGATCGAGGTCTACCCGGTCGGGGAGGTGGTGCCGGCCGAGCCGTGGTTCGCCGTCACCCGTGAGGCCGACCTGGTGCGCGACCAGGTGGCGTCGTTCGCCCGGGGGCTCGGCCCGCCCCGGGGCGGCTGACCGCCGGTCGGACCCCGGGCGTCAGGACCCCACGCCACGGACCGGGCGACCGTCCTCCAGGTAGACCGTCCCGTCGGCGACGAGGGCCTGGGCCACCCGCCGGCCGACGGGTCCGCTCAGCAGGTCGTCCGCCTCGCCGGGGGTCGCCCACCGGGCATCCTCGATCTCGGCGTCCTGGAGGACCAGCGCACCCTGCCGGTCGGCGTCGACCACGCCGCAGTCGAACAGGAACCGGACCCCGCCTGGACGGCCGGGCCGCGGGTGGAGGAAGTCGACGCACACCAGGCGCCCGGTGGCAACGGCCAGCCCGGTCTCCTCGGCCACCTCGCGGCGGCATCCTTCCCACGGGGACTCGCCGTTCTCCTCGATCTGGCCGCCGGGGATCGTCCAGCCGGACTTGTAGGTAGGTTTCAGCACGAGTATCCGGCCCCCGCCGTCGTGCAGGAGGGCACCGGCCGAGGCCGGGACCCGGGGCAGCACGTAGTCGGACACCGTCCCATCATCACCGATGCGGGAGACGCCCGGTGCCACCCGGGAACCATGTCCACGCTCTTCGAGGACGACCCCCATCCCCGGATCGAGCAGCGCAAGTCCGAGCCGCCGGTCGAGGTGGCCCCGCAGCTGCCCGACACCAGCCCGATCGCCAGACTCAACTCGAGACTGGCCGTGACCATCGTGGGCCAGAACATCCAGAGCCAGGCCGCCGACGAACGGACCGGGGCCACCTACGAGGACGCCGACGCCGTGCTCCACGAGGCCATCCAGATCCAGAAGCGCTTGGAGGCCCAGGACCAGACCATCCAGCGGATCCTGGCCCTGGTCGGTGGTGGGGACGTGGGCGGTGGGGACGCGGACAGCGGCCGGTGGCCCCGGCTGCATCTGCGGCCGGCGACCCGCCGGTCGCTATCCCGTCGTGAGGGAGCCCTCCAGGGCGGCGGTGGCCACGTCCTTGGCCCAGCGGTAGTCGGGCTTGCCCGACGGGGAGCGCCGCACGGCGTCGACGAAGACCGCGTCGCGGGGCAGCTTGTAGCCGGCCAGGTGGACCCGGCAGTGCTCCCGCAGGTCCTCGAGGTCCGGGGTCTCGTCGAGGCCGGTGCGCAACTGGACCACGGCCGTCACCTGGGAGCCCCACCGCTCGCTCGGGGTGCCCACCACGATGGCGTCGAACACGGCCGGGTGGCTCTTCAGGGCCTTCTC
>DATCCR010000210.1:0-6610 GCA_036511155.1 Acidimicrobiales bacterium
CCCGCCTCGGGTTCACCCGTGTCGTGGTCCCCGCCTCGGCCCCGGGCGGTCCGCCGGGGGTCGAGCTGATCCGCGCCGACACGGTGGCCGAGGCGGTCGGCCGGTTCGGCTGCCTCGACGCCCCCGGGCGATGACAATCGCCCCCCGGTGCGCCCGGGCGGTCCCAGGTACGATTCCGGGGTGACCACACGCCAGAACGCGGCCATGAGCGGGGCACTGGCGATGGTGGCGCCGGGCCAGCCACTCCGTGACGGCCTGGACCGCATCCTGCGGGCCAAGCGCGGCGGACTGGTGGTGATCGGCGACGGTCCCGACGTGCTCTCCATCTGCTCGGGCGGCTTCCTGCTCGACTCGGAGTTCAGCCCCCAGCGCCTGAGCGAATTGGCCAAGATGGACGGGGCGATCATCATCGCGTCGGACGCCTCCCGCATCGCCCGGGCCAATGTGCACCTCATGCCCGACGCGGCCATCCCGACGACGGAGACCGGCACCCGGCACCGCACGGCGGAGCGGGTGGCCCGGTCGATCGACGTGCCCATCCTGTCGGTGTCGGCTGCCATGTCGGTCATCGCCGTCTACCGCAACGACCTCAAGCACACCATCCAGCCGACGGGCTGGCTCCACGACCGGACCGACCAGGCCCTGGCCACCATGCAGCGGTTCCGGAGCCGGTTCGACGCCGCGCTCGGGAACCTCTCCATCCTCGAGGTCGAGGACACCGTGTCGGTGGGGGATGTCGTCCACGTCATCCAGGCCGCCGAGATGGTCCTGCGCATCGGCGAAGAGGTCGACGGCTACCTCGTTGAGCTGGGTGTGGACGGGCGCCTGGTGGGCCTGCAGTCGGCCGAGCTGGTCGACGGCGTGGCCCGGGCCCTCGACCTGGTGGTGCGTGACTACTGCGTGATGTCCCCCAAGGAGGCCGCCGACCGTCCCGCCTTCGAGGAGTCGGTCGTCGAGCAGCTGGCCAATCTGTCGTCGGACGGGCTGCGCAACCCGAACCGGGTGGCGTCGATTCTGCGGCTGCCGGAGGATTTCCACGACGCCGAGTCCGGCATCGAGCCCCGCGGCTACCGGCTCCTGCACCACCTGCCCCGGCTGTCGGACACGATCATCGAGCGGATCGTCGGCCGGTTCGTCAACCTGCAACACATCATGCGCGCCTCGCTGGCCGAGCTCGAGCAAGTGGAGGGGGTCGGCCAGACCCGGGCCACCTCGGTCAAGGAGGGCCTGGCCCGCCTGGCTGAGGCCAGCATCTTCGAGCGCTACCAGTAGGCACCCGGAAGGCGCACCGACACCGGGGGACCCGCACGGCGAGCCGTCGCCGTAACGAGTGTTCCACTATGGTGAGTGGCTCCGTACCACCGAGGGCAGGGCGAGTTGCCAAGAAATTCCATCTTCCAGCGTGGAGCGGGCCGGGTCCGCCGCACGACGCGGTTCGGGGCCCGATACGCCACGGCGCCGATGCGGGCGCTTCCGGACTTCGTGATCATCGGCGTCCAGCGGGGCGGGACCACCTCGCTCTACTCGTGGCTCGCCTCCCATCCCGACGTGGCCCCGGCGCTGGTGAAGGAGCCGCACTACTTCGACTACCGCTACGACCGCGGCAGTTGGTGGTACCGGGCGAACTTCCCCTTCCGGCGGCGCGGCCGGTTCACCGGCGAGGCGAGCCCCGGGCTCCTGATGCACCCGCTCGCCCCCGGGCGGGCCGCCCGCGACCTGCCGCCCCACACCAAGTTCGTCGCCCTGCTGCGCGACCCGACGCAGCGGGCCATCTCCCAGTACTGGCTCTGGCAGAAGATGGGCGGGTGGGAAGACGAGCCACTGGAGCGGGCCATGGAGCTCGAGGAGGAGCGCCTCGCTCCGTATGAAGAGTCGTTCCTCCGTGGGGAGCGCAGCAACGAGCACATCGCACACGGCTACCTCGCCCGGGGCGACTACGCCCCACAGCTCCGACGCTGGTTCGACGCCGTCGGGAGGGACCGCGTCCTCGTCCTGGCCAGTGAGCAGCTCTTCGCCGATCCCGCCGCTTCCGCCGAGGTACTCGATTGGCTGGGTCTGCGACCATTCGACGTGCCCTATCCGGTGAAGCATGGAGCCCCCCGCCTGGAGAAGGCGAGTCCCGAGCTGGTGGCCTGGATGGACGAGCGCGTCGCTCCCCGCAAGGCCGAGCTGGTGGACCTCCTGGGTCGTGACCCGTGGGCCGAGGTCCCCGGGTACACCGGCGGTTCCGACGTTGTGACGCCGCCGGCCGAGGACGCCGCCGACCCGGCCCGCCGGCCTGCGGGAGGCTGACCCAGGGCCTGGTAGAATGGCGTGCTCTCCCCAGCAGACCGGATGTCGCTCACCAGCCCCGGTTCCGCAGTGCAACGCCAGGAGGAACGGTGTTCGACATCGGTGACAAGGTCGTCTATCCGCACCACGGCGCGGCAGTAGTCGAACGACGCGAGACAAAAGAGGCCTTCGGTAAGAAGCAGGAGTACCTCGTGCTCCGGCTCGCCTACGGCGACCTCACCCTCATGGTGCCGGCCGACAACACGGACGGCGTCGGGCTGCGCGAGGTGATCAACGACGAAGAGGTCGAAGAGGTCTTCGCTGTGCTCCGCAAGAAGGAAGCGCGGATGCCGACCAACTGGTCCCGTCGCTACAAGAACCACTCCGAGAAGCTCCGGTCGGGCGATATCTACCAGGTGGCCGAAGTGGTCCGGAATCTCTCGATCCGCGACAAGGACAAGGGCCTTTCGGCCGGCGAGAAGCGCATGCTCAGCCGGGCCCGCCAGATCCTGGTGTCCGAGCTGACCTTCGCCCTCGGGGTCGACGAGGAGACCGCCGAGGTCCGCCTCAACGAGGCGCTGCCCTGAGCCGAACGGGGCCCGTCTGGGCCATCGTGGTGGCAGGCGGATCGGGTCGACGGTTCGGCGGCCGCAAGCAGTTCCTCCCCCTGGCCGGTCATCCGGTCGCCTCGTGGTCGGTGCGCGCCGCCAACACGGTGGCCGACGGGGTCGTGCTGGTGGTGCCCGCCGCCGGTGACGACGCCACCGACAGCCCGCCGCCCGCCCCCGGGGCCACCGGTGAGGACGCCCTGGGCGCCACTCGCGTGGTGTCCGGCGGGGCGACCCGCGCCGACTCGGTCCGGGCCGGCCTGGCCGCCGTGCCGGCCGACGCCGCCGTGATCGTGGTCCACGACGCGGCCCGACCGATGGCCACACCCGGGTTGTTCGCCTCGGTGGTCGACGCCGTCCGGTCGGGCGACATCGACGGGGCGATCCCCGTGGTCCCGGTGGCCGACACCCTGAAGCGGGTCGAGGGCGGCCGGGTGGTGGCCACCGTCGACCGCGACGGCCTGGTCGCCGTCCAGACGCCACAGGCCTTCGCCGCCGCCGCCCTTCGTGCCGCCCACGCCGGTGGGGGCGAGGCCACCGACGACGCCGGGCTGCTCGAAGCGGCTGGCCTCACCGTGGCCGCCGTCGAGGGGGACCCGGGCAACCTCAAGTTGACCCGCCCCGAGGACCTGGCCCTGGCCGAGGCGCTGGTGGCCGGGGCGCGCTCGTGACCTCCCGGCCACGCCTGCGGGTGGGCCAGGGCATCGACGTCCACCCCTTCAGCGACGACCCGGCCCGTCGGCTGGTGCTCGGCGGTGTCGACCTGTCGGGCGAGGGCATCTGCGGGCTCGCCGGCCACAGCGACGCCGACGCCGTGGCCCACGCCATCAGTGACGCGGTCCTGGGCGCCGCCGGCCTGGGCGACCTCGGCCGCCACATGCCCGACACCGACCCGCAGTGGCGCGACGCCGACTCGATCGATCTCCTGCGCCGGGTCGTGGCCCTGGCCGCCGAGGCGGGGTGGGTGCCGGTCAACGCCGACTGCACGGTGGTGGCCGAGCAGCCCCGACTGGCCCCCCACGTGGACCGGATGGCCGAGATCCTGTCCGGCGCCCTCGGCGCGCCCGTCAACGTGAAGGCCACTCGGGCCGAGGGGTTGGGCGCGTTGGGCCGGGCCGAGGGGATCGCCTGCACCGCCGTGGTCCTGCTGACCGCTGACGACGAGACCGGGGCCGCGCGCCCCGGGGACGGGGAGGCCCGATGAGCCCGGAACCAGCCAGCGGGGGACGCGGCAAGCGGTCCCGGGCGCCCGCGCCCAAGGGCGGCGCAAGGGGAGGTCCGAAGGCCAAGGGGAGCGAGGCCAAGGCCGCCTGGATGAAGGCGAAGGACGCCGGCGCCGGACGGGGCACCCGCGGGGCGGCCCCGGCGCGCGGTGCGGCACGGTCCCCGGTCAATGACCGCGGCCGGGGCCCCGGGGGACCGTCGGACGGCCCGGTACGGCGCGGCCCCAAGGTCGTCGGACTGGGCGGCGACCAGGTGGAAGGCCGCCAGGCCGTCCGGGAGCTGCTGAGCGCCGGGCGCCGGCCGGTCACCACGCTGCTCATGGCCGAGGGGATGGACGCCGCCGAGATCCTGAACGACATCGAGGCGCTGGCCACCCGCCGGCGGGTGAAGGTGGAGTACGTGTCCCGCAAGCGGCTCGACGCCGCTGCCCGCACCGATGGTTCCCAGGGCGTGGTGGCGCTGGCCAAGGCCATCCCCGAGACCCCGCTCGAGGACCTGTGCCAGCCGACCAAGCGCGGCCGCCTGCCGTTCCTGTTGGTCCTCGACGGCATCACCGACCCCCACAACCTGGGGGCGGTCCTGCGCAGCGCCGAGTGCGCCGGGGTGACCGGCATCGTGCTGCCCCGCCACCGCTCGGCCCACCTCTCGCCCACGGTGGCCAAGGTGGCGGCCGGCGCCATCGAGTACCTGCCCATGGCCCTGGTGGCCGGCATTCCCAGCGCCCTGCAGCAGCTGGCCACCCTGGGCGTGGCCACGGTGGGCCTGGTGGGGGAGGCGTCGACCTCGCTCTACGCCCTGCCGCTGGGCGACCAGCCAGTGGCGTTGGTCCTCGGCTCGGAGGGTTCGGGCCTGGCGGCGCTGACCCGCAAGCGGTGCGACGAGCTGGCGGCGATCCCGCAGCACGGCACCCTGTCGTCGCTCAACGTGGCCACGGCCGGGGCCATCGCCTGCTTCGACGTGTCGCGACAGCGCTCGGCCGCCGGCAACTGAGTCATTCGCCGGGGCCGGTCCTGCCGGGGCCGGGTCGGTGCGCGGTCGTCACGACGGGCTCAGGGCCGGCGGGCCAGGGTCAGCACGAACTCGTCGCCATCGGCGATCCACGACTCGTCGACCACCAGGCCGCAGGCCTCGAGTTCGTCGCGGAGGGCGTCGAGGGAGAACTTGGTGCTGATCTCGGTGAGCATCTCCTCGCCGGCCGCAAACACGATGTCGAGGCCCAGGTCGGCGATGTGGACGCATGCCTCGTCGAGCGACCGCAGCCACATCTCGATGCGGTGGTCGGCCTCGTTCCACCGGGCCACATGGGCGAACCGGTCGGGCGCGAAGTCGGCCCCCAGCTCGCGGTTGAGGACGTGAAGCACGTTCCGATTGAACTCGCCGGTCACCCCGGTGGCATCGTCGTAGGCGGCGACCAGGCGGTCCCGGTCCTTGATGACGTCGGTGCCCAGCAGGAACCGGTCGCCAGGGCACATCTCGTCGGCCAGGCCGGCCAGGAACGCCGCCCGCTGGGCCGGATCGAAGTTGCCGATGGTGCCGCCCAGGAAGGCGATGAGCCGCCGTCCCGGGGTCTGGAGGTGATCGAGATGATGGTGGAAATCGCCGACCACGGCCCGGACGGTCAGGCCGGGGTAGTCCTCGGACAGTGCGGTGGCCGCCTCCCACAGTGTCGTGTCGCTGACATCGAGCGGCACGTAGGTGCCGAGGTGCCCGTTGTCGCGCATGGCGTCCAGCAGGATCCGCGACTTGTCGCACGTGCCGGCGCCCAGCTCCACGAGCACATCGGCCCCGGCGGCCCGCACCATGTCGCCGGCGTGCGACTCGAGGATCGAGCGCTCGGCCCGGGTCGGGTAGTACTCGGGCAGGCGGGTGATCTCGTCGAACAGGCGGCTGCCGCGGTCGTCGTAGAAGTAGACGGGCGGGAGCTGCTTGGGGATCGCCGTCAGCCCGGCGCGGACGTCGGCCTCCATCGCCGTCCGGAGGTCGTCCGGGGTGAGGTGCACGTCGATGGTCGGGGGGTTCAGGGCGTCCATGTGCTCCGGTGTGGTCGGGGAGGTCTCGAAGGGTCCGGGAGAGGGTGTTCGACACGACGCCGTCCCAGGAGACGGCTCAGGCGTTACGCGCCAGCCGCAGCCCGCTGAAGGCCCAGCGGGCCGACGGCGGGAAGAAGTTCCGGTAGGTGTGTCGGATGTGGTCGGCCGGAGTGACGCACGAGCCGCCCCGCAGCACGTGCTGGTTGACCATGAACTTGCCGTTGTACTCGCCGACCGCCCCGGACTCGGGGGTGAACCCCGGGTAGGGGCTGTAGGCCGAGGAGGTCCACTGCCAGACGTCGCCCAGCGGCGGGGCCGACCCGCCCGGGACGGGGGACGGGTGGAGGACGAGGGTGTCGAGCAGGTGCTCGTCCGGCGCGTCGGGCACTCGGGAGGCGCTCACCACCTCCCACTCGGCCTCGGTGGGCAGCCGATGGCCGGCCCAGCGGGCGTAGGCGTCGGCCTCGTAGTAGCTGA
>DATCCR010000211.1:0-3802 GCA_036511155.1 Acidimicrobiales bacterium
GGCCGAGGTGACCGAGGGGAGGAGGACCATGGACGCCACCGGTCGGGGGTTCTTGAACCCCCCGCCCTCGGCGCCCTCCACGATGAGCCCGTCGACCCCTGCTTCGACCGCCTTGGCCGCGGCCCGCAAGGTCGGCACCACGTGGAACACGGTCAGCCCGGCATCCTTCAACTGCGCCGTGTACTTGGCGGGGCTGCCGGCCGAGGTGGTGACGAACTTCACGCCCTGGGCGATGACGAAGTCCACGATGGCGGTCGGGTCGGACACGAAGGCCTGGGCGATGTTGACGCCGAAGGGTTTGTCGGTGAGATCCTTCATCATGGCGATCTCGTCGCGGATGGCGTCGAGCTCGCCCGAGGAGGTCTCGATGATCCCCATGGCCCCGGCGTTGGAGACGGCCGAGGCCAGCTGCGAGCGGGCGATCCAGCCCATCGGGGCCTGCACGACGGGGATCTCGACCCCCAGTAGCTCGGTCACCCGGTTGGTCAGCATCCGGGCATCTTGGCATGCCGCAGCAGCCCGGTGACGGGTGCCGGGGGATCGTCGCGGCCCGGGGCTGCCGCCTCAGCCGGAGACGGGCTCCCCCGACGCGCCGGGATCCTCGTCCAAGGCACCCCGACGCTCGGCCGTCGACCGGGTGGCCACTCCCAGGATCAGCCGGATGACGATGGCGATCACGGCGAGGTCGGCCAGCATCTGGATCGTGGTGGTGATCCGCGCCAGGTCGGAGTAGGGGGTGATGTCGCCGAATCCGACGGTCGAGAAGATGGTCACCGCGAAATAGAGGGCGGTAGTCCTCCCCATCGACCCGTGGAAGTCACCGTGGAACGTGCCCGGGTTGGCGTTCGACATGGTCAGGTAGATCCAGGCGAAGAACAACAAGAAGAGCGGGATGACCACGGCCATGGCCACGCCGGCCCTCAGCATCGGGTGCCTGGCCTTGGCGATGGCCCGGATCTCGAGGACCAGCACGGCGATGAAGATGGCCACCGCCACCCCGAGGCGCAACAGGGAACCGAGGTCCACCAGGGTCGGCCGGCCGTGGATGCGGTGGGTCGAGACGGGCAGCAGGTAGTAGGCGGCGAGGAGGACCCCCGTGCTCAGTGCGGCCCGCAGGCTGGCGGCGACCAGTTCCCGACGCTCGACCTCACCGATCCCGGTGATGGTATGGGTGGCCATGACCCCAGCCTGTCAGGCGTCGTGTCCGACGGGACGGATCCCGAGCGCCCGCCCGTCGTCCGGTCAGCCCCGCTGCGGGTCGGACAGGTAGGCGACCAGGTGGGCCCGGCGGCGGGCGATGATCCGGAGGGAGATCCGTTGCCCCAGGTAGACGGCGGCGATGGCGATCCCACAGGCCAGGGCGATCCCGAGCCCGACATCGTTGTCCGGCAGCTGCTTGGACAGGCCGGACTTCGAGGTCAGGCCCCACACCAGGAGTGTCGGTGCCATGAACGCCACCGACAGGGCCGGCACGACGGCATAGGGGAGGAGGACCAACGTTCCCCAGCGGCCCAGCATCGGCCACCAATTCCGTCGGTGGCTCCACCGGAAGCGGATGGGTACCGGGTGGTAGGGGAAGAGGATCCCGACCCAGGCCGACACGGCCAGGACGCCGAACGGGACGATGCCTATGGCCACCGCCGAGTACACGGCGACGAGCGGGTCGTGGGCACGGAACCCGGTCACGAACGAGATCAGCATGCAGACCGGGGCCACGATGGACCACAGCACCACCCGCCGGGCGGCCAGGATGCGGTGCAACAGCACCGGCTCGTCGATGGCGGCCAGTACCTGCGGGGCGTCCACCGCCAGCACGTTGGTCGCCGGCACGTCGGAGTACATCCAGCTCGACAGGACGAAGGCGAAGGCCAGGCTGCCGTGGAGCTCGAAGAGCTGGTTGACCAGATCCGGAGGCAGGAAGAACCAGGCGGAGCTCATCAGGGCGGCGTTGAGCGCCACCGTGAGGAGCGTGTCGAACGGCAGGCGGAACACCCTTCGGTACTCGTGGACGACAGTCCGGGCCAGGCTGTCGGGTTGCGGGGTGCCGGTGCGGACCGAGGGCGGCGGTGCGGGATCGGACACGGCGGGCACCGTTCGACCCTACACACTGCCTCCTGGGCGTCAGGGGAACCGGGTGCCGGGACGGTGGCGCCCCGGGCAGGCCTGACGCGATGATGCGGTGATGCGCAGCCATCCAGTCGGAGTGCCGTCGTGACCGGGTACGACGAGTTCTTCACCGGCGTCGGCCGCATCCGCCATGCAGGCCCGACGAGCGACGACCCGATGTCCTTCCGGTGGTACGACGCCGACCGGGTGGTGGCCGGGCGCCGGATGGAGGACCACCTGCGGATGGCCGTCTGCTATTGGCACAGCTTCGTATGGCCGGGGTCGGACGTCTTCGGCGAGGGGACCTTGGACCGACCCTGGAACGCGATCGGGCTCGACCCGATGGACGCGGCCCGCCGCAAGATGGCCGCCGCCTTCGAGTTCTTCGCCAAGCTTGGGACTCCGTTCTTCTGCTTCCACGACCGGGACATAGCCCCCGAGGGGACGTCGCCGGCCGAGACGGCCACGCGGCTGGACGCCCTGGTCGACGAGGCAGCCGGACACATGGAACGGACGGGGGTCCGCCTGTTGTGGGGCACCGCCAACCTCTTCTCCCACCCCCGCTACGCCGCCGGTGCGGCCACCAATCCGGACCCCGAGGTCTTCGCCGTGGCCGCGGCCCAGGTGGCCCATGCCCTCGAGGCCACCCACGCCCTCGGCGGGGCCAACTACGTCCTGTGGGGCGGACGCGAAGGCTACGAGACGTTGCTCAACACCGATCTGGCCCGCGAGGAGGCCCAATTGGCTCGCTTCCTCCACCTGGTGGTCGAACACAAGCACCGGATCGGATTCGAGGGGACGATCCTGATCGAGCCCAAGCCGGCAGAGCCGACCAAGCACCAGTACGACCACGACGTCGCCTCGATCGCCGGCTTCCTCGAGCGGCACGGGCTCGCCGGTGAGGTCCGGCTCAACCTCGAAGCCAACCACGCCACCCTGGCCGGCCACAGCTTCCACCACGAGGTGGCCACGGCGGCGGCCGCCGGGCTCCTCGGCTCGGTCGACGCCAACCGGGGTGACCCCCAGAACGGGTGGGACACCGACCAGTTCCCCAACTCGGTGGAGGAGTCCACCCTCGCCCTCTACGAGATCCTGGCGGTCGGGGGCTTCACCACCGGCGGGATCAACTTCGACACCAAGCTGCGCCGCCAGTCGGTGGCCCGCGACGATCTCTTCCACGGGCACATCGGGGCGATGGACACCATGGCCCGGGCCCTGCTGGCCGCCGTCTCGCTCGTCGAGTCGGGCGAGCTGGCCCGGTTCCGCCAGGAGCGCTACGCCGGTTGGGACGGTCCGCTCGGCGCCCGGATCCTGGACGGCTCGCACACCCTCGTCGATCTCCGTCACCGCGTCGAGGAGGACGGGCTCGACCCCTACCCCCGTTCCGGGCGCCAGGAGCTGCTCGAGCAGATCGTCAACCGCCACATCGAGAGGACCCGATGACCGCCCACGACGTCACCCCGTTCGCCCGGGCCGCCGGGCGGGTGCGGGCCGGTGCCGATCACCACGCCGAAGCCCGGGCCCTGGTCGAAGCCATGACGCTCGAGGAGCAGCTCGGCTGCCTCGACGGCGACACCGAGTTCTGGGAGGGGATCATCGACATGGTGTCCGGCGGCTACCACGGTCACCCC
This sequence comes from Acidimicrobiales bacterium, assembly GCA_036511155.1. Taxonomy (GTDB): domain Bacteria; phylum Actinomycetota; class Acidimicrobiia; order Acidimicrobiales; family RAAP-2; genus Bog-756. The sequence goes on from DATCCR010000211.1 coordinate 3,738, forward strand.
TGGCCGGCCGCCGTGGTCGAGCGGCTGGGCATCCCCGGCATCCACTTCGCCGACGGGCCCCGTGG
>DATCCR010000212.1:0-6943 GCA_036511155.1 Acidimicrobiales bacterium
GGTGGTCCTTCACGCCCCAGCCGGTCTTCGGCCAGGAGCCCGACCTCGGCCACGACCGACCGCCCGAGACCACGCCCCGGGAGTGAGGGGGGCTAGATCCGGCTCCGATCCCCGCGGCACCAAGGCGAGTTGCCGGGAAGGCATCGAGGGCGCACAGCAATGCCACGGAGTCGACCGACTCGCCGTGGGGCAGACGAAACCAGCCCGCGCCCGGGCAAACCCGCTGCGCTCGCCGCGGGCGAACGAGGCGTTGTCGGGGTGCAGGTGCACTTCGACCCGGGCATTGAACGGGGGTGGGAACGAGTCCCCCGCCGGGAGCTGCACGCACTCTTCGCCCGGCGGCGGAACCTCCGGCGTCAGGCGCCGCCCAGCACGGTCGGCTCCACTCCGTCCCACAGACCGACCGGGGCCTTGCCCACCGGGTAGTGACCGGGCTGGCGACCCGACCCCATCTTCTCCAGGCGCGCCTTCATGCCCGGGCTGAGGGCGTCGGCCTGGATCATCTCGATGTAGGCGGCAGTGGCGTTGCCGACGTCGAAGAAGTCGCGCTGCCAGCTCCACTGGTGGTTGCCGCCGTAGCGGAACCAGCTGCCGCCGAGTCCGGCGATCTCGTAGTGGCTGCCGTCGGCACGGGTGGCGTCGGCGATCTGCTTCCACAGTCCGAGGATCTCGCCCTGTGCCTCGTCGATGAGGATGCGCATGTAGGGGTAGGTCCAGCCGCCCAGCCCTTCCATCTCGAGTCCGACGGCGTACTCACGGATCTGGTCCCGGCCGACGGCCATGAACTCGTCATTGGGGCCGACGTTCCAGCCGTACGTGGCGTCTTCGGTGAACATCTCTGCGAGCGGGAGCCAGTTCAGCTCCTCCTCGCACTTCTGGTTGAGGTCGAGCCAGAGCTGCATGGTCTCTTCGAGCTCACTGCGGGGGTACGACGGCACGGGGCGACTCCTTCGCGTTGCTGATGCCTGTTCTCATGGCTGACGGTTGACGGTGTGGCGAACGGTGGCTCGGGACGACCCGGATCAGTCGTCGACGATGGACAGGGCGTGGGTGGGGCAGAAGCGCACGGCCGCCTCGAGCTCGGAACGCCGGTTCTCGGGCGGCTCCGAGTCCAGTACGACGACCTGGTGGTCCTTGCCGACCTCGAAGACGCCGGGGGCTTCGGACTCGCACACCCCGTGGCCCTGGCACAGGTCGCGATCGACCACGATCCGCATCAGGCCCCAGCCCCCGGGTTGCTGCGAGCCACCGCCCGACGGCGATAGCGCACCATGCAGGGCTGTTGGAGCTGCACGACCATCTTGGAGTGGTCGTTGCGGTAGGTGTCCGGTGGCTGGGCCGGCTCGAACTCCCAGTCGAGGAGCAGCATGCTGAAGATGGCCTTCAGCTGCATCATGGCGAAGGCCTGGCCCACACAGCGGTGGCGCCCGGCGCCGAAGGGGATCCACGTCCAGGGGTTGAGCCGGTCCTCGTCCCGGGGGTCGAGGTAGCGGTCGGGGCGGAAGGCGTCAGGTTCGGGAAAGTCCGCGGGCAGGCGGTTGGACACCGACGGGCTGGCCGCCACCATCTGGCCGGCGTGGATGGCGAAACCCTCGATCTCGAGCTCCTCCTTGGCCACGCGGAGCAGGAGGATGAGCGGAGGATGCAGGCGCAGCGCCTCCTTGATCGACGACTCGAGCAGCGGCATCTCCCGGAGGGCCTGGTAGCTGACCTCGGCACCGTCGGCGTACAGCTCGGCCAGCTCATCGTCGACCCGGGCCAGTACATCAGGGTTGCGGAGCAGCTCGATGAGGGTCCATGCCGCGGTGCCCGACGTGGTGTGGTGCCCGGCGAACATCATCGAGATGAACATGCCGGTGACCTCGTCGGGCAGGAACCGGTCGGTGCCGTCGGGATTCTTGATCGACATCAGGACGTCGACCAGGTCGCGCTCGTCCTCGGGTGCCGGCGGCCCGGCGGCCCGGCGCTCCATGATCCCCTGGACCAGCGACACCAGCTCGGCCCGGGCGGCGTCGCGCTTCCGGAAACTCTCGATGTCGGCGTAGGGATCGACGTAGGCGATGGCGTCGGTGCCCTGTTCGAGGTCGTGGAAGAGGACGGCGAAGCGCCCGTCGAGCTCGTCCCGGAAGCGCTTGCCGATCAGGCAGGCCGACGAGGTGTACATGGTCAGTTCGGCGAACCACTCGAGGAGGTCGATCTCGCCCTCGTCGTCCCAGGCGGCGACCATGGCCTCGACCTCGGCGGCGATGGTGGCGGCGTGGCCGCGCATGAACTTGTCCCGCAGGGCCTGGTTGTGGAGCATCTCGCGCCGGCGCTCGGGAGAGGCGTCGAAGACCACGCCCTCGCCGAATACGGGGGTCATGAACGGGTAGGCCTCGGCCTGGTCGAGAATCTCCTCGGGGGAGCGGAAGAAGAACTCGTTGGCCTCGGCTCCGCTGAGCAGGACGACCTCGCGGTCGGCGAGGATGAACTTCCCGACGTCGCCGCACTCGTCGCGGACCCGCTGCATCAGGCCGATGGGATCCGTCCGGAGCTCTTCGAGGTGGCCGTTCGCCTCCTCTCCGCCCGATACGCCGGCGGGCTCACGGGTTCCGGTGTCGACGGCCATCAGGGTGCTCCTTGTTCGGTTGTCGGCGCCACAGGCGCCTCGTGTTCGGTTGTCGGCGCCACAGGCGCCTCGGGCTGCAGTTCGATGACGGTGGCGTGGGTGCCTCGGGGGAGGGACACCGCTGCGCACACGGCGGCGGCCACGCCGGCCGGCCGCATGAAGTTGGAGTGGCGGGCGAACCCCCACGCCGCCCACTGTTCGATGACCTCGCCGGTTACTTCGGGGTCCCAGTCCATGCCCATGCCGGTCATGGTGGGCCCGGGCCGCAGGATGGTGGCCCGGACGCCGCTTCCCTCGAGTTCCATCTGGAGAGAGCGCACATAGCCCTCGAGGCCCCACTTCGAGGTCACGTAGGCGGCCATCGTCGGACGGGGCCGCTCGACCACGTCCGAGGTCACGAAGACGACGTCCCCCCGCCGGCGCTCCACGAGCGCGGGCAGGAGCGCACGCACCAGGCGGTGGGTACCGCCGATGTTGACGTCGAGGACGGCCTCGAGCTCGGCCGGGGCGGTGTCGAGCACGGCGCCGGCCATGTTCTGGGCGGCGTTGGACACGATGATCTCGATCTCGCCGAGCGTGTCGACAGTCGCTGCTGCGAACCGTTCGACGGAGTCGCCGTCCGCCAGGTCGAGGTGGATGGCGACGGCCTCGCCGCCGTCGGACCGGATGGCCGCCGCGGCGTCTTCGCACTCGGACACCCGACGGGCGCCGAGGACAACCGGGTGACCGAGTGCGGCCAGTGCACCGGCCGTAGCCCGGCCGATGCCCGACGAAGCGCCGGTCACGACGGCCGGTCGGCGTTCGGGGTTGGGCGGGAACCTCGCCATCAGCGCACGGCCACCCTCGCCGCAGCCACCTTCACCGCAGCTCGACTGTCGTAGGCAGTGCGGCGAGTCCCCGCACGTTGATCGAATGGACCCGCTCGATGCCGTCAGGGTCGACGTCGTAGGTGGCGACCCGGGACACCAACTCGCCCAGCGCGATTCGGGCCTCGAGCCGGGCCAGCGGTGCCCCCATGCAGAAGTGCCGGCCACTGCCGAAGCTGACCAGTTTGGAGGTGTCGCGGTCGAGGTCGTAGCGGCCGGCATCAGGAAAGACCGATTCGTCCCGGTTGGCCGAGCCCACCAGCAGCAGGACCCGGTCGCCCTCCGGGATGGCCGTGCCATGCAGCTCGACCGGGAGCCGCGTCACCCGCAGCAGCATCTGGCTCGAGGTGTCGTACCGGAGCGTCTCCTCGGCCCAGGCCTGCACCCGGGACGGGTCGGTGAACGGCTTGGCCCGCTCGTCGGGGTTCCGCCATCCCCAGTACCAGGCGTTCCCGAGCAGCTTGGTGGTGGTCTCGTTTCCGGCCACCACCATCAGGAAGAGGAAGGCGACAATCTCCTCGTCGGTCAGCTTGTCGCCGTCGATCTCGGCGTCGAGCAGGGCCGACGTGAGATCGTCGGTTCGGGACCGACGGCGTTCGTCGACCATGGCCTGGTAGTAGACGACCAGGCCGAGGGCGGCGGCCATCCCCTCGGGCGGGACGTCGTAGACGCCGTCGTCGCGGTGGAGCACCAGGTCGGCGAGGCGGCGCAGCTCCGGCCGGTCGACGACCGGCACGCCCATGAGCTCCGAGATCACGTCCATCGGGACCTTGCCGGCAAAGTCGGCGATGAAGTCGAAGCTGCCCGACTCGAGGGCCGGCTCGAGGTGCTGGAGGGTGATCTCGCGGATCCGCCCCTCCATGGCGTTGACCTTGGTCGGGGTGAACCCCTTGCCCACCAGCGAGCGCATGCGGGTGTGCTTCGGCGGGTCGAGGGCCAGGAACGACATGGTCTTGTGGGCGTCGGGGCTGAAGGCCGCCGGGTCGAGCGAGACACCGAAGGCGTTGGAGAAGGCGTCGACGTTGCGGAAGGCGCCGAGCACGTCCTCGTGGCGGGACAGCGCCCAGAAGTCGAACTCGTCGGACCGGTACACCGGTGCCTCGGCCCGCAGCCGTGCATAGGTCGGGTACGGGTCCTCGTGCATCTCGTAGGCGTAGGGGTTGTAGGTCAATGGGCTTCCTACCCGGGTCCCGTCGACGGTCATCCTGCGCCTCCCGAGCCGTCCACCAGCAGGGTGGCGGCCTCGGCCACGAAGGCGGGAACGTCGAGGAACGACATGTGCCCGGTGCCGGCTGTCAGCAGGGCACCGGAGTAGGCGGCCTCGAGCACCCGGACGACCCGGGGGTCGACGCCGGGCCCGAGGGCGGCGGTCAGGCGGCGGTGGGTCTGGGCGCCGATCCGGTCCCGCAGGTGGCTCACGTCCGGACTCGTGCTGATCAGCGCCACGGTGCATGCGTCGATGAGGGCCGGGCTCTCGGCGGCGAACGGGGTCATGTCCCGTACCGTGCGCGCCACCCGCTTCGCCACCGGCACCGAGAGATCGGTGTCCACCGGTGGGAGGGCCTCCATCCGGCGCCACAGAACCTCGGCCAGCAGGTGGTCCTTGGAGCTGAAGTAGGAGTAGGCGGTGGCCGGGGCGACGCCGGCCCGACGGGCCACGCCCCGGACGGTCAGCCCGTCGTAACCGACTTCCTCGGTCTCTTGCTCGGCGGCCCGCACCAAGACGGCCACCGCCTCGGCCTGCCGGGCGGTCAGGCGCCGCCGGGTGGCCTCGATATCGACCACCGGGGATCCGTCGACCGGGGGGCCGGCGTCGGGCAGCGGCTCGACGGCTGTCATCGTGCGTCCGTGCCGGCGCCGTCGACCAGAGTTGTCGCGTTGGTGTCGGTCATGTGTCCAGACTATAGTCCAGACACTTGTCCAACACCAGGGGGTCGTCGTGGCAACAGCGCAGGATCCAGCACCCGGGGACCGTCCCACGGTCGGCGTCATCGGACTCGGTGCCATCGGCGACGGCGTGGCCAAGAGCGTGCACACCGCCGGCCTCCCGCTGGTCGTCTCCGACATCGTGTCCGAGGCCACCGACCGGCACGCCGGGCACGCCACGGTGGCCGGCTCACCCGCCGACCTGGCCCGGGCTGCCGACATCGTGGTCGTCGCCGTGGTCAACGACGAGCAGGTCCACGCCGTGCTGTCGGGCCCCGACGGAGCGCTCGCGGCCGGTGGGTCGGACACCACGTTCGTGGTGGTGAGCACCATCACCTCAGAGTGCGTGCGGGCCATCGGCGCGGAGGCCGAGGCCGCCGGCACATCGATCATCGACTGCGGGGTGAGCGGTGGCCCGAGCGCCGCGTCCGCAGGCGAACTGATCTGCATGGTGGGCGGAGACGAGGAGGTGCTCGAGCGCCTGGCGCCGCTGTTCGACGCCATGGGCTCGCTGACCGTCCGGATGGGGCCGTTCGGCACCGGCCTGGCCGCCAAACTCGCCCGCAACCTCGTCCAGTACGGCGGTTGGCTCGCGGCATACGAGGGACAGGTCCTGGCCGAGGCGGCCGGCATCGAGCTGTCCAAGCTGGCCCAGGTGATCCGGGCCAGCGACGCCAAGATCGGCGGCGCCTCGACGCTGATGTTCAGGTCCACCGTGGCTCCGTTCACCGAGTCGGACGACGCCGGCCTGATCGGGGCCATGCGGTCGGGAGCCGACCTGGCCCACAAGGATCTGCAGGCCGCGCTGGCGCTGGCCGCCGAGCTGGACGTAGACCTGCCGCTGGCAGTCATGACCGAGGCCCACACCGACGACATCTTCGGCGTGGGCGGGATGAAGGGGGACCGATGAGCGACGACGCAGTAGTGGTGGGCGAGGAGCGGCTGCTGATCGACGGCGAGCTGCGGGCCGCCCGGTCGGGACAGGTCTTCGAGACCGTCAACCCGGCCACGGGTGCCGTGCTCGGCGTGGCCGCCGACGGCTCGGCCGAGGACCTCGACGAGGCCATTGGCGCGGCGCGGCGGGCATTCGACACGACGGGCTGGTCGACCGATGTCGAGCTGCGGGTGCGCGGACTGCGCCAGTTGCAGACGGCGTTCGAGAAGCACGCCGAGGAGATCCGGGCCATGACCGTGGCGGAAACCGGGTCGCCCCTCTCCCTCACCTACTCCGCCCAGCTCGACACCCCGGTGGGGTCGCTTGGTTGGGTGGCCGACCTGGCCGAGGGCTACGAGTGGGAGACCGACCTCGGCAACGCCGAGCCGCTCGGCATCCCGTCGCACCGGTGGGTGCGCCGCGAGGCCACCGGTGTGGTCGGGGCCATCACCCCGTGGAACGTCCCCCATCAGATCAACCTGGCCAAGCTCGGCCCGGCCCTGGCCGCCGGCAACACCGTGGTGCTCAAGCCGGCCCCCGACACGCCGTGGTGCGCCACCGTCCTCGGCCGACTGATCGCCGAGGAGACCGACATCCCCGCCGGAGACG
>DATCCR010000213.1:0-6116 GCA_036511155.1 Acidimicrobiales bacterium
CGGGTCCCCGTACCAGCCGCCCTTGACCGGGGCGCCGGCCACGAAGACCACGTTGGCCCAACCGTGGTCGGAGCCGCCGCTGGCGTTGCCGGTCACCCGTCGGCCGAACTCGGTGTAGACGACCACCACCGTCTCGCGGCCCCTCGGGTCGTGGGCCAGCGCGTCGACGAAGGCGGTGACCGCGGTGTCGAGCTCGCCGAGCAGGGCCGTCTGGGTGGGCGCCTGGTCGCTGTGGGTGTCGAAGCCGCCGAGCTCCACGCTGTAGACCTCGGTAGGGGCGCCGGCCAGTACCAGGTTGGCCACCAGGCTGAGCTGGGTGGCGAGCACTCCCGGCGCCGAGCGTCCGCCGCCACCGGCGGCGATGGCCAGGGCCCCCGCGGCGTCGGCGGTCGTCTGGTGGAGGTGGAGGGGGTCGGCCGAGGCGGTGCGGGCGAGCACCCCGCCGATGCGCCGCTTGACCTCGACCAGGTCGCCGTTGGCCCGGGCGGCGTCGGCCAGCAGGAGGGCCTCGGTGTGGCTGGTGCCCGCCAGCTGGGCGAAGAGCGACTGTTCCCGGTGGGTGCCGGGGAACCGGATGGTCCCGGCCGGCAGGGTGGCACCCTGGATCTCGGCCCCGGTCAGGGCCAGCGGCACGCTGGGGCCTATCCCGAGAGCCCGCAGGGGGCTGGCGTTCGTCCGGTCGAGCCACCGCCCCAGCCAGCCGGTGCCCACGGGCGTACCGGGCACGCCGCTCTGCCAGATGTCCATCGACTCGAAATGGCTGTAGTTGGGGTCGGCGAACCCGACTCCGTGGACCACGGCGAGCCGCTCGGCGTCCCAGAGCTTCTTGAACCCGACCAGCGAAGGATGCAGCGAGTAGCCGTCGCCCAGGGGGACCAAGGTGGTCGGGTCGACCGCCAGGCCGCCGCGGGCGGCCACATAGCGGGGGTCGCCCGACGGGACCACCGTGTTGAGCCCGTCGTTGCCCCCGTAGAGGGTGACGAGGACCAGCCGCCGTCCTCCGGGTGCGAGGGTTCCCGTGGCCGGCCGCCCTCCGGCGAAGACGGCGTCCCAGGCCCGGGGCCCGAGGGCGACGCCCAGCACGCCGACGGCGCCCGCCCCACCGGCCAGGGCCAGGAAGTGCCGGCGGCTCAGCCCGGCGGCCTGCTCGTCGGGAGTGCCGGCTTCGTCGTCCACGTGGTCGGTCGAGGATCCGGTCGCACGGTCGGTCACGGCGTCCTCAGTTCGTCACGTAGTCGGGGGAGACGAATGCGAGGGTGGTGAGGAGCGCAGGGTCCCCGCCGGCCTGTCGCAGGACCGAGGCGGTGGTCGGGGACCATGTCGGCACGCCGAGGACCGACCCCAGGGTCTCGATGCGTGCGGAAGCCGAGGCGTCGGCCACCGCGGCGAGGTCGACCACGGACGCCAGGGCGTGGGCGCACGTCCAGCGGGCCAGTGCGGCCGAGGTGGAGAGCCAGTACTCGTTCTGCGCCCAGCCCCCCACGCTCGGGGGGTTGCACGGGATCTGACCCATGCCGGCCAGGGTCTCGAGCAGGAAGTCCTGGTGTGACGTGACCTGGTCGGCGGTGACCCCGAACGAGCGCAGGGCGCCGACCAGCCACTCGACCGGCTGCTTGACCAGGCCGGTGGCTGCCGTGGTCGACACGAAGGCCGGGTGCTCGAAGACGGCCCGCAGCAGGTCGGTCATCGACAGCGACGGAGCGTAGGCGGCGGACAGCGCGTCGACCACGTGGTCGGACGGGGCCACCGGGTAGGCCAGGTGGCTCCACAGTGCGGCGGGTACGAAGCGGTGGGACGCCGGGGTCGAGGCGACCAGGGCCACCACCTCCTGCCCGGTGGAGACCGGGGCGCCGAGGACCTGCTGGGTCACCGAGCTGTGGAGTGCCGGGTCGAACACGAAGCCGCCCTGGGCCAGGTCGATGCGCCACCCGGTGAAGCAGTAGGCGGCGGCCCGCACATCGGCCTCCCGATAGGTCCCGATGCCCATGGTGAAGCGCTCCATCAGCTCCCGGGCGAAGTTCTCATTGGGGTCGGCGGCCACGTCGGAGGCGGCGTCCAGCCACAGGAGCATGGCCGGGTCGGTGGCCACCGCCTGGGTGAGGTCGGCGAAGCTGCCGGCCCCCTGGGCCCGCAGCAGGTCGATCTGTCGGGCCATTAGGTCGGGGTAGCGGACCTTGGACAGTGCGGTGGGGAAGTGGCCGTGCAGCAGGAAGGTGAGCTTCTCCCGCACGGGGCGGGTGGAGGCCACCATCCGGGCGAGCCACCCGCCGATCAGGGCCCGGCGCTCGACAGCCAGCTGCCGCTCGATATCCCGGGCCGTGGCCGTGTCGCCGGCCCGGCGGGCATCGCGCAGCCGGCGCTCGTACTCGAGGGCCGAACCGAGCTGGGGGGCGGCCACGGCGTCGGCGCCGGCGTCGGGGGCGGACAGGTCGGCGATGATGCGGTCGACGGTGGCGGGGTACCCGGCCGCGGTGGCTTCCTCCACTTCGGACGCGGTGGCGCCGAAGCCGGCCCTGCGGAGCAGCTGCACCACGGCTCGCTCGGAGGTCATCACCCGTCCCTTCTACCCTGTCCCCATCGTGCCCGAACCGGGCGTTCGCCCGTCGTGGGCTGTCCCCACCTTCGGCGCGCCGCGTCATCGACTGGTGCGGGACGTGTGAGGGATTTGTGAGGGATGGAGCCTCCCCAGGGGCTCCGGTGAGCGCCGGACACCCATACCGCCTAGTGTGGTCAGTACATAGGCCCTATCACGCGGGTCCATGTAGGTAGGGCTTCGAAGTGGATCCCCGCGTTTTCGTGCGTGAATTTCAAGGAGACTCAGTTATGGGTGTAGGTGCAGTCAAGTGGTTCAACGCCGAAAAGGGCTTCGGATTCATTACGCCTGACGGCGGCGGGGATGACCTGTTCGTCCACCAGTCCGAGATCCAGATGGAGGGCTTCCGCGACCTCGCGGAGGGCCAGCGTGTGGAGTTCGAGACCAAGCAGGGCCAGAAGGGCCTGCAGGCCAGCCAGGTCCGCAAGATCTGAGTTCCACACTGTCGGGCTCCGGCCCGCCGTGCGTCGCCGGTCCGCCGGCGGCCGCGTCGGGCCGGTTCCTGCAGTGGGCTTGAGCACCGGAGGCCATCTGGCCTCCGGTGTGGCAATTCACGGGGCGGTTCCCTCCCCTCCGACCAGCTCGTAGAGCTCGACGGTGTTACCGGCGGGGTCGGCGACGAAGGTCTGCCGGCCGGGCCCCACGGGGCTCGGGTCGCCCACCGGTACCCCGCGGCCACGTAGCTCGGCCACCGCGCCGTCGAGGTCGGCCACCCGGATGGCGAAGTGCTGGCCGAGCACGGGTGGGGCTGTGGCCCCGAGCAGGTGGAGCTGGCTGGCGCCGAGATCGATCTATGCCCCGCCGAATCCGAAGTCCGGGCGGTCGCCGCGCAGCGTCCCCCCGAGTACGTCGGTGTAGAACGACACCGCGGCGTCGACGTCGGGCACGTTGATCGAGACGTGGTGGACGGCGAGGGGCTGCATGCGCAGAGTCTGCCTGTTCCGCACCCCGGTGTCAGCCCACGCCGGTTGGCCCGGCCCCGTAGCATCCGGGCATGTCCCGCCTCCGTGACTCCGCCCCGACCGGTCTCGCCTGCATCTTCACGGTGACCGGCGTGCTCCACTTCGTGCGGCCGGCCTTCTTCGACCCGCTGATGCCGCGGATGATCGCGGGCCGGTTCCACCGGCCCCTCATCTACGGGAGCGGCGTGGCCGAGCTGGCCTGCGCGGCAGGGCTGTTCCGTCGGTCGCGGTGGGCCTCCGCCGCCTCGACCGCCGTGCTGCTGGCCGTGTGGCCGGCCAACCTGCAGATGGCCCTCGACGCCGGCTCCGGCCGCCATCCGGATGCCATGGACTCCGTCGCGGTGGCCTGGGGGCGTATGCCCCTCCAGCTGCCGATGCTGTGGGCGGCCCGCCAGGCCCACCACCGGGCCCACCGCACTACCTACTGACGCGTCGGGACCCGGTCGACGTCGGTCGACCGGGTCCCGGGTGGTACGTGCGCCGTGCTGCTGTGAGAGGCAGGGTCGGCAGTGTGGCTACCAGCTCGCGCAGCCGTACTGGTCGGGCGGGGAGTACTGGATCCGCTCCGCGACCATGATCTGCTGGTCGGGCGTGGCCTGAGCCGCCGAGGAGGCGTACTGGAGTCCCCCGTAGATGGACCAGTTGGTCCGGGTGATGCCGAGGCCGCCGCTGAAGCGGGGCCCGTCGGCCTGCCAGTTGCCGCCCTCCTCGCACATGGCGACACGATCCCAGGCAGCGCGCTGGGAGGGGGTGACGGTGTCGACGACGACCGGCGCCGAGGGAGGCGGCGGGACGACCGGGGCCACGACCTTCGTCCTGGCGGCATGGCCGGTCAGGAGTGCGGTGGCCACGTGGACGTCCGGCAGCGTGGTGGTTGTGGTTGTGGTTGTGGTTGTGGTGGTCGTAGTGGCCGGACCCGTTCTCACGAACGAGGTCAGCTGCTCCGACCGGTGGGTCGTGACATGGGGTGATCGGATGGAAGCCCGAGCCGGCTGCGCGGTGGCGGCCTGGGTGAGGAGTGTGACGGTGATGAGGGCGATCGGGATGATCGCCACGAGTGCAATGCGGGTCCGCATGGCACCTCCCTTCGTAGGGCGCACGAGGCGCCTTCCTCTGATTGGTGTTGGCGGGCAACGGCCATCGCATGCGGTCCCCGGACGACGAGCGGGCAGGCTCCGTTCGTCCTGGCGTTACGCCTCAGGGTGTGCGGCCGGTGTTGTTATGCCCAGGATTGCGTCGTGGGGACATCACTCATTTCTCGAAGGATCGCCAGATACTTTGGCATCGTCCGCCAGCCTGCCTCAAGGGTGTGACGAAGAAGGGCCGGATGCTATGTCGATCCCTCCCCCGGTGCCGGTGGAAGACCTGTGCTAGGTCCTCCGAGTACCCGGCGATCACCTGTTGTGATCCCATCGGCAGGAGTGCATTCGAACCAGTATAGCGGTGTTGTCAGATCCTGTGGCCATTTCCGGAATGCAAGGCTCTGAACTGGGTAAATGAAGTAGACGACCGGTCAATTGCGCAGTCGGGTCCCTCGCAAAGACACGGACTCCGGAGCGCGCGTTTTGTACACAATGTGCCTCCCTTCCTCCATGTGGAAATGCCCACAATTATTCATATGTTGTCCACAGATCGTGGAAAGGTCAATTCGGAGGGTCAAACGGGGCGATAGCAATCATCAGGAGAACCGATACCTGCAGGTCGGAGGGCGAATAGCGGCCCGATCCGGTCTCGTCAGATTTGACGAGAAGGGAGGATCAGGATTGTCCGGGAGCTCTGACCACGTTGGGCAGCAAGGGGGCGGTCGTCCGGGCCCGCAGGGACCCGATCCACACCCCGGTGCCGTAGGCCGCGTCGTCGGCCACCGAGGCGGCCACCCACCGGGGGAGGTCGAGATCGGGGCGCCTCCGCACCCACTCGACGACCGGTGGCACCAGCACCAGGACGACGGCCGCCCGTCGGCCCCGGCGGCCGGTGGCGGCCAGGGCGACCAGCCCCGGGGCGGCCAGCATGGTGGCCGCCCGCCCGAGTCCCATCACGGTCCAGCCGACGCCGCCGGCGCTCCACCGCCACGCCTGGGCGGCCGGGATCCCGAGGGGTCGGACCGTCCGGGCCAGCGGGACCGCGGCGGAGGCCACGGCCACGGCCGCGGCCACCGGCCGGCCGGCCAGTAGGGCCAGGGCGGCCACCGTGGCCCGGGGCCGCAGCTCGACGGGGGCCAGCCGTCCCGGATGGCGGGCCGCCAGCGGGGCGGCCGAGGTGCCGTAGCGCAGCCGACGGTCGAGGAGGTCACGCCACCGGTCGGGCTCGGCGTGGGACACCTCGACGGACGGGTCGTAGCGGATCCGCCAGCCGGCATCGACCAGGCGCCACACCAGGTCCACGTCCTCGCCCACCCGCAGGGCCGGGTCGAACCCCCCCACGGCGCGGACGGCGGCCCGGCGGACCACCAGGGCCGCGGTCGGCACGTAGCGGACGGCCCGGTCGGGACCGACCTCGCCCTCGTCGGGTCCGAGGTCGAGGGGGGAGTGGGACAGGCCGAAGCGGTGGACGGCCCGCCG
>DATCCR010000214.1:0-4650 GCA_036511155.1 Acidimicrobiales bacterium
GCCCCGGGCACCAGCGGGGTCGGCTACTGGCTGGTGGCCTCCGACGGCGGGATCTTCGCCTTCGGCGGAGCCGCCTTCCACGGCTCGACGGGCGGACTGGTGCTCCAGGCGCCGATCGTGGGCATGGCCCCGACGCTCGACGGCCAGGGATACTGGCTGGCCGGGGCCGACGCCGGCGTGTTCACCTTCGGGGACGCCACGTTCTCGGGCTCGGTCGCCGGAGTGCCGTTGAACGCCCCGGTGGTGGGGATGGCGGCCGGGCCGACCCCGCCTCCTGCCTGACCGTCCGCCCCTCGGCAGGGCATTCCGGGCGCACCCCGACACGGGCTCCCGTGGAAAAGTAGAATGGGTTCCAGTTCCGTGCGCATCTGCCCTGGTGGCCGCGTACGCCAGCAACGCAGCGCCACGGCGCACGAGGGGGTGCGGACGGCGTCCGACGCCCCGAAGGGAGCAGCACCATGATCACCACCGAGCACCTCACCTACGAGGTCGTGGGCACGACGGCCGTCGTGACCATGAACCGTCCCGAGGCCAAGAACGCCCTGTCCGGCCCGATGCTGGTCGGCATGGCCGACGCCTGGGTGGAGATCGACGGGAACGACGACATCCGGTGCGCCATCCTGACCGGCTCCGGTGGCACCTTCTGCGCCGGCATGGACCTGAAGTCGATGTCCGGGCCGGGCAACGACGACGTGAAGGAGCGGATGGCCGCCGACCCCGACCTGCACTGGAAGGCCCTGCTCCGCCACTACTCGCTGCGGAAGCCGCTCATCGCCGCGGTGGAGGGCTGGGCCGTGGCCGGCGGGACGGAGATCCTCCAGGCCACCGACATCCGGGTGGCCGGCGAGAGTGCCAAGTTCGGCGTGTTCGAAGCCCGAAGGGGTCTGTTCCCCCTCGGCGGCTCGACCGTCCGACTGCGCCGCCAGATCCCGTTCACGGTGGCCATGGACCTGTTGCTGACCGCACGGGAGGTGTCGGCCCAGGAGGCCAAGGAGATCGGACTGATCGGCCGCGTGGTGCCCGACGGCACCACCCTCGAGGCCGCCCTGGAGATCGCCGACGTGATCGGTGCGAACGGCCCGCTCGCCGTTGAGGCCATCAAGGCGTCGGTCAAGGCCACCGAGGGGATCCCCGAGGAGGAGGCCCTCAAGATGGAACTCGAATTCGGTTGGCCCATCTTCGCCACCGAGGACGCGGCGGAGGGCCAGAAGGCCTTTGCCGAGAAGCGCCCCCCCGTCTACAAGCGCAAGTGAGCGACGCCCCGATGGGCACCGTCGCCGACGACGACCCCCGGCGCCGGATGGCCGCCGCGCTCCGCCCGATCGTCACCATGACGGTGGCCTCCACCTTCGACGACGGGATCCTGGACCGCGCCGCCGACCAGCTCGAGGAGCTCGGACGGACCCTGTCGGCGGTGGCTGGGCCGAAGCGGGCCCGCCAGCAGCCCAACATCAGCCAGCACGCCCAGGAGTTCTTCCCGACCAGCCCGATCATGGGGATGGCGAACCCCCTGGCACCGCCGGTCGTGGTCCACGTGGTCGACGGCGTCGACGGCGGGTACCCCGAGATCCGGGCCGAGGCCTGGTTCGACTGGGCCTACGAGGGCCCACCCACCTGCGTACACGGCGGCGTCATCGCCGAGACGTTCGACGAGATGCTCGGCGCCGCCAACATGGTCGCCGGCAACCCGGGCATGACCGGTACGTTGACCGTCCGCTACCGCAAGCCCACCCCGTTGCGCACCCCGCTGCGGATCGAGGCCCGGTGCCTCCGCCGCGACGGCCGCAAGATCTCGACCTGGGCCGGCATCTACCACGGCGACCTGCTGACCGCGGAGGCCGACGGCCTGTTCATCGAGGTGCAGCCGGCCCAGTTCCTGGCCATCGCCGAGGGCAACGTGGACAATGCCGATCCCAGCGTGCTGGAGGCGATGCGGGCCGAGGCGGTGCGGGTGGGGGCGGCCTCCGACGTCCAGCTGTCCGACCCGGCGTCCGACCCGGCGTCCGGCCCGGCGTCCGGCCCGGCGTCCGGCCCGCCCGGGTCACCGACGGGGTGACGTCCCCGCAGGCCTACGACCGCCGGGCGGGCCCGGCGGCTCAGATCTTCTCGCGGCCCTCCCAGTAGGGGTCGCGCAGCTTGCGCTTGTAGAGCTTGCCGTTCGGGTCACGGGGCATCGAGTCGGTGAAGTCGATCGTCTTGGGCGTCCTGAACTTGGCCAGTCGGGTGGAGCAGTACTCGAGGATCTCGGCGGCCAGTTCGTCGGAGGGCTCGACTCCGTCGGCGGGCTCCACGACGGCCTTGATCTCCTCGCCCCAGTCGTCGTGGGGGATGCCGAACACGGCAACGTCGCCCACCTTCGGGAACCCGAGCAGCACGTTCTCGATCTCGGCCGGGTAGATGTTGGCTCCGCCGGAGATGATCATGTCGATCTTGCGGTCCCGGAGGAAGAGGTAGCCGTCCTCGTCGATGACGCCCACGTCGCCGACGGTGAAGTACTTGCCGATGCGGTTGCTCTGAGTCTTCTTCTCGTCCTTGTGGTACTCGAAGTCGCCCGTCTGCATGGACATGTAGACGGTGCCGATCACATTCGGCTCCTCCACCTTGTTGCCCTCGTCGTCGAAGATGGCGATTTCGCTGATGGGCCACGCCCGACCGACGGTGCCCGGTTTGGCCAGCCACTCCTGGGCGGTCACCAAGGTGCCGCCGCCCTCGGACGCCGCGTAGTACTCGTCGATGGCGTCGCCCCACCAGGCGATCATCTGGTGCTTCACGTCGACGGGGCACGGGGCCGCCGCGTGGATCATGTGGCGCAACGACGACACGTCGTACTGCCCCCGGGTGTCTTCGGGCAGGGCCAGGAGGCGGTGGAACTGGGTGGGCACCATGTGGGACGTGGTGACCTGGTAGTCCTGGATGAGCCGCAACATCTCCTCGGGCAGCCACTTGTCCATGACCACGATGGTGTGGCCGAGATGGATCGACGCCCCCGAGAAGCGCATGACCGCGGTGTGGTAGAGCGGCGAGCCCACGATGTGGACGTTGCCGTCCTGGGGCTGGATGTTGAACAGGAAGAGGATGCCCGATTGGCTGAGGGCCGCCTCCTCGGGGGACAGGCCGCTCAGCTTGCGGAACACGCCCTTGGGGTTACCGGTGGTGCCCGAGGTGTAGTTCATGACGTCGCCGATGGTCCGCTCGGCGGGGTCGCTGGTGGGCTGGGAGTCGCGCATGCGAGCGAACGATCCGAAGCCGGGGATGTCGCCCACGGCGAAGCAGATCGACGAGGGCATCTCGGCGTCCTCGGCGGCGTCGAGGGCCACGTCCGCGAACCGCTCGTGGGCCACGAACGCCTTGGCGTCGGCGTCCTTCAGGATGTAGGCCACCTCGGCCCCGATCAGGTGGTGGTTGATCGGAACCAGGTACCAGCCGGCCTGGAGGGCGGCCAGGTAGAGCTCGAACATCTCCACCCCGTTGGGCAGAAGGGTGGCCACCACGTCACCGGGCTTCAGGTTGAGGCCGCGCAGCCCGTGGACCACCTGGTTGGACTTGCCGAGCAGCTCGCCCGAGGTGTACTCGGTGCCGTCCGGCGCCACCAGCGCCAGGTGCTCCGGATGCTCATGCGCCAGTGCCCAGAAACCGAGATCGCCCATTTGGTCCCATCCCTCGTGTCGTCGATGCCGTGTTGTCGTCCTGCGGATGTGTCGTGGTGCCGAAGCGGCACGGGCCGGCTGCAGCGCCCTTGTCGACCCTCCGGCAAGGCCCGGCCCCCGGATGCGGGGTGGGCAGTGGACGGGGGAGCGGGGTGGCGCCGACCCGGTGGGGACGCTAGAACAGGTTCCAGTAGACGGTCAACCGCCCGGAGGGCTGCCGCGCATCGGCGCGGGCACCGGGCCCGGTCGGGCGTCGGGTCCCCGTGAGACGACGAGTATGAGGAGCAACACGCAATGACTGCATTCCTGGACGGCAAGGTCGTGGCCATCACCGGCGCCGGCGGAGGCATCGGCCGGGCCGTCGCACTGGCCGCAGCGGCCGAGGGGGCCAAGGTCGTCGTGGCCGACATCGGCGTGTCGATGGCCGGCGAGGACCCGAAGAGCGAGGTGGCCGAGGCCGTCGTGACCGAGATCGAGGCCGCCGGGGGCGAGGCCGTGGCCGTGGCCGAGAGCGTGACCACCCTGGCCGGCGGCGAGCGGATCATCGGGGCCGGCACCGAGCGCTGGGGCCGCATCGACGGCGTGGTCGCCGTGGCCGGCATCCTGCGCGAGCGGATGCTGTTCAACATGGCCGAGGACGAGTGGGACGCCGTCATCGAGACCCACCTGAAAGGCCACTTCACCGTGTTCCGGGCTGCCTCGGCCGTCATGCGCAAGCAGGAGGGCGGCGGCTCGCTGGTCGCCTTCACCTCGGGCGCCTTCGCCGGCAGCGTGGCCCAGGCCAACTACGCGTCGGCCAAGGGCGGCATCGTGTCACTGGTGCGCTCGGCCGCAGCCGGCCTCAACCGCTACGGCATCACGGCCAACGCCATCGCCCCGGTGGCCCGTACCCGCATGTCGGCCAACGTCCCGATGGACCTCGCCGAGATGGGTGACCCCGAGGATGTCGCTCCCATGGTCATCTACCTGCTTTCCGACCGGGCCAAGCACGTGACCGGTCAGG
>DATCCR010000215.1:0-10686 GCA_036511155.1 Acidimicrobiales bacterium
AGGCTCCCGACGTCGGGATCCGTGCCTGGGCCCGCAGCGGGTTGGCCGAGTGCGGGTGGCGCCTGGTGGTGGCCGGCTCCGGCATCCTCCGGGCCGACATGGAGCTGTTGGTCGACCGGCTGGGCTGTCGTGGCAGCGTCGAGTTCGCCGGCCTGGTGGCCGACACCGACGGGCTCCTGGCCGCGGCGTCGGTCCTGCTGGCCCCGGCACCGGGCGAGCCGTTCGGTCTGTCGGTGGTGGAGGCCATGTCCCACGGACTGGCGGTGGTGGCGGCGGGCGGGGGGGCCCACGTCGAGACGGTTGGTGAGGCCGGCCTGCTGTTCCCCCCGGGGGACGTAGACGCCGCGGCGGAGGCCCTCCGGCGCCTGGGTGACGATCCCGAGTTGCTGCGCTCGGTCGGCCACGCCTTGCGGTACCGCCAACAGGCGCGGTTCTCGCTCGCCCTCCACCTCGACCGCCTCGAGTCGCTCTACCGGTCGGTGGTCGCCGACCGACACTGAGCCGACCGCCATCGAGCACGTCGCCAAGAGGCAACCCGACTCAGCGTGCCGCCGGACTCACGAGGCGCGTACCACCCGCTCGTAGAGGGCCTGCTGCAGGTCGGCCACGCTCTCCCACGAGTAGCGGCCCACCGTGTCGGTTCCTGCCGTACGCAGCCGGTCCCACAGGCCTGGCTCGTCCAACATCCGGCCCAGGGCCGTGGCCAGGGCCGCCGGATCGCCCGGTGGCACCAGGAGACCGGCCTCGCCGACCACGTCGGGTAGGGCTCCACTGGCGCTGGCCACCGAGGGCACGCCCGAAGCCTGACCCTCGACCACGACCCGGCCGAACTGCTCGAGCCAGCCGGGCGCCGGCACCGAGGGCACGGCAAGCACATCGAAGGTCGGGAACACATCGGGCAGCGCCGGCTCGTCGACGTAGCCGTGGAACGTCACCCGTCCGGTGACGCCGAGTTCCGCGGCCAGGGACGCTAGGACGGCCGCCTCCGGGCCGGCCCCGTAGATGTCGGCATCGAGTCGCTCGTCGAGGGACAGGGCCCGCAGGAGGACGTCCACCCCTTTGTGGGGGATCAGCCGGCCGACGAAGCCCACTCGCAGGCGGCCGGAAGGCGCCGGACGGTCGTCCGGGCGGAAGCGCCCGACGTCCACGCCCAGTGGAAGCAGCTCGAGCTCGCCGGAAAGGCCCTTGCGCCGCAGGATCTCCCCCGCCTCGGTATTGCACGTGTAGGCGCCCGCCGCCCCCCGGAGCGACCACCGCTCCAGCCACCTGAAGGGCGGTGGGTAGTGCTTGTCGATGTTCTGGGCCGAGCACAACAGATAGCGGGTGCCCCGTGCCCGCAGCCAGCGCAGGACGAGCACCTCCGCCACGGCCAGGCTGCAGGGCTCCTCGTGCATGTCGACGAGGTCCCACGGTCCGTCGCCGAGGAGACGCCACAGCGGGCGGGGGTCGAAGATGAAGAGATTGGGGTGGTGGCCGAGGGTGCGCACGGGCACGGCGAACTCGTCGCCCGACGGCGTGAAGACGACGGGCGAGCCGCCCTCCGCCCACCGCTCGGCCGTGGCCAGGGTGAGGTCGACGCCGTCCTGTCGAAGGAGGCGGTCACGCTGCCGCCAGGCAGCGACCACCGCGCTGTGGGAGATCCGCAGGACCCGCAGGCGGCCGGGGTCAGCAGCGACGCCTCTTCCTGTCGCTGGAGTCGTCACGCGGGCACCGTACCAGGACGTTCACTCCGAGTGATTGCAGACTTCTTGCGACCTGCGGTCTCTGGGAACATGCCGGCATCATCGGTGCACCCGATACTGCAACTGAAGTTACCCACCGTTCAGCCGATCAGACACTATGGGTCGGGCAGGGATCACAGCGATGCTGGATCGCGCGAGACGAGGAGCAATTCTCGGAATCGCCGCAGTCATCGCAGCGCTTGCCGTCGGAGTCTCCGCCGGGAGCACGGCCCACGCCGTCGCCCTGCCGCCGCAGATCCCGGGCAGTCCCGCCGCCCCGAACGCGTCGGAGATCAGCCCGGTGTGCACCACCACCACCCCCTCCACCGTGCTCGGTCCGTCGAGCAGCGTCCCGGCCAACCCGGTGTCCAAGTTCATCACTCCGACCGGCGGCGTCAGCAGCTTTGCCGCCACCACCTCGAATCTCTACGTCAACACCGGCAGCCAGCTGCTGACCTACACCCTCGCCGGTGCCCAGGTGGGCACCTTCGCCCTGCCGGCCAACGTCGGCGGCGGCAACGAGGTGTCGCAACCGGTCATCGACCCGTCCGGCAACATCTACCTCTCCTCGTACTACGGCACCGCCGTCGACAAGTTCTCCCCCGCCGGCGCACTGGTGTGGTCCGTCGACCCCCAGCACGGCAACCCGACCGCCCTCTTCTCGGTCGGCACCGGGGCCAACTGGCGGCTGATGACGAGCATCGTCCAGAACACCGCCACGAGTCTGGTGCTCGACGCGTCCTCCGGATCGGTGTCGGGCACCTTCCCGCTGGTCTCGGGGCTCGGCGACTACGTCACCCAGGGGTCGGGCGGCAATCTGCTGTTCTCGGCCAACGGCTACGTCGAGACGGTGAGCCCGTACGGCCAGGTGCTGTCCACCTTCGGCGCCCCCCACATCGAGGGCAACGGCGCCCACACCGGCTCGGGCAGTCAATTCTACTACCCGGCCCAGGCCGTTCAGGGCCCCGACGGGACCATCTACACCGCCGACCCTCTCTTCTCGATGGAGGCGACGTCTCCCGACGGATTTCTGAAGGGCTCCACCACCCTCGGCGGCGGGCTGGCCTTCGGCGGCTGGGGCTTCGCCCTCGTCGGCTCGACCTTCTACTTCCAGAGCGGCCCCCCGTTCAACGGATCCGCCGACGCCATCTCCACGTTCTCGCTGTCCAGCGTCCAGTCGTACCTGACGGCCATGCAGCGCCCCTCCGACAGCCTCGGCTGGGGGGCTGGACTGACCACCCCGTCCCCGGGCAACTACTTCCCCCCGGGAACCACGCCGGTGGTCAACGCCTCGTTCGACCCGTGGTGGGCCTGGGCGGCTCCGAACCTGCAGCTTTCCTACTCCGTGGAGGACACCGCTTCGTTGAGCGCCGAGGCGGTGCCCGCTCCTACCACCATCAGCCTCCCGAGCTCGGGCGCCGAGCTCGGCGACATCCCCTTGACGCTGCCGGCGGCGGACACCGCGCCCGGGCCCTACGAGGTCCAGGCCACCCTCGTGAACACCGCAACCAATCCGCCCACCACCCTCGGCACGACCTGCATGCCGTACACGGTCGGTGCACCCGGTGACGGGCTCGACCTGAGCACCTTGCCCTCCGGCTCGGACTCCGGCGGCCCCGCCGACCCCCGGGGCGTCGCCCTCAACGCCCAGCTCGGACTGGACAGCACCCGCTCCCGCCAGGTCGTCGACTGGTCCTCGGTGCTGCCCAACTGCAATGCCAGCGCCCCGACGGCCACCACCTGCGGGTCGTCCGCCATGTCCTTCGCCTCGGCATCCACCGATCCCTACAAGGCCGCCTACCTCGCCGTCCAGGATCACCTGAACTACTGGATGCAGATCAGCGGCGGCGACGCGGTGTCGATGGCGCTGGTGCAGAACGGCTTCTGGCAGGGCGACATCGCCGCCTTGGTGGCGCACTACGCCACGGTCCCGGCCGGGTGCGGCGCCTGCGCACCGGTGACCAAGTGGGAGCCCTGGAACGAGTCGAACAACACCGGCTGGGGCAACGGCGGCACCTACGCCACCTCGGTCCTCAAGCCGTTCTACGCGGCGGTCAAATCCGTGGAACCCGGGACGTCCTCGACGGTCATCGGCGGCTCGTCCCTCGAGCCCGTCCCCTGGTGGTGGCAGCAGCTGATCACCGCCGGCGGTCTGGCCTGGATGGACGTCGCCGGCGTCCATCCGTACACCGGCTCCAACGACGCCTACGAGGAGGACGGTATGCCGGCCCAGGTCCGCCAACTGCAGGCGATGCTGGCCGGTAAGCCCATGTGGTTCACCGAGATCGGATGGTGGAGCGACGGCGACTACAACTACCTCGGCCAGGCCAACAGCGTGGCCCGTTCCATGATCTGGCAGAAGGTGCTCGGCGTGACCGCCCAGAACTACTTCTTCGATGAAGGCGCCTGGGGCAACGATGGCGTGAGCTTCTCGCTGATCCAGGCGGCCGCCACCGTCGACTACGTGAAGCCCTCGGCGCTGGCCACCATGGCCACCTCGCGGGCGCTGACCGGCCGGCCCTACCTGTCGATGCCCACCACCGGGATCCCTCAGGGCTACCGGGCCGACTTCGGCAGCACGGCCGGCGGCACCACCAAGATGGCCGCCGTGTGGACCGACGGCATCGCCGAGCAGGCCTCGGTCACACTGACCTCCCCGGGTGGCTCGACCGACCCGGTGACCATCACCTCGGAGTACGGCTCGGCGACCACCACCCAGGTCGCCTCGGGTACCGCCTACAGCCTGCCGGTGTCGGACCAGGTCAGCTTCATCGCCTACCCGGCCGCCGACACCCTTGCGGTCGGCCCGACCGAGTCCTTCGGCACCGACCTGGCGTCCTCGGCGGCCCGTGCGACCGCCGCCGCCTCCAGCGGGAATGCCGGAGCCGCCATCGCCGGCCTGACCGTCGGCTACCGGCAGGGCTGGACCTCGGCCAAGGGCGACTCCACCCCGTCACTGACCGTCACCCTGGCCGGGGCGTCCACCCTCGACCGGGTCGTCGTCGACACCCAGTCGGTCGGCTCCACGGCGACCAGCGTCCGCAACTACACGCTGTCGGCCAACGAGCCAGGCGCCGGGTGGGTCACCGTGGCCACCGCGGCCGGCCAGTACCGCACCCACGAGGCGCTGTTCACCTTCGCTCCGCTTGTCGCCACCCAGCTCAAGGTGTCGGTGAGCCAGGTCAACTTCGGCGGCTACTTCGGCGGCGGGATCCCGCCGTGGTGGAGCGCCTCGGACACCGCCCCCGCCTTCCTCCACGCCGTGCAGGCCTACGCCGGCTCAGGTGGCCCGTCCGTGGTGAACGCCACCGCCCTTCCGCCACTCCTGGGCGGGAGTTCGGGCGGCGGGACCGGCACCACCACGACCACTACGACCACGACGACCACCGTGCCGCCGACCACAACGACGACGACGGTGCCGCCGACCACCACCACTACCACCGACCCGGCGTCGACCACGACGACGACCGGGCCGACAACCACCACGACCACGACGACCGAGCCGACGACCACGACCACCACCCAGCCGCCGACGAACGGCGGGGGCGGGCAGACTCGGCGGAACAAGTTCAAGGGCTACTGGCTGACCACGTCCAACGGCGGCATCTACACCTTCGGGCAGGCGCCGGCCCTGGGCTCGACGGTCGGGTTCAGCCTCAACAAGCCGATCGTCGACATGACGTCGACCCCGGACAAGTTGGGCTACTGGATGGTGGCCTCCGACGGCGGCATCTTCACCTTCGGTGACGCCGGATTCTACGGGTCGACCGGCGACCTGGCGCTCAACAAGCCGATCGTCGGCATGGCCTCGACGATTGACGGACAGGGTTACTGGCTGGTGGCCTCCGACGGCGGCATCTTCGCCTTCGGCGACGCCGGGTTCTACGGCTCGACCGGGGCGATCACCCTGAACAAGCCGATCGTCCACATGGTGGCCACCGCCGACGGCGGCGGCTACTGGCTGTCCGCCTCGGACGGCGGCATCTTCGCCTTCGGCGACGCCGGGTTCTACGGCTCGACCGGCGCCTTCGACCTCAATCAGCCCATCGTGGGCATGGACGCCACGCCCGACGGCCTGGGCTACTGGATGGCCGCCTCGGACGGCGGCATCTTCGCCTTCGGCGACGCCGGGTTCTACGGCTCGACGGGCAGCCGCCACATCAACGCCCCCGTCACCGGGATCCAGGCGAGCCCGACCGGCGGGGGTTACTGGTTGGTGGGTCGCGACGGCGGCATCTTCGCATTCGGTGACGCCCACTACTACGGCTCTACCGGCGACATGCACCTGCAGTCGCCCACCGTCTCCATCTCGTAGGCGGACCGTCCCGGACGGGACCCCCGGCAGGAGGGCCGTCAGACGGGAGCGGCGCCGGGGTCCCGCATCCGGACCACCCGGGCCGGCACGCCGACCGCGATGCACCCGGCCGGGAGGTCACGGGTGACCACTGCGTGGGCGCCGACCACCGCCCCGTCGCCGATGGTCACTCCTGAGGTGATGGTGGCCTTGGCCCCCACCCAGACGTCGTCGCCGATGACGACGGGGGCCGTGCGACGACCCTGGTCGAGGATGGGCACGTCGGTGCGGTCGAAGGCGTGGTCGTGGTCGCGGATGGAGACCATCTCGCCGATGAGGCAGCCCCGGCCGATGGTGACGGCCTCATCGGCGGCGACCGTGCAGTGGTGGCCGAACACCGTCCGGTCGCCGATCCTGAGGCGCCCCGTGGCTTCGAGCGTGTACCCGTAATCGAGGACGCACCCGGCCCCGACGGTGACCGCGGCGCCCCGGGCCACCGTGAATCGAGCCCCGGAGCGGACGTCGCAGCGCGATCCGAAGGTCACCTTCGGATGACGCAGCCGGGTGACGGCGAGGCCGAGGCGGCGACGCAGGTAGCCGCGCCACCGGTACACGGCACCGAAGTCGGGCGGGGCCGGTGCGCCAACACGGTCATCGGCCGCTCTCGGGTCCGGGGTCATCGCCGTACCCTACCGGGAGCCCCCCTCCGGATCGGGAACCGCACCGCGATCGTCAGGTGGCTCCCCGACCGAGGATGACGGCCTCCAGGTAGACCGTCTCGGGTACGTCCGCACGGCTGTCGGGGGTCGGCACGATCCGCGACGTTCCGTCCGGCATCCCCGTGCCGAGTCGAACCCGACGGCGCCGACCACGAGAGTCGGGGTCCGCCGTCCCGGGCCGAGACGTTCCCGTGGTCCCGGAAGAACGCGCCCGTGGCCGGCATGCCGGTGGGGCGTCCCGGACGCAGCTCGCCGATGGCGCCGGTGCCCTGCTGGTGACTGCCGATGGAGCGACCGTACGGGAGACCGGAATTGGCGTCGCAAGGACCGGTGTCCCCGACGGCGGGCTTCCGACGGTCGCACCGTAGGCCTGCGCCACTCGGCTCCCAGGGGGCGGGTCACCAGGAGATGGTCTGGGCCTTCTCGTCGGTGAAGGCCCGGCCGCCGACCGTCCACCGTTCGGACGGCACCCGGGCCGAAGGCACCACGGACATGGTGCCGTGGGACGTGGGCAGGTGGAACCGGACCACCACCGTGGCCGTGGCTCCCTGGTGGATCACGATCGGCGCGGCCACCAGCCACGTGGGGCCCTCGACCCCGTTGGCCGACGCCGGTCCCGCGCCGGTGATCGAGACGTCGCGGGCTGCGCCCGGCAGGTTGTCGGCCACCAATCCGGCGTAGTCGCCGTAGACGAGCGGGAGGCCGGGGAAGGGCCCGGCGATGAACTGCGACTGGCCGCCGGGGGTCTGGTTGGCCAGTTCGGTGGTGAGGGTGACCGCCGTACCCGTGCCGTCGGAACGGGTGGTCACATGGACCGACACCGCCAGGTACTGGTCCAGCTTGTTGCCACCTTGGCTCACCACGTTGACGGCCAGCGAGTTCGGGGCCAGGCTGCCGCTGGCCCCGGCCGCCACCCACGCCGCCTGGTCCACGGGATTCGACGACCACACCATGAGGTGTCGGCCGGCAACCGCCCCCGACACGGCCGTGGCCAGGCCGCGCAAGTTGGTCGACTGGCCCTGGAGCTGGCGGAGCACCGACGAGGCGATGGCCCCCAGCGCGTCTTCCCGCGTGGCGTTCTCACCCGAGTTGTCGGACAGCCCGGCGTACTGGTCGTGCAGCAGGTACTGCTCGACGTTGCCGGCGTCCAGGGTGAGTGAGCCCACCTGGACCGGCCCGGTGGCGGTCATGATCTGGCGCAGGCCGGCGATGTCGAGGGCCAGAACCCCGTTCACCTGCTGGCCGGTACGGGCCACCCACATCCGAGCCGCCAGATCGGCCGTCACGTCGAACTGTGGGGTGACCCCGAGGTTGCGCCAGTCGACGCCGGGCAGGAGCCAACCCCAATTCCGCTGGAGGTCGCCCGTGACCGTCACCTGGCCGGGAGCGAGGGCCAGCCGGCCCGACTGAGCGAGGTCGGCAAGGTGGACCGAGCCGTCGGCGGTCGAGGCCGTGCCCACCTCGAGGAAGGCGCCTGAGCCGGCCCGCATCTCGGCGTTGTTGCCGGCCAGCACGAGGTAGGACTGGGGGCCCTGCAGGATGGTGGCGGTCACCGCCGACACCCCGGCCGCCTTCACCAGTCGGCTCCGGGCATCGTCGAGCTGGTGGACGAACTGGTCGTGCTTGCGGGCCAGCGGGCCCACCAGGGCCTGGGCGGGTCCGGTGTCGATGGCCGACAGTTGGCGGGCGTCGGCGACCGACAGCACCCACAGACGCCGGAGCGACTGCACCCGCTGTGGGCCTGCGCCGTGCGGCTGGTCCAGGACGTCGTGGACCTGGGCGAGGAAGCCCGAGCCGATCGTCGCTACCTGCTCGGCCGCTGAACTCAGCGTCCGGGCCGAGCGCAGCTGGCGTCCGAGGACGGGCAGCCACGTGGCCGGGGCCATCCACGGGTGGGACAGGTCGGCGTGGGCGGCGGCGAACTCACCCGATGCCCGGTGGAGGGCGGCCTCGGTCGTCGACGCCGTGAGAGAGGTGGGGTCAGCGTCGGTACGGACGGCCTCGAGTTCGGAGAGGCCCCGCTGGTCGTGGTGATAGGCGGACCAGACGCCGCCGGCCACCACGACGCCCCAGACGACCAGCACGGCCACGACACCGGCGGCCACCAGCCATCTGGTCCGTCGTCCACCCTGGGATTCACTCACCGTGTCACTCGATGCTCCTGGCGCGGGCGGGAACGGGGACACCCCGGGGCCCGCAGGCGCAACGGACGGACCAGGAGGATCGTACCGGAGAGCCCCGACCTGGAGGTGCGCGCCCGGGTGGTGCAGATCCGTACCGGTAGCATCGACCCGTGTCGTTCTCGACCTTCCGCGTGACCGTCGGGCGCGTCATCCTCGTGGCCGGCGTGCTGGTCCTGCTCTTCATCCCCTACCTGCTGTGGGGGACGGGCCTCATCACGGCCCGGGCCCAGGCCGACCTCCGCCAGCAGTTCGCCGAGGTCCAGCGAGCCCATCACGCCCCGGCCGCCCTGCACCCGCCCGCACCGACGCTGGGTGCCCCGGTCGTGGCGCCTGTCATTCCGCCACCGGCACCCGGCGGACCGGTCGGGATTCTCCAGATCCCCAAGATCGCCGTGTCCATGGTGGTGGTCGAGGGCACCGACGCCGACCAGCTGCGGGCGGGGCCGGGCCACTACCCGGGCACACCGCTTCCGGGGGAGTCCGGAAATGTCGCCATCGCCGGCCATCGGACCACCTACCTCCACCCGTTCTACGACCTCGACGCGCTGGGCATCGGGGACGCCATCGACGTCTGGACCGTCCAGGGGATCTTCGTGTACCACGTGACCTCCAGCCGGGCCGTCGATCCGACGGACGTGGCCGTTGTGGCTCCCACGCCGACCCCGATGCTCACCCTCACCACGTGCAATCCGCGCTACAGCGCGACCCAACGCCTGGTGGTCCAAGCCGCGCTGGTGGCCGACGTGCTCACCAAGACGACGACGCCGGTCACCGCTCCGCCCCACCCCAGGGCGACGGCACCCCTCGCCGACACGGCGATCCGGAAGAACTGGTGGGCGGCGATCGGATGGGGCCTGGCCGTGGTGGCGCTGGTCATCGGCCTCTGGGTGCTCGCCACCCGACTGGACGGGAGACGCCGACTGGCCGTGGTCGTCGGCGGGACAGCGGTGTGGCTGGTCGTGGTCTACCTGTTCTTCGGTGCACTGGCCCCGCTACTACCGGCCAGCTACTGACGGCGCGCCTCGGGTCGGAGAGCGACCGCATGCGGGCGCGCCAGACCAGACGTACTCGAACTGGCGGCCAGGCGGAGTGTCGCTCCAGGCTCAGGCGGAGCGGCGGCGGCGGGCGAGGACCCCGCCGATCACGACGGCACCGATGCCGACCGCGGCGAGCTCACCGATGTCGGCTCCCGTGAAGGGGAGCGACGACGAGCCGTTGACCGTGGCCGCGGCGGTGTGCACCGGCTCCGTCGAAGGGGTCGTCGGCGGGGGCACGGAGGTCGGGCTCACGGTGGGCGGCGTGCAGCCGGTGTAGCAGGTGGTGTCCGCTCCGGCGACCGTCGGGACGGCGAACATCGAGGTCACGGCGAGGCCGGCTCCGATGCAGATGCGCTGGGTCCACTTCATGGTCTTCATGTCGCCCTCTCCTCCGGGAGTTCCCGGTCCCGCTGGAGACGGTCCACCCGTCTCCCCATGTGCTCCTCATTCCATCATGCACGTTGCTCCGCACATTCGCACGCCACCGGGTCCAACTGCAACCGATTCAGCACGATGGGTGGTCACACCACCATGATGTGTGGTCAACCGGACAGCGATTCGGCGCCGGATCAGGCAGGGACGACCTGGCCGAACGTGCTGCACAGCCCGAACGCCTCGATGAGCACGAAGGCCCCCACGATGGCCAGCACGACCGGCGTATGCCACCGAGAGCTCGACCGGGCCATGGGCGTGGGCATGTACCAGGCGGGCAACAGGCCTCCGCCGTGGCCC
>DATCCR010000216.1:0-3440 GCA_036511155.1 Acidimicrobiales bacterium
CCGCGCTGTGGGACGCCGCCGCGTCGAACCGCTGGAACCGGTCGGCCGCCGTCGTGACCTCGGCGGAGCTCCAGCTCTGGTCGGCCGCCCGCGTGGGCAAGGAGATGTGGCGCTCGGTCGACCGGGCCGCCGCCGCCGTCCGGGCCGCTGACGAGCTGGGCGGACCCACAGCCGAGCTGCCGTCGTTGTGCCGTCGCCTCCAGGCCGCGGCCGTCGACATCGACAAGGTCCTACGCGTCGACCCCGCGGCGCGGGTGCCGGTGGCAGTGGGCGACCAGGTGCTCGAGGTGATGCAGGCGGCCACCGACGTCCAACAGGCGGCGGTGGCCTCGGCCGGCGAGGCCAGCAGCCAACGGATCCGCGACCTCACCGAGGACGCCGGCCACGAGTTGTCGCTCCTCGATGCCGGCCTGGCCTCGATGCGCTCGTCCGGCCGTCCCGAGCTACCGCGCTGACCCTCCGACCAGGGGACCGGCTCCCGGGAGGCCTCAGAGCTCGGCGGTGATGGCGTCGGCCAGGATGCCGAGCCCGTCGTCGAGCAGCGCCGGCTCGATCACCAACGGGGGGAGCAGGCGCAGCACGTTGCCGAAGCTGCCGCACGACAGGGTCACGACACCGGCCCGGTGGCAGGCCGCCACGATCCGCTTGGCGGCATCGGCGTCGGGCTCCGTGGTGCCGGGCTTCACCAGCTCCATGGCCATCATGGCGCCACGGCCGCGGACATCGCCGACACCGGGATGGGAAGCCTGCATGGCCGCGAACCGCTCGGTGATGGTGGCGCCGATCCTGGTGGCCGCGCCGGCCAGGTCCTGGTCGACCATGGTCTGGATGGAGGCCAGCGCGGCAACGCAGGACACAGGGTTGCCGCCGTAGGTCCCGCCCAGGCCACCCACGTGGACCTCGTCCATCAGTTCGGCCCGGCCGGTGACGGCGGCCAGCGGCATGCCGCCGGCCATGGCTTTGGCCGTGGTGATGAGGTCGGGGACGACCTCCTCGTGGTCGCAGGCGAACCACTCGCCGGTGCGGCAGAACCCGGTCTGGATCTCGTCGGCGATGAGTAGGACGCCGTTGCCCGTGCACCACTCGGCGATGGCCGGGAGGAAGCCGGGGGCCGGGACGATGAACCCGCCCTCGCCCTGGATCGGCTCGATGACGACGCAGCCGGCGTTCGCCACGCCGACCTGGCGCTCCATCTGCTCGATGGCCCGGGCGGCCGCCTCGGCGCCGGTCATGCCTTCGGGGTCGCGGTAGGGGTACGACATCGACACCCGGTACACCTCGGGGGCGAACGGACCGAAGCGGTGCCGGTACGGCATGTTCTTGGCCGTCAGCGCCATGGTCAGGTTGGTGCGCCCGTGGTAGGCGTGGTCGAAGGCGATCACGCCGTCGCGGCCGGTGACGTGGCGGGCGATCTTGACCGCGTTCTCGACGGCCTCGGCACCCGAGTTGAACAGCGCCGAGCGCTTCTCGTGGTCGCCGGGGGTGCGGGCGTTGAGCTCCTCGCACACCGCCACGTAGTGCTCGTAAGGGCTGACCATGAAGCAGGTGTGGGCGAACTTGGCGATCTGGTCCCGGACGGCGTCGACCACGGCGGGAGCGGCGTGGCCCACGCTGACCACGGCGATTCCTGAGCCCAGGTCGATCAGCGAATTGCCGTCGACGTCGACCAGGATGGCCCCCTCGGCCCGTTCGATGTAGAGCGGGAAGACCGAGCTCACCCCGGGGGCGACGGCCGCCGAGCGCCTCATGTCGAGCGCTTTCGACTTGGGACCGGGCAGATCGGTCACGATTCGACGTGTTTGGTTGATTCGGGGCGCGTTCACGACGCCAATCGTAGTTGACGCCCTCGCCGGCGGCAGGGGCTGATCCGGTGCCACGGGGCGGCCGGGCGGGTCGGAGCGGTGGTCGCCGCGGTGGTCGACGCGGGGGCCGCGGTATCGTCGCCGACGTGGACGGGCCCACCCAGGAGCGAGGGCACGCCACGGTCGGCCGGCCGGCCTCCCGGAAGTGGGCGCAGTGGTCCCGGCCGCTCGGCATCGGCCTCGGCGTCACCGCCGTGCTCCGGGTGGTCACCGGCGTCATCGCCCTGGACGCCGCGTACGGCAGCTCGTTCCCGCACGTGGTGGCCGCCCACCCGGGCGTCGTGGTCGACGTCTTCTCCCACTGGGATGCCGGCTTCTACACGCTGATCGCCGCCCACGGTTACCCGGCCGCCCACGGAGGAGTGGTGCCCCGGACTGCCGCCTTCGGTCCGCTCTACCCGTTTCTCGTGGCCTCGGTGCACGTGCTCGGCGGGGTGGGAGTCCTGCTGGCCGGGCAGTTGGTCAGCGCGGCGGCGCTGGTCGTGGCCCTGGCTGTCCTGGTCCGGCTGGTCGAGCTCGACTCGGCCCGGGCCCTGTCGGGTACCACTGTCACACTGGTCGCCGCCTTCCCCACGGCGTTCTTCCTGGTCGGCGACTACGCCGACGCGCTGGCACTGGCTCTGGTGGTCGTGGCCTTCGCCGCGGCCCGACGCCAGATGTGGGTCGTTGCCGGATTGTGCGCCGGCGGGGCGTTCCTCACCAAGTTCTATCTGGGCATCGTGGTGGCGGCCCTGCTGGTGGAGGTGTGGGAGGCGCTCCGGGCGCGATCCGGCCGCCCTGCCTCGACGACGGCCACCGTGCGGGCTGCCGCCGCGGTGGTCGTCCCCTCCGTCGTGGCGGCTGTGGCCTGGATGGTGGTGAGCGCCCAGAGGTACGGGGACGCCCTGGCCTTCGTCCACGTCCAGTCGGCGTGGGGCCGGCACTTCGGGACCCCGTGGGCGCTGGCCTGGACGACCGGCGGCGACCTCGTGCACCTGCGCTTCCTCGACACCCCGACGGCCAGCGTGATGGAGCTGTTCGACGCGGCGACGGTCGTGCTGCTGGTGGCCGCGGCCGTCTACTCCTACCTGCGGGTCCGGCGCTCCTACGGGGTGCTCCTCGGCCTGGCGCTGGTGATCTTCACGTTCCAGAACATGCTCTACAGCGAGTCGCGCGAGGTCCTCGCGCTGTTCCCGTTCTTCGTGGCCGGGGGCTCCTGGGTCGTCGGTCACCCGTGGCGGGAGCGACTCGTCCTCGCAGTGTTCCTGCCGTGCGCCTACTACCTGGTCACCCGCTTCGTGACGGGCGCGTTCGCCGGGTAGGCGCCCGACGGGCCAGCGCGGCCGGTGGGAATCAGATGCCGAAGTTCCAGCCGTCGCCCTGTTCGAAGTGGTGGATGATGTTCTTGGCCATCAGGATCTTGTGGACCTCGTCGGGTCCGTCAGCCAGGCGGAGCACCCGGGCGGTCAGGTACATGCCGGCGAGCGGCAGGTCGTTGCTGACCCCGGCCCCGCCCCACACCTGGATCGCCCGGTCCACCACCCGGTGGTAGGCGGCCGGTACGAAGACCTTGATCGCCGAGATGGCGGTGCGGACGTC
>DATCCR010000217.1:0-3899 GCA_036511155.1 Acidimicrobiales bacterium
CACCTCGACGGGGATCAGGACCTGGTCGTCGATCCGGGCGACGGAGGCCCGGACGCCGCTCCCGGCATCGTCGACGGCGGCGGTCAGTGCCCGGGCCACCAGGGGTCGGCCGGTGGCCGCGGCCAGCCGGGGTGCCAGGTCCCGTCCGTCGGGCGAGGCGGGCAGGAGGACCAGTACGTCATCGACCACCACGTCGCCGAGGGCGGCGGCGAGGGCCGCCGGCTGGAAGCCGGGGCCCGTCTCGGCGAAGCGCCCGTCGGTCACGCCGGACAGCGACCGCAGGGCCGCCTCGGCGTCGCCGCCGACCACCACGACGCGGCCACCGGCCTCGGCCACCACCTCGGGCGCACCCACCGGCAGGCGCCCCTCCCGGACCACGATCACGGCGACGGTCACAGCGACACCGCCACCCGGTGGCCCTCGATGACGGCGGCGTGGGCCCGCCGGGGGGCCAGGCAGTCGCCGATCCGATGGACCTCGAAGGAGGCACCGTCGAGCGCCCGCCACAGGTCGTCCTCCGGCTGCTGGTGGACCGAACACACCACCCAGTCGCAGCGACGCTCCTGATCGGTGCCGGTCGGGTGGTGCTGGAGTTGGAGCACCACGTCCGGCTCGCCGTCACCGTCGGAGCGGGAGACACCCATGGGCACCAGGTCCACGCTCTGGGCGATGCCGAGGTCGTGGGCCTTCACGTTCCACATCTCCATGTCGAGGGTGATGCCGAGGTCCTGGCCGACCACCATCCCGTTGGTCACGATCTCGACGTCGCACCCCCGGCTGGCCAGCAGCTCGGCCGTGGACGTGGCCTGGTGGAAGCCCAGCTCGTCGACGACGACCACGCGACCCTCCGGATCGGTCCGGCCCTCCAGCACGTCGCGCACGTCGACCACGCGGTCGTCGTCGCCGGCCCACCACGGCCGCGACGGCTTGGCCCCGGTGGCCACCACCACGGCGTCGGGCGACTCGGCCCGGACGAGATCGGCGGTGGCCTCGACCCCGGTGCGTAGATCGACGCCCTCGCGCTTGGCGGCCACGATCAGGTTGCGGGCGATGTCGAAGAACTCGGCGCGGCTGGGCACGCTGGCCGCCACGTGGGCCTGGCCCCCCAGTCGGTCATGGCGTTCGAACAGCACTACGGCGTGGCCGCGCCCGGCCGCCGTCACCGCGGCCTGGAGGCCGCCGGGACCGCCGCCGACCACGACGACCTTGCGCCTCCGGCGCGGTCGGGGGACGATCGCCGACTCGCGTCCGGTGCGGGGGTTTTCGATGCAGCCCAGCCACCGGTTGAGTCCCATCCGACCCACGCACTCCTGGTTGCACGACAGGCAGGTGCGGATGTCGGTGGCGTGGCCGGACCGGGCCTTGGCGGCGAAGTCGGGGTCGGCGATCTGGCCACGTACCACGCCCACCAGGTCGCACACGCCGTCGGCCAGGGCCCGGTCGGCCTGGAGCGGGTCCTTGAACCGCCCGACGCCCACCACCGGCAGGTCGACGGCGGCCCGGATGGCGCTCGGGATGAAGAGGGCGTAGCCGGGCGGGACCTGCATGCTGGCCTCGATCATGTAGAGCGTGGCCGTGGCCACCCCGATCGAGGTGTTGATGTAGTCGACCTGGCCGGTGGCCTCGACCATGCGGGCCACCGCCACGGCGTCGTCGATGCCGGTGCCGCCCTCGATCAGTTCGTCCCCGCAGATGCGCACGCCGAGGGCCCGGTCGGTGCCGATGGTGGACCGCACGGCATCCACGATCTCCAGGAGGAGGCGGGCCCGGTTGGCCAGCGGGCCGCCGTAGTGGTCGGTGCGGCGGTTGGTGGCGGGGGAGAGGAAGCCCCGGA
The DNA here is from genome assembly GCA_036511155.1 of Acidimicrobiales bacterium. Classification (GTDB taxonomy): domain Bacteria; phylum Actinomycetota; class Acidimicrobiia; order Acidimicrobiales; family RAAP-2; genus Bog-756. The sequence continues at coordinate 1,835 of DATCCR010000217.1, forward strand.
CGATCGAGGAGTGCGAGCACTGCAGTTCGATGCCGTCGAACCCGCCGGCCGTGCAGTGGGCGGCCACGGTGGCGTAGCCGCCGACGATCTCGACGATCTCCTGGGCCTCGACCGCCTTGGGCACCTCGCGGAACAACGGGTCGGGGACGGGGCTCGGGGCCCACACCGGCAGTCGCGAGTACATGGAGGAGGCCTGGCCCCCGTTGTGGTTGATCTGGGCGAGGATCGGCACCCCGTGGGCGTGCACGGCGTCGGTGATCCGTCGGTAGCCGTCGACGACCTCCGGGTGGAACCCGTGGATGAGCTTTTCGTAGGGCCAGTCCGTCGGGTGGGTCGAGTGCTCCTCGGTGATGATGAGGCCGGCGCCGCCGGCGGCCCGTGCCGCGTAGTAGGCGGCGTGCTGCTCGGTGGGCAGCCCGTCGGTGGCGTAGTTCGTCAGGTGCGCGCTGAACACGATGCGGTTGGCCACGGTGACGGGACCCAGCCGCAGCGGGGTGAACAGGTGCCGGTACCGGCCGCCGGAGCTCACCGGGTCCCCCCGGGGCGCACGTCGCTCACCGGGAGGTGGTCCCGGCGTCGACGGTCATGGTGAGGCCGGTCACGTAGCGGGCCTCGTCGGAGGCCAGGAACAGGACGGCGTTCGAGATGTCCTCGGGCTGGAGCAGATCGACGGGCAGGGAGTTGTGGAAGAGCGGGCCGAGCTCGGGACTGGTCTCGAGCCGGTCGGTGAGCCCGACCATGCCGACGAGCATGGGCGTGTCGACGCCGGTGGGATGGAGCGAGTTGACCCGGATGTGCTCGGAGGCCAGCTCGTTGGCCAGGCTGCGCATGATCCCGACCAGTCCGTGCTTGGAGGCCACGTAGGGGGTGAGGAAGGGCTGGCCCTTCAACCCGGCGGCGGAGCTGACCAGGATCACGGACCCGCCGCCGGCCGCCTGCAGGTGGGGGATGGAGGCCACGCAGGTGTTCCACACACCGGTCAGGTTGATACCGACCACCGTGTCCCACAACTCCGGGGTCACTTCGTCCCACCGCTGGATCGAGCACACCCCGGCGTTGGCCACCGCGATGTCGAGGCGTCCCAGCTGCGCCACCCCGTCGGCCACGGCGTCGGTCAGGCCGTGGCTGTCGCGGACGTCGACGATGTGGGTCACCACCCGGCCCCCGGCCTCCTCGACGAGGCGCGCCGTGGTCGCCAGGTCGTCCGGCGTGGCCGTCGTGTAGTCGATGTCGGCGACGGGTGCGCAGATGTCGACGGCGATCACGTCGGCGCCCTCGGCGGCCAGGCGCAGGGCATGGCTGCGCCCCTGGCCGCGGGCGGCCCCGGTGATCAGCGCCACCTTGCCGGCCACACGGCCCACCGACCGGGCCTCCGGGCTGCCGGTGGGATGCGCGGGTGCAGTCATGGTGTCGCTCCTGTCGTGATGGGGGTCCGTCCGGCGGGTCGCAGCCCGCAGATCTCGAGGGCCCGGCGGCGTCCCTCCAACACGGCGTCGAGCACCGTGCGGGGGGCCACGCAGTCGCCGGCCCGCAGGGTGCCGGGCCGCTCGCAGTAGAGGGCCTCGTCGGGCAACCGGTGGCCGCAGTCGATCAGGACGGCGGCGGCCACGTGGCGGGTGGCACCTGTCCAGGGGTCCTCCAGGTGGACCCGACCGTCCGCGATGGAGCGCACGATGGCGCGTAGCTCGCGGCGGACCCCGGCCTGCTGGAGCCGGGTGTTGGCGTCGGCCAGGTCGCCGGTCAGGGACAGCAGGGTCCCGGCGATCTGATCGGCGGTCACGAAGGAGACCTCGCGTCCGGCGGCGGCCAGCCACTCGGCCACGCCCACGCCGATGGGGCCGCCGACGGTGTCGTGGACCACGACCGGACCGGGGCCCAGGGCCTCTGCGCCGTCGGCCAGCGCGGCCGCGGCGTCGACGACGGCCACCGAGCCGTCGGTCGGCAGGGTCCACGGTGCGGGCCGCCCCCCGGTGGCGACCACCACCGAAGCGCCCGCGTCACGGGCGGCGTCCAGATCGGCGGCGGTGGCCTCGACGCCGGTCTCGACCGTGACGCCGAGCCGGAC
>DATCCR010000218.1:0-22730 GCA_036511155.1 Acidimicrobiales bacterium
CCCCGATGCCGCCTACCAGTGGACAGCCATCGACGGACGGAAGTCGTACATCATCCGCGGCCGCAACGTCGGCGAGGTGTACCTGTCGTTCACGGTGCACGGCTACGAGCCCGACGACCCCAATCGGGAGCGGGTCATCGCCGACGTGAACTTCGAGTCGCTGGTCCACGACGCCGACGGCAACTACGAACTCATGGTGAGTCCGGACCAACCGCCGGAGGGGTATGCCGGCAACTGGCTGGTCGGAGCGCCGGACGCCCGATGGTTGGTCACCCGTCACTACTTCGAGCGGCCGGAGCCGGCAGCGGCCGACCCGAACCTCCACCTCGAGTTGGCCATCGAGCCCGTCGATGATCCAGGCCCGGCGCCATCATGGACCGGGGAGCTGTTCGCCGTCCGGACGGCGGCGGTGGCCGCGTTCGTGCACGCCAAGACCCAGGGCATGCCGTCGCCAGAGGAGCAGGGCCCGATCCCGTTCGTGTCCCGCGAGCCCAACGTCCTGCCCTCTCCCTTCAGCTTCCGCGATTCGGGTCTCGACGTACCCGGCGCCGTCGACGCCCACTACTCGATGGGGCCGTTCGTGCTCGGCGCCGACGAGGCACTGGTCCTCGACGGCACCATCACCGACTGCGCCTTCGCCAACGTGGCGCTGTGGAACCGATTCATGCAGACACTCGAGTACCGGAGCCACCGGACGTCGCTGAACCGTTCGCAGCTCGAGCTCGGTCCGGACGGGTCCTACCGGGTGGTGGTCGCCCACCGGGACCCGGGTGTGGCCAACTGGCTCGACACCGAGGGCCACGAGATCGGCGTCGTGTTCTGGCGTTTCTTCCTGGCCGACGAGAGCCCCGGTCCGATCGCCTGCCGGGTGGTGCCGGTCGACGAGGTGGCGTCCCTCGGGTGACCACACACGTGGTCGGACCGTCGCCCGGGATGGCGGTCCGACCGTAGGGATGGCCCGCTACGGCGAACCTGACGGCCATCCCGTCGTCTGAACCACGGCGGGCAGCCACGGGTGGCCGAAGCAGCGGGGGAGGGATCGGCTGCACCGTTGTAACGCTCAGTTACAACCTGACGTTGTACCTGACGTGCATCTCTCGCACCTGGTCGCCGACGATCCGGATCTGACGCTCACCCGGGCCGGGGCCCGGGGGTTGACCGCGTCCGTCAGGGTGCCGGTCCAATCCTGGGGCATGTCCCGTCACGAGTTCCGGGTCGGCCTCCAGACCCTGGCGGCGGGCTCGGTGCGCAGGCGGACGGCCGTCGAGCGCGCCAGCCGGGTCATCGCCGAAGCGCAGGGCGACTACAAGGGCCTGCGCCTCCCGGGTCGGGCCGCCGTCCGCCACGCCTGGCACCCGCGGCTCGACGTGGTGCTGCTGGAGGACGAACTGCGGATCGCCGGCAACGGCCTGCTCGCCCGGTTCGCGGTTGCCGACATGGTGCTCGTCTCCTACGGCACCAGCCCACGCGGGGCGCTGCGGGTCGACCTCCTCGACGGCGAGCACGTCTGTGTGTCCTTGCGCGACCAGGGCCAGTTCATGGAACGACTCCGGCACCGACTCTGGGAGTACGAGAAGTCGTTCCTCGGGGACGCCTCGGACATCGACTGGGTACTCGACGTGTCACCGGCGATGCTGGCCGAGGCCGAGGCGGCCATGGACGCCGCCGAGGCCCGCCTGCAGGCATCGGGTAGGAGCCTCGCCCAGGACCGGATCGCCCAGGACCTGGTCACTCGCTCGACCGAGCTGCGCCGGCGGGCACGGGTGGACGCCTTCCGGCGCCGACGACTGCGCATGCGCAGCCGGGTGGGTGCCTGACCGGGCAAGAGGCTCCGCCCCCGGCTGGAGGTTCAGCCCGGCATGTGCTCCGGGGCGGTGTAACGGGAGACCAGCTGCACGGACACCTCCCAGATGCGGGCGATGTCCTTGTTGGTCAGACCCTCGTCGATGCACCGGCCCATGAGCGCGAGCCGGAGGGTCTTGCGCTGCGCCTCCATCTGCTCCTGGGCCACCTTGGAGCGCATCCGGGTCGCTCCGACGGGGAGCGAGGAGACGATGTCCCGCAGGGGCTCACCGGTCCGAAGCCGACGCAGCTCCTCCCTGCGGATCTCGTTCTGGACGCCGAGGGCCAGCTGGAGCTCTTCGGTCACCTCGATCATCGCCTCGATGATGGAGGTCAAGTCCTCGCCCGTTGGCATCGCATTCCCGCCTTCTCCCGCCCGGCCTGCAGGGAAGGCAAGTATGCCACCGACCCCGGAACGGGTCCCGCCGGCAGTTTCGGGTCGGTGGTCCGCACCGCCCCGTCAGCGGCAGCCGGTGTGGACGAAGGGTACCGACAGGGGCATCCGGCGGTCCCGGGCGCGACAGGAGCTCGGTCGACCAGGCGGGCGACCGAGCTCCTGTCCGGGACTGCTCGCTACCCTTAGGGCAGCGAGATGCTCGAACCGACCCCGATGGTGTGGGACGGGAACGGGCCCCAACCTGCAGCACACACCGACGGGATGTTGGTCAGCATGATGTTGGAGGCGAACGACGCACCGAACGATCCGGTGCCCGACACTGCCGTGCCGGTCGCCGGCAGGGTGATCGTGTCCAGCGGCGAACCCGACACGACCGGTGCGGTCCCGCCCGTGTAGGTCACGATGGTCGGTGCGATCGGAGGCGACGCCGACCACGTGTACTTGACCGTCAAGGAACCGATGGAGTCAGCCAGGTTGAACACGGAGCAGGCGTTGGCCAGACCCGACGGGGGAATGAGGAAGCCGGTGCCCTTGATCTTCACGCCGAGGATGGTGACCGGCGTGAGGGAGCCGGCCGAGTTGGACACGCTCGCGCTTCCGGAACAACCACCCGACGTCGGCGAGACCTCCTTGAAGGAGTACTTCTCTGCAGTCACCCCGACGGTCCCCGGAAGAGTGAGCTTGGGTGAGAATTTGCCGACGCCGGTGACCGCGCACGTGACGCTGCCGACCGCAGCCGGTGCTGCCGCCCCGCTCACCCCGGGCGTGGCCACCGCCACCGCCGTGGTCGCCAGGACCACGACGGCCCCCATCCCGAACAGTTTCCTCAACATGGTGCTTCCCCCATTTTCTCCGAACCGGGGGACGCGACCTGTCGGACGATCCCCGTGGTCGGACACGTCGCGCCGTGACGGCACGACTGGAGCGCACTTCGCTCCTGGGGCGGGACGTTAGCCCTGGCAGCCCATCGGTGCTTGGATCGGCGCGTTCGGAATTTGCGGTCGCAACCAGCCTGGTGTCTGAACTTCCGCACCGCCCGATGGCGGTGGATGCGCCGGTCAGTCGTAGATCATGACGCCGCGGATGTTCCGGCCCTCCAACATGTCGGCGTAGCCCTCGTTCACGCCGTCGAGCGTGTACGTGCGGGTGATCATGTTGTCGAGGTCGAGCTGGCCCTGCTCGTACAGTCGGAGCAGGTGGGGGATGTCGTAACGGATGTTGGCCGAGCCGAACACGGTGCCGACGAGCTGCTTCTCGAACAGGGTGAGCCACGTCAGCGACAGGTTGACGGTGGTCTCGGCCATCGGGTGGATGTTGGTCACCACGACCCGGCCGCGCTTGGCCGTCAACTGCATCACGCTCTCGATCAGGGTGCCGTCGCCGACGCCCATGGTCATGATCACCTTGTCGGCGTTCTTGCCCCAGGTGACCTCGTTGACCAGCGGCGTGGCCTCCTCGATGCTGGCGGCCACGTGGGTGGCCCCGAACTTGAGGGCTTCGTCGCGCTTGAACGCCACCGGGTCGACGGCAAAGATCCGCTCGGCGCCGGCCAGCTTGGCCCCTTGGATGGCCGAGATGCCGAGCCCGCCGATGCCGATCACGACGACGTCATCGCCCGGCTTCACCTCGGCGGTGTAGACGGCGGAGCCCCAACCGGTGGTCACGCCGCAGCCGATCAGGCAGGCCTTGTCGAGCGGGTAGTGGGGGAGGATCTTCACGCACGATGCCTGGTTCACCACCGTGTGGTGGGCGAAGGTGCCGAGGCACACCGCGGTGGACAGGTCGATCCCGCTGAGCGAGTGGTGGCGATGGGTCCCGTCGTACTGGGCGCCCATCATCAGGGTCGCACCGACGTCGCACAGGTTGGAGTGTCCGCGGGCGCACGAGGGGCACTTGCCGCAGGCCGGGATGAACCCGAACACCACATGGTCGCCGGGAGCCAGGTCGGTCACCCCCGGACCCACCTCCTCGATGACCCCGGCGCCCTCGTGGCCGCCGATGATCGGGTAGATGCCGCCGAGGTCACCGGTTCGGAAGTGCTCGTCGCTGTGGCACATGCCCGAGGCAGCCAGCTTGACCAGCACCTCGCCAGCCTTGGGCGGATCGAGCTCGATCGTCTCGATCTTCCAATCCTCGTTCTGTCCCCACAGGATTGCTGCCTGGGTCTCCATCGTCGGTACCTCCTCGATCGGGCACGGCGGCCCGTCATCCGTTTCCGCCGATGCTGACACACTGTCGGCCCGCCCGCTCGTCATCAGCCCGACGAAGGGTGGGAGGATGGACGACCGATGCCGGAAACGTCGATGGCCTGATGCTGTTCTGGTGGTGTGCCGTCGGGGTGCTCCTCGCCGTGGCCTACATGGTCACGTACACGTTGCTGCGGACGTCAGAGGACAGCCGTCCGTGGTACGCCCGACTGCGCCACCCGAGAGGCGACAGGGGACGGGTCGGCGACGGGTGAGTCGGCCCCCGGACCACGGACGGCAGCGGAGGCGTGGCACCGGGCGGCCCGGGGCCTCTCCCGTCATCTCCCGGTCGGGCCGTCCCTCAAGTGCGCATCTCCTCTGGACGATGACTGAGGGTGTCCACCGGGCACACGGGCGGCCGTCCGCATCCGGGGCCGACCCCGACCGTCCATTTGGGCCGGACTCCTCGGTGAGGAGGTGACCGGTGCACCGACCGACCTCCCCAGAAAGTGAGCGGACGATGATCGCACCGGACTCCGTGGCCGAGCGTGAGCCCGCTCCCGTCCCGGACGCCTTCGCCGATCCGACCGGGACGGGGGACGCCCCCGCCGGCGGCTCCGCCGGACCGACGGCGCGCCGACTGCTCCAGGCCGCCGCCTTGGCCGTACCGGTCGTCGTCCTGGCCGTGTTGGCCTGGACTCACCGGTCGATGTTCTACGACGGCTACATCTACCTCCATGTCGTGCAGAACATCCTCGCCGGGCACGGCCCGGTGTTCAACGCCGGCCAGCGGGTCGAAGCGTTCACCAGTCCGCTGTGGACCACCGTGGTCGCCCTCGCGGCCTTCGCCACCCCGTTCTCGCTGACCGCGATCGCCGTCGACCTGGGCATCACCCTGACCGTCGCCGGCCTGGCGCTGGCCGTGGTCAGCTCGGTCCGCCTCGTCCGCCTGGCCTCGCCCGACACCTTCCTTCTGCCACTCGGCGCCCTGGTCTTCGCCTCCGTGCCCGCGGTGTGGTCGCTGGCCTCGCTCGGGCTCGAAACGGGCCTCACCTTCTTCTGGTTGGGGGCCTGCCTGGCCATCCTCGTGCGCTGGGCGGGCGGCGCAGGCCCCACCGTGCCCGCGTGGTCGCTCGTCGTCCTCGGACTCGGGCCCCTGGTCCGACCCGAGCTCGGTGTCGACAGCCTCGTCTTCGTCGGGGTCCTCCTGGTGGTCGACCGGACGGGCCGGACGTGGCGGGGCCAGGTGCGGATCCTGGTCTGGGCGGCCGTCGTCCCGCTGGCGTACCAGGTGTTCCGGATGGGCTACTTCGGCATGGTTGTGGCCAACACCGCGGTGGCCAAGGAGGCATCGCTCCCCCGGGCCGGCCGGGGCGTGCAGTACTTCATGGACTTCGCCGGGACCTACTGGATGGTGATCCCGGCCGTGTGTCTGGCCGCCGGCGCCTTCCCCCCGTTGGCCTCGGCGCTGAAGCGCACAGGCCGGGGCAGCCGGAACCTCGCCATCCTGTTCGCCCTGCCTGCCGCCGGAGCGCTCAACGCCGCCTACATCGTGCTGATGGGTGGCGACTACGTCCACGCCCGGCTGCTTGTGGCGCCGCTCTTCGCCCTTCTGGCCCCCGTCGCCGTCGTTCCGGTGGGACGCCGGTATGTGATCTCGTTGCTGGTCATCCCCTGGGCGCTCCTGTGTTCGATCGGGCTCCGCTCGGGCGACTCCGAACCTTTCTCGTTCTCGCCGTTCCTGGCGGTGACCGGCAATGGCCACGTCGATCCGACCGTCTGGGCCTGGACCCGCCAGGCGCCGTTCGACGATCCGGCGTCGGCCACCGGTGCATGGATCCAGTTCAACGCCACCCGGCCGCCCGTCCGGCTGGAGGCGCCCGTCGCGCCCGGACTGCGGGTGCCGGTGATCGCCACCTCGCAGGTCGGCACCTCGCCCTACGAACTCGGCCCGGGCGTCCAGATCCTGGACCTGCTCGGCCTGGCGGACCCGCTGACCGCCCACCTCGAGCTCACCCACCGGGGCCAGTTCACCGGGCACGAGAAGCCGCTGCCGACCCCCTGGGTCCAGGCGCTCCTGGCCGCTCCGGGCAGCTCCACCGCTCAGATCGGCACGCTGCAGGCCGGCCGGCCCACCAGCTACAACACGCTGATCCCCCCGGTGACCGGTCGGGCGCTAGCTGTCCAGACGGCCTGGGCTGACGCCGCCCTGTCGTGTCCGGCTGTCCACGCCGTCGAGTACGGCCCGCGCCGGCCCCTCACCGTCGGTTCGTTCCTGTCCAACATGGTCGACTCCCTGTCGCAGACGACCGTCCGCATCCCGCCCGACCCGGAGACCGCCTACCACCGGTTCTGCGGACCGGGTGTGCCCGCACCGGTGACCCGGGCCCTCGCCCTACCGTCCGGCACCTGACCGGGCCGGCCCGAACCTTCCCGACCGAGCGGCGCGGGTCCCCCTTGCCGCGTCCGCGCACCACTACCGTGTTCCGGGGGACAGGGGAGGAACCGAAAGGAACAGAATCATGGCGTCGGACAACGAAGTGGTCGTCGTACAAGGGGGGCTTCCCAGCAAGGTGGTGTGGCAGATGGAGCTCGTCGTCGGGCTCATCACCCTGGGACTCGGAATCGCCCTGGCCTTCCACCCGTCGACCTCGTTGAACGTGATCTGCGTGTTCATCGGGATCCTGCTCATCCTCGGGGGCATCTTCCACTTCATCCGGGCCCTCGACCACGATGAGCAGCACCGGGCATGGATCGCCGTGGCCGGCTTGCTCGAGGTCGTCATCGGCGTGGTGATGATCCGACACCTCGACCTCACCAAGGCGGCCATCGGTCTGCTCATCGGGATCGTCTGGATCGTGCAGGGCATCGTCGCCCTGATGGCCGGCATCATGGGCGGCACCAAGGGTCAACGGGGCTGGGTCATCGCCTTCGGTTTGATCAGTCTCGTCGCCGGAATCGTGGTCGTCACCGTTCCCTCGAACTCGGTCAACGCCCTGGCCACCCTGCTCGGCATCTGGTTCATCGTCATGGGCCTGCTCGAGATCGCCGGCGGCTTCGTCCTGCGGTCCGAACTCAAGAAGGCCTCGGCCTGAACCTCCCCCGTGCGGCCTCCCTGCCGCCGGGCCCCGTCGCGTGGCCCACGGCGGTCGCCTCCGGGCGGCCGCCGTGGCGCGTCCGGGGTGGTATCCGACACCATCGTCCACGTCCTGTTGGACAGTGGCGCCGAGGGTATGGCAGCGTCACCGACGCGCCGGGTGGACGGCAATGACGAAGGGGGCCACACCATGGTCGACGACGTGCTCGACGACGAACTACAGGCACTGGTCGGGCAGCCGGTCGGCCGGGGAGGCGCAGCAGTAGGGCCCGACCCGGTCAACCAGCCCATGATCCGGCACTGGGCGGCCGCCTTCGCCGACCACAACCCGGTCTACGTGGACCCCGATGCGGCGGCACGGTCGCGTTTCGGCGGGATCGTTGCCCCGCCACTGATGCTCCAGACCTGGACCATGCCGACCCCCATGCTGGCCGGCATCGCCGAGCGGGGTGGCTCTCCGGTCGAGCTCGAGGGGGACACCGCCCTGTCGGCACTCGACCGGGCCGGCTACGTCGGAACCCTGGCCACCAACTCCGAGTTCGAGATCGTCCGCTACCTTCACCTCGGCGAGATCGTGTCGGCCACCACCGTGTTCGAGTCCATCAGCGAGGAGAAGCAGACGCGGATGGGCCGTGGGCGGTTCGTCACCTGGGTGACCACCTACCGGGTGGGACCGGATGAAGTGGTGGGCCGCCAGACCTTCCGGATCCTCAAGTTCGACCCGTCCGGGCAATCGGCATGACTCCGCCCCGTGCCGCCGACATCGCGGTGGGGGACGAGCTGCCCGCCCTCGAGCTCCCCATGACAGCCACCCTGATCGCCGCCGGCGCCATCGCCACCCGGGACTTCATGCCCGTCCATCACGACCGCGCCTACGCGGCTCAGCAGGGCGCTCCCGACATCTTCATGAACATCCTGTCCGACACCGGCTACTGCTCCCGGTTCCTGACCGACTGGGCCGGGCCCGACGCCATGATCAAACGCCTGGCCATCCGCCTCGGCGTCCCCGTGTTCCCGGGCCATACGCTCACCTACACCGGAAAGGTGGCCTCCGTCATGACGGAGGGTGACGAGTGCGTGGTCGAGGTGGACTTCCGGGCCGCCGGCGACCTCGGCGACCACGTGACCGGCACGGCCACCCTCACCCTGCCCCTCGATGGGTGACCTCCCGACCCCCTCTGACGCTTCGGGTCGAGCCGGTGTCCGGCAGACTGGTGCCATGACCGACTGGACGGAAGTGACCACCCGCAACGCCCGGTCGGTGCAGACCACCGTCGGGTGGATCTTCTGGGACCCGGGGGCGGTGGCCCGCTACCAGGCCGCCGGTCTGCCCGAGGGCCTGGCCGGCCCGCTGGGTTACGTCGCGGCGCGGTGTGCCCCGCTCGCACCGGTCGGCCCCGAAGCGGTGACGGCGGCGTTCGGGTCGATCAGCCCGCTCGGAATCGCCGCCGTCTTCGACCTGCTGGACGCCGACGGGTTCGCCCGGATGTGGACGGCCCGGGACGAAGCCGTGGTCGAGGGCCTGTGCACTCACGCTCCCGAGCTCGTGGACCCGCTGGTCGAGATGGGCCCCGACCTGTGGTCGGCGGTCGAGACCCTGCCCGTCGTCGGGCGGGTCTTCTTCGCCGCCCACCTGGCCGTAACCCGCCCCGCCGACCCCCTGCTGTCCGGGTGGCACGCCGTCAACTGCCTACGGGAATGGCGGGGGGACACCCACTGGGGACTGGTGGTGGCCGCGGGGCTCACCCATCCGGAGGCGTCGATCCTGCACAACGCCTGGCTCGGCTACGAGGACGGCTGGCTGGCCCGGTCCCGGGGCACCTCACCCGAGGACCTCGAAGCCGGGTGGCACGCCCTCGAGGCCAAGGGACTGGCAACTGACCGTGAGGTCACCGACGAGGGCATCGGCCTCCGCCAGCGGATCGAGGACGACACCGACCGGCTCACCACCCTGCCGTGGGAGTTCCTGGGCGAGGCCCGGTCGGTCGAGTTCGCCGAGCGGTTCGAGCCGCCGTGCGCACTGCTGCTCGGTCGGGTGGACGAGACGGCCGGGCCCAACTACCAGCCCGCCTCCCGGGTGCGGAGCGCCCGATGACCGAGTCAGGACCGGGTCGGCGGGCGCTGGTGACCGGTGCGACCCGCGGCATCGGACGGGCCACCGCGTTGGCTCTGGCCGGGGCCGGGTGGGACGTGGCCGTCACCGGCCGCACCGCCCGTCGGGGCGAGGGCCGGGACGACTCCGACACCGGTGCCGGGCGACCCCTGCCGGGCAGCCTCGAGGAGACGGGCGAGGCCATCCGGGCGGCAGGACGTCGGTCGCTCGAGCTGGTCGCCGACTTGCACGACCAGGTGAGTCTCCGGGCCGCCGTGGCCCGGATCGAAGCCGAGTGGGGCGGGGTCGACCTTCTGGTCAACAACGCCGTCGACACGGCACCAGGCAGCATGGTGCCTATCACCGAGCTGACCGTGGCCCAGTTGGAGTCCAAGCTGGCCGCCAACGCGGTGGCGCCGTTCGTGATGATCCAGGCCGTCCTGCCCGGCATGCTCGAGCGAGGTGGCGGGACCATCGTCGACGTCACCTCCCACACCGCCACGGCCGACCCGCCGGGGCCGGTGGGCCAGGGCGGTTGGGGTGTGGCCTACGCCGCCTCCAAGGCGGCCGCCCACCGGCTCGCCCCGCTGCTGGCCGTCGAGCTCGGCGACCGGGGCATCCGGGCCTACAACCTGGACCCCGGCTACGTCGAGACCGAACGCCAGCAGGTCAACGCCGCCGCCCTGGGGTTGGTCGGCCACTACACCGGGGCGCCGCCCTCGGTGCCGGCCGCCGCCATCGTCTGGATGGCCGATCATCCCGAGGCGCTGGAGAACGGACAGACCGTGCGAGGCCAGAAGCTGGCGCTGGTCGAGGACCTCCACGCCGACTGGCGGACTTCGTGAACCTCGCCGCCGGGGCGCCAGCGCCTGCTGCCGACGGGACGCCCGTGCCTCGGGCCGACGGGGCTCCTGCGCCTCGCGCCGACGGGACGCCCGTGCCCACCGTCACCGTCTACTGGCGACGTGGCTGCCCGTTCTGCGGATCGCTCCGTCGGGGCCTGAAGCGGGCCGGACTGCCCACCGAGGAGTTCGACATCTGGTCGGATCCCGGGGCGGCCGCATTCGTGCGGGCCCATGCCGCCGGCTCCGAAACGGTGCCGACCGTCGACATCGGGGGCACGGTCCTGGTCAATCCGTCGGCCCGCCGGGTGGTGGCCCTGGCCGCCGACGCAGGCATCCCGTCCGGCGAGGCCGGCGGACACTGGTGGCGACGTTCCCGCCGCTGACCCGCCTTCATGTGCGGGTGGGGCAGGCCGACCCCTATCCGGATGAGAGCGACGCCCGTCACCTCCGGTCCGCCGGCGGTTCCCGGTGCCGACGGCGGGCGCCCCGCGATCAGGCGGGCAGGTGCAGCCCGGCATAGGCGGCGGCCACACCGAGCGCGGCCGCGCCCATCAGGGCGGACACCACGCCGCGTCTGAAGGCGAACAGCCACGCGCCGGCGGCCGCCAGCACGCCGAGCTGCCAAAGGTGGGCGAGGGCGAGGGCCAGCGGGACCGTGGCCCCGGCGATGGCGCCGATCGATGCGGCCCCGGCGCCGGTCAGGAACCCCTGGGCCCAGCGGTTGGTCCGCAGGCGGTCGAATCTGGGCCCGCCGGCCAGGATGAACACGAACGACGGGGCGAAGGCCACGAACGCCGCCAGCAGACCTCCGGCGATGCCCGACGCGGCGTAGCCGACGACGGCGACGGTCTGGACCACCGGGCCGGGGGTGATCTGGCCGAGGGCCACCGCATCGAGGAACTGCCCGGCCGTCATCCAGTGGTAGGTGTGGACGGCGTCGTGCTGCATCATCGGGATGATGACGAAGCCGCCGCCGTAGGAGAAGAGCCCCACCTTGAGGGCCACCCAGGCCAGGGCGCCGAGACCGCCGGTGGCCAGGACGGGGAGGACGGTCGGGGGGAGCACGGCGGCCCGCCCGGTGGTCGGGCCGGGCCGGCGGGGCGACCGCACTATGGCCTCCTGGACGCCGCAGGCGGCCAGTACCAGCACCAGCCACGGGCCGACGGTCGCCGCCGACACCGCGCCCAGCACCAGGTAGACGGCCCAGCGGACCCGAGCTGGCCGTTCGACCCCGGCCCGTCGCCAGCTACCCGGGACCAGCCCGATCGACGCCTGGAGCGCCACGGCCGGGACCGCAGCCCCGGCCCCGGCCGCCGCACCGCGCACCCACAGCGGGGCGTCGGGAGCGAAGAAGAGCACCGACAGGGCCAGGACGACGATCAGGCCGGGCACGATGAAGCACAGCCCGCCGACCAGCGCCCCGGCGGCGCCGCGCAGACGCCAGGCGCACAGGATGGCCAGTTGGGTGGAGGCGGGCCCGGGCAGGAGGTTGGTGGCGGCGATCCCGTCCTCGAACGCTTCGGTCGACAGCCAGCCCTGGCGCTCGACGCACAGGGCGCGCAGCAGGGCGATGTGGGCCGGTGGACCGCCGAAGCCGATGCACCCGATCCGACCCCACTCGCGTGCGATGGTGCCGAGGCCGACCGGGCCGGTGGATCCCTCCGCGCGGTCCGGCCCGCTCACCGGCCCCGGTCGGCGACGGGCCGACTCACGCGATCGGCTCGCTCGGCACGTCGAAGTACTCCTGGTAGGCGCGGCTCCGCTCGCGGAGCACGTCGGCGTCGAGGCCGGTGTCGGCGAACGTGTACCGGCTGCCCCCGCCGCCCCCGTCCCCGGGGTGGGTGGCCAGGAAGTCCCGCATGGCGGCTTCGGCCTCGGCCGTGAAGGTCAGGCCGAGGGCGTCGTAGACCGCCCCGATGGTGGCGAAAGGGTCGGCCATGAACTCGGCGAACTGCACGTCGACCACCTGGTCGGCCGGGACGGTACCGTCCAGCCGGGCGGCCACCGAGCGGTCGAGGCCGAGCAGGATGTCGTCGCTGTACTGCTCGGCCGCCCGGGCCACCGAACGGTGGTCGCTCGACATCTGACGCAACAGGGCGGACAACGCGCTGATCGACGAGATGACCCGGACCGGGTCCCGGTGGGTCTGGATGAGGACCGCGTCGGGGTACTCGTCGAGCAGGGCGGCCAGGCACCACAGGTGGGCGGGTGACTTGAGCAGCCACCGGTCACTGGCGTGCCGGCTCTGCAGGTGCTGGAGGTAGATCCGGTGCCAGCGGTAGGCGGGGGCCATGTCGGCCTCGTGCAGCAGCCACCGGTCGTACTCCGGGACGTCGTACTGGGTCGGGAAGATCATCGAGCGGAAGTCGCCGCCGGTCATCCGCACGCACTCCTGGGCCAACCGGGCCCCGAGGGGGTGGAAGTCAGTGAAGCCGGGGATGATCAGGTCGGGCATCGACGCGATGGCGTCCGATTCGGCGATACGCGGGTCGGTGTCGTACGTGGCCGTCTCCGGCGGCGGCACGGGCTGGTCGACCTCCCACGTGAGCGGGGCGCGGTTGGCCGGGTCCTGGGCCAGTAGGTCGTAGAGGATGGTGGTGCCGGTGCGGGGCTGGCCGATGATGACGATGGGTCGGGTGACAGCACCCTCGGCCACCTCGGGATGGGTGCGCCGCCACTCGAGGATCTTGAGCCGCGTGGTCAGGTAGCCGACCACGTCCGCCTCGGCCACGGTGCGGCCGAGTTCGTTGAGACGGGCCGGTCCGTCGAGGTCCTCCAGGAGGTAGTCCAGGCCTTCCTGCCACGAGTCCTCTCCGAGGTCGCTGCTCCCGGCGGCCGCAATGGCCGCCTCCACCAGGGTGTCCCTGTCGTAGCGGGGGGTGTCCATGGTCAGGCGTCTCCGATCGGTAGGACGGGGTGGTGGGAGCAGGACGGTCGGGCGGTGTCGGGAGCCCCTCGGCGACCCCTGCTCCGTTGCGAAGGCCACGATACGCACCGCAGGCCCCGGCGCGCGGGTTTCCGGTGAGCGGACCGACCGGGCGGGCTCCGCCGGGTCCCTACGCCTCGGTGACCACGTAGCGGGTGGCCGGGGTACCCGGCGGGTTGCTCACGCCGGGCCCGGCGTCCGGGTTGGCGACGCACACCTCGCCCTCGAGGCCGTCGGGGTCCCGGAAGAAGATGCTCAGGACAGGGCCGAAGTCGGTGACGAAGGAGTCGGCCGCGCCGCGGGCGATCAGGCGCTCCCGGATGGTCTCGAACGCCTCGATCGACGCGGCCTGGAGGGCGAAGTGGTCGAGCCGACCGCGGCCGAACATCGGCACCTGCCGGTCGGCCTCGGTGTTGCCGTCGATGTGGAACACGTTGAGCTCGGCCCACGGCCCGATCTTGATGACCGAGAGGCGGACGGCGTCGTTGCCCTCGATCTCGGGGGCGTCTCGCACCACCTCGGCCTCGAACACCTCCTCGTAGAAGGCGTGCAGCTGGGCTGCGTCATTGGTGAGCAAGGCGACGTGGTTGAGTCCGATGGTGAGCATGTTCGGCTCCTTTGGTCGGTGGGGAGATCGGGGGGATCGGGCCGGTGTGGCACGTGCGGCCGCGGTCGCGGGTGGCGGAACCCGGCGCAGGGCCTCCCGCTGCCGTCAGCGTAGGGCAACCCACATCGGCGTCTGGAAGACTCCGCCCATGTCCGCCACGACCGCCGCCGACCTGCCCTTCCATGACCGAACCGACTTCGAGGACGCCGACCGGGGATTCCTCGGCGCCCTCGACCCCTGCGTGGTCACCGATGCCTCCGGCCGGGTGGTGTGGGACAACGATGCCTACGCGTTCCTGGCGGGGGAGTGTCCCGACACCGCCCACCCGAGCCTGTGGCGCCAGGGCCAGCTGGTGTCCCGTCAGGGGCTGTACGAAGTGTGCGAGGGGATCTACCAGGTCCGGGGCCTCGACCTCTCGAACATGACCCTCGTCGAGGGGGATTCCGGGGTGATCGTGATCGACCCGCTCATCTCGGCCGAGACGGCGGCGGCGGCCCTCGCCCTCTACCGTTCCCACCGGGGGGACCGCCCGGTGACGGCCGTCATCTACACCCACGCCCACGTCGACCACTTCGGCGGGGTCCGCGGCGTGCTCGAGGGCGACGTGCCCGTCCTCGCTCCCGAGGGTTTCATGGAGTCGGCCGTGTCCGAGAACGTCTACGCCGGCGTCGCCATGAGTCGGCGTGCTGTCTACATGTACGGCGCCGCCCTCGAGAAGGGGCCGGCCGGACAGATCGGTTGCGGGCTCGGCATGACCAACTCCACCGGCACTGTCGGCCTGGTGGCCCCGACGATCGACATCACCCGCACCGGTCAGGAGGAGGTGCTCGACGGGGTGCGAATCGTCTTCCAGCTCACCCCGGGGACCGAGTGCCCGGCCGAGATGAACTTCTACTTCCCCGACCGCCGGGCCCTGTGCATGGCCGAAAACGCCACCCGCAACCTGCACAACCTGGTGACCTTGCGCGGTGCCGTGGTGCGCGACGCCCGGGTGTGGGCGGCCTATCTCGACGATGCCGTCTCCCTGTTCGCCGACCGGACGGACGTGGCCTTCGCGTCCCACCACTGGCCGACCTGGGGCGGCGGGAAGGTGGCCGAGTACCTGTCGCTCCAGCGCGACCTCTACGCCTATCTCCACGACCAGACGCTGCGCCTGATGAACACGGGACTCAACGGCGCCGAGGCCGCCGAGGTCCTGGCCCTGCCGCCCGCCCTCGAGCAGGCTTGGCACACCCACGGCTACTACGGCTCCGTCAGTCACAACGTGAAGGCCGTCTACCAGCGCTACCTCGGCTGGTTCGACGGCAACCCGGCCCGTCTCTGGCCGCACCCGCCGGCCGAGTCATCGGCCCGTTACGTCGAGTGCATGGGCGGGTCCGACGCGGTGGTGGCCAAGGCCGAGGCCTACGCGGCCCAGGGCGACCTGCGGTTCGCCGCCGAACTCCTCGACCGCGTCGTTTTCGCCGACCCCGACCACGCCACGGCCAAGGAGGTCCTGGCCGGGGTCTACGAGCGCCTGGCCTACGGCGCCGAGAACGGCACCTGGCGCAACTTCTACCTGATGGGCGCCCACGAGCTGCGCCACGGCATCGACGCCTCCCCGGTGACCGTCGGATCGGCCTCGCTGATCTCGGCCCTGACCGTGGAGCAGTTGCTCGACGCCATCGCCATTCGGATCAACGGCCCGAAGGCGTGGGACGAGCGCCTGGCCGTCGACTGGCGGTTCACCGACCTCGGCCAGACCCACCGCGCCTCGTTGGGCAACGGCGTGCTGACCCATCGCACGGTGGGGGAGGGCGGGATGCGCCAGGACACCACGTCCGCCGACCTCACCCTCGAGCTGACCCGACCCCAGATGCTCGGCGTGCTGTTCGGTGGGGGACTAAGCGGGATCCTCACCGAGGGCGACCCCGGCGTTCTCGCACGACTCCTCGCGGTGGTCGAGTTCCCCGACCGGAACTTCCCCGTCGTCACGCCGTGACCGGAGCGATCAGGATCTGGCCCTCTGTCCGATGCGGCAGGGTTTGGCTCAGGGGATGATGTCGACGATGTCCACGATCAGCAGCGTGAGCACCATCGCCCCGACTACCGCGTAGATCGCCGAGAACATCCACTTCTGGTGGTGGTCGGCCAACCAGAAGCGCCGGATGCCGAGCACGTCGAAGGTGAGGGCCAGCACTCCGATCGGAATCCCGATCCACGGCCCCACGCCCTTGGCCAGTCCGAGGAGCGGCAGCAGGATCGGCAGGACGATGTAGCTGAGCAGGCACCGGGTGGCCGAGAGCAGGATGGAGGTCCCGAAGATCCGGTGGGTGTCCGACTCCGGAATCGGCTTCCGCTCCTCGGGCACCCGCAGGAGGCGGCGCATGCCCTGGTCGGCTCTGGAGCGATCCTTCGCCGACGGTGCCGGCGGTGCGGTCGTCACGGTCTGGTCCACGTGGCGATTGTAGTCCCGCAGGGGTGACGATCTGCATCTCGGGTCAGCAGGTAGCGTCCCGAGGATGGGAGACCAGTCATGACCTCGAACGCGTCGCGTCGCGGCCAGGCCGCAGGCAAGCGGACGGGGGGGCCGGCCGCCGACTCTCCGTCGGCACCGGGCGACATGTGGCAGCTCCGGGGCCCCGACGGCGCCATCGCCTCCGGCTGGTACCTCCTGCCGCTCCGACTCTTCCTCGGCGTGACGTTCGTGTTCGCCGGCCTCCAGAAGCTGGCCAACCCGGACTTCTTCCGGGCCTCCAGCCCCATCTCGATCCACGCGCAGCTGATCGGCACGACCCACACCAGTCCCATCGGTGACCTGCTCAGCCATCTGGCCGGGGGGGCCACCGTCATCGGAGCGCTCATGGCCGTCGCCGAGGTGGCCATCGGCGTCGGGGCGCTCCTCGGACTGCTGACCCGGGTGGCCGCCATCGGCGGGGTCCTCGTCACCTTCGGCCTCTTCCTGGCCATCTCCTTCCATGCGCACCCCTTCTACACGGGCTCCGACCTCGTCTTCGCGTTCGCCTGGACACCGTTCGTGCTGGCCGGCGCGGCGGGCGCACCCGCTGTCGACACCTGGCTGGAGATCCGGGGCGGGCCGTCGACGGCGAAGGACGCCTCCCGGGCCGAGGGCATGTCACGGGGTGCCTTCATCGGCACCGTGGCCGCCGGCACGGCCGTGCTGGTCGGTGCGGTGGCGGGCATCGGGCGGATCTTCGCACCGTCGGCGTCCACGACGACCAACGTCCTGGGGGGTGGCGGGTCCTCCACCACGACGACCCCGCCGGTCACCACGACCTCCACCGGGGCTGCGGGCGGCGCCTCCACGACGACCACCACGGCCCCTACCCCCGCGGGCACGGCCATCGGCGCGGCGGCCCAAGTGCCGGTCGGGGGCTCGGCCTCGTTCACCGACCCCACGTCAGGCGATCCGTCGCTGGTGATCCAGCACACCACCGACAAGTTCGTCGCCTTCGACGCCATCTGTCCCCACGCCGGGTGCACCGTGGCCTACCAGGCGGGCGCGAACATCATCGCCTGTCCCTGCCACGGCTCGGAGTTCAACGCGAGGACGGGGGCCGTCGTCACCGGCCCGGCCACGTCCGGCCTGACCCCCATCAAGGTCATCAAGGGGTCGAACGGGAACCTCTACGTGGTCTAGTGGGCGTCCGCCGGGTGCCGGCCCGCTCCACTACGATGAGCGTGTCGTCGTCACCCGGCGGCGGCCCGCACCCATGACCGCAGCCACCACGACCCCCGACACCTCCGGACCGGCGTCCTCCGAGGACGTGACGCGCACGGACTGGGTGTCGGCCATCCCCTTCTTCCTGGTCCACCTGGCCCCGCTCGGCGCCTTCTTCGTGACCGTCACCTGGCAGGACTGGGCGTGGTGCGCCTTCCTGTACATGGCCCGGATGTTCTGCATCACCGCCGGGTACCACCGGTACTTCGCCCACCGCACCTACAAGATGGGCCGCATCCCGCAGTTCCTCATGGCCTTCGGCGGCACCACGGCGGTCCAGAAGGGCCCGCTCTGGTGGGCGAGCCACCACCGGATCCACCACCGCTACACCGACCTCGACGGCGACGTGCACTCGCCCCGCGAGGGCTTCTGGTGGAGCCATGTCGGCTGGATCCTGTCCACGAAGTACAAGGACACCGACCTCGACGGCATCAAGGACTTCGCCGCCTTCCCCGAACTGCGCTGGCTGGAGAGGCACAATTGGGTCGGACCGTGGGCCCTCGCCATCGCCAGCTTCCTCGTGTTGGGCTGGGGCGGTCTGCTCATCGGCTTCTTCCTGTCGACCGTCCTGCTGTGGCACGGCACCTTCCTGGTCAACTCGATGGCCCACATCGTCGGCCGACGCCGCTACGCCACCCCGGACACCAGCCGGAACTCGTTCGTCATCGCCGTCATCACCGGGGGCGAGGGCTGGCACAACAACCATCACTACCTGCCGGCCTCCGTGCGTCAGGGCTTCCGCTGGTGGGAGTTCGACCCGACCTGGTACCTCCTGAAGGGCATGGCCGCCCTCCACATCGTGCGTGACCTGAGGAATCCGCCGGCCCGCCTGCTCGACCAGGCCCGGGTGCGGGACGGGGCCTTCGACATCGGGATGTTCCGCTCCTACTGGGAGCGGGCGGCCAAGGTCACCGGCGAGCGGATCGCCGACCTCAGTGCCCGGCCCGTCCCGTCGTCGCCCGAGGGAGCCGACAGCGTGGCCCAAGCGGCCGGATCAGCGGCGCCCGTGCCCCCGCCAGGCGAGGTTGCGGACGGTTCCGCGGAGCAGCTCTCGGCCCTGGCCGGGCTCATCACCCGGGCCCTCGAGTCCGCCGACCAGCTCGCCGCGGCCACCCGCCGGCGGAAGGGAACCAAGGTGGCGTCGGAGCCCGACACCACCGAGCCCACCCCGGAATGATCCCGACGCCCACCGGGGTGGCGGAGGCGTCGGTCTGGATCGTGGACCTCGACGGCGTCCTGTGGCTCGCCGGCCATCCCATCGGCGACGTGGCCGGCGCCGTGCGCGCTCTCCGGGACCGGGGCGTGCGGGTCGTGTTCGCCACCAACAACTCCTCGCCGACCACCGGTCAGCTGGTCGGCCGCCTGGCCAAGGTCGGGATCGAGGCCCTCCCCCGGGACCTGGTCACGTCGGCCCGGGTGGCCGCCTCGTTGCTCGAGCCCGGCCAGCGGGTCCACCTCCTGGCCGAGGGGGGTGTGCTCGAGGCGCTCGAGGACCGGGGGGTGGAGGTCGTGGACTCCGGACCCCGTGACGCGGCCGTCGTCGGCTGGAGCCGCGACTTCGACTTCGCCGCCCTGGCCGCCATCTCGACCGTGGCCCGCGACAGCGGACGGCTGATCGCCACCAACGGCGACCCGACCCACCCCACGCCCGAGGGCCTCATGCCCGGTTCCGGGGCGCTGATGGCCGCGGTGGCCACCGCATCGGGGGTCGTGCCCGAGGTGGCCGGCAAGCCCTATCCGCCCATGGTGGAGTACGTGGTCCGCCACGTACTCGGCGGGGCGGACCGGGTGCCGGCGGTCATGGTGGGCGACCAGCCGGGCACTGACGGGCTCCTGGCCGAGCGCCTCGGCATCCCCTTCGTGCTGGTCGACTCCGGTGTCACCCCTCCCGGGGCACCGGCGGGGGAGTGTCCGGTCGCCCTTCGGGCCGCAGACTTCGTGTCGGTCGTCGCGTCGCTGCCGCCGGTCTGAGCGGGTCGACGGGTGCTAGCAAAGTGCTTGCTACCAGCAAGCACTCCCGGTAGGATGCACGTCATGGCCACCAACGACTCCCTCCAGCGCTACATCGACGCCGGCATCGCCTTCACCAACATGACCCGCAAGAAGGCGGAGGAGCTCGTGTCCGAGCTGGTGAAGAACGGCGACCTCCAGACCGACGAGGCCAGGGCCCGGGTCGACGAACTGCTGGAACGCGGCCGCCAGGGCACCGAGGTCATCGTGTCCGCCGTCCGCTCCGAGGTCTCTCGTCAGCTGGGCGCCGTCGGCATCGCCAACCTCGAGGACCTGGCCACCCAGGTGGCCGCCATGCTCGGCCGCTCGGACACCGGCACCAAGAAGGCCCCTGCCAAGAAGGCACCCGCGAAGAAGGCCCCGGCCAAGAAGGCCCCGGCCAGTAAGGCCACAGCCAAGAAGGCCCCGGCCAGTAAGGCCACAGCCAAGAAGGCGCCTGCCAAGGAGACTCCGGCCAAGAAGGCACCCGCCAAGAAGGTCCCGGCCGCCAAGGCCGCCGCTCCGAAGCCGGCGGCCGCTCCCGGGTCGGCCGACTGACGTCTCCCGCCCGCCAGCGCCTCGACCGGGCGCTGGTCGCCCGCAAGCTGGCCGACAGCCGACCCCAGGCCGTCGAGCTGATCGCCCGGGGCGTGGTCCTCGTGTCGGGCTCCATAGCCGACAAGGCGGCGCGCCTGGTCTCCCCGGCCGAGCCGATCGAGCTGCTGGGCGACCCCCCGCCCTTCGTGAGCCGGGGTGGAGAGAAGCTGCGGGCCGCCCTCGACCGTTTCTCCCTCGACCCGACCGGAAAGCGCGCCCTGGACGCCGGAGCGTCGACCGGCGGGTTCACTGACTGCCTGCTGCAGGCCGGCGCCACCCACGTGGTGGCCGTCGACGTGGGCCACGGGCAGCTTCATCCCCGCCTGCGGGGCCATCCGTCGGTCACCAACCGCGAACGACTCGACATCCGCAAGGTGGACCTCGACACGGTCGGCGGCGCCCCCGTGGACCTGGTGGTGGCCGATCTGTCGTTCATCTCCGCCACCCGGGCCGTGCCCGTGCTGGTCGGCGACGTGGCCGTGCCGGGTGCGCCGTTGGTGGTGTTGGTGAAGCCGCAGTTCGAGGCTGGACGGGCCGAGGCGTCCCGCGGACGCGGCGTGATCCGGGACCCGTCCGTCCACCGCCGGACACTCGGCGAGGTGGCAACCGCGCTTGGCGACGCCGGAGCAGTCATCATGGGGGCCATGCCGTCGCCCCTGACCGGACACTCCGGCAATGTCGAGTTCCTCCTCTACGCCCGCACGCCCGGGTGGACCGGCGCGGTCGGTCCCGCCGATGTGGACGCCCTGCTCGACGCGGCGGTCGACGAGGTCCACGGTGTCCCGGAAGGGTCCGGGGACTGAGATGGCACGCATCGCCTTCGCCGTGCGGCCCAACCGGCCCGAGGCCGACGCCCTGGCCGACCGGGCCGAGGCCTGGCTGGCCGAGCGGGGCCACGAGTCCGTGCGCTCGGTCATGACCGACCGGACCATCGACCTCGAGGGCGCCGACCTGCTCGTGAGCCTGGGCGGGGACGGCACGCTGCTGCGCTCGGTGGACAGCGCGCTGACCACGTCCGTGCCCGTGCTCGGGGTCAACCTGGGCCTCCTCGGCTACCTGACCGAGGTGGAGCCCACCGGTCTCGAGGACGCCCTCGCCCGGTTCCTCGAGGGCCGCTACGAGGTCGAGGAGCGGATGACGCTGTCGGTCACCGTGACGGCGGCCGACGGCACCGTCCTGGCCGAGCAGTGCGCCCTCAACGAGGCCACCGTCGAGAAGACGGTCCCCGGACACACGGTGCGGATTGCCGCCTCCATCGACGGCACGCCGTTCGTGACCTATGCGGCCGACGGGCTGCTGCTGGCCACCCCCACCGGTTCGACGGCCTACAACCTGTCGGCCCGGGGGCCGCTGCTGTCGCCCCGGCTGCGGGCGTTGGTCCTCACTCCCGTCTCCCCGCACATGCTGTTCGACCGGCCTCTCGTCCTCGACCCCGACCAGCGCGTGCGCCTCGAGGTGCTGGGCCCGCGCCCGGCCGTCCTCGTCGTCGACGGGCTGACCGTCGCCACCCTCGATCCGGGCGCCACCGTGGACTGCCGGGAGGGCGACCGGCCGGCACGATTGGTGACCTTCGGATCGAGGGACTTCCACGCCATCCTGCGGGCGAAGTTCCACTTGGCCGACCGGTAGGGGTCCGGATGGGTCGCATGCTGGTCGAGCTCCACGTGCGCGACCTCGGGGTCATCGACGACGTCACCGTGGCCCTCGGCTCCGGCATGACGGCCCTGACCGGCGAGACCGGCGCCGGCAAGACGCTCCTTGTCGGGGCTCTCAGTCTGCTGCTCGGAGACCGGGCCGACCCGGCGGTGGTCCGGGCCGGTGCCGACGAGGCGCTGGTCGAGGGCCGCTTCTGCGACGTCGACGGCACCGGCGAGATCACCCTGGCCCGCACCGTGGCCCGTGAGGGCCGGTCCAAGGCCTGGGTCGACGGCCGGATGGTGCCGGTCGGTGCGCTGGCCGACGCGGCCTCGGGCCTCATCGAGCTCCACGGGCAGCACCAGCACCGGGCGCTCGTGGTGCCTGAGGCCCAACGCCGGGCTCTCGATGCCTTCGGCTCGATCGACACCGGGCCGATGTCGGCCGCCCGTGCCCGGCTGGCCGCCCTGCTCCGGGAAGCCGAGGGACTCGGGGGCGACGCCCGTCAGCGGGCCCGTGAGGTCGAGGTGCTGGCCTTCCAGGTCGACGAGGTCGACGGGGCCGCCGTCACCGGGGCCGCCGAGGAGGACGACCTGGAGGCCGAGGAGGAACGCCTGGCTGAAGCGTCCGCCCACCGGGCCGCGGCGGCGGCCGCCCTGGCCGCCCTGACCGGGGGCGACGGGGGAGCCGGGGAGACCAGCGCCGTCGACCGCCTGGCCGAGGCGTCGGGCGCGTTGACGGGCCGGGCGCCGCTCGAGGGGCTCGACCAGCGGGTGCGGGGGGTCATGGCCGACGT
>DATCCR010000219.1:0-4536 GCA_036511155.1 Acidimicrobiales bacterium
CCCCCGGCCGCCGCCTTGGCCTCGAAGGTGGGGCGGTCGGCGAAGACGTAGGCGTCCTCGGGCTCACCGGGCCGACGGGCCCGCGTCGTCCACGACCGGCTGAGCCACAGGCGTGGGTCGGCCTCCACCAGTCGTGAGGCGATGGTCCCCTTCCCCGCCCCACCGGGGCCGAAGAGGACGAAGATCCGGGAGTCGTCGGCGGCCGGGGGGGACGCCGGGCTCGCTCCGGTCAGCGGGCGGTCTCCCGGAGGAGCGACTCACGCTGGTTGGAGCCGAGGCCCTGGAGGCGACGGCTCTCCGAGATGCCCACCGTCTCCATGAGACGACGGGCCTTGACCTTGCCCAGGCCGGGCAGCGACTCGAGGACCGAGAGGACCTTCATCTTCCCGACGGTCTCGTTGCCGTCGGCCATGACGAGGAGCTCGCTGAGGTCGATCGAACCGAGCTTCAGCTTCTCTTTGACCTCGGCCCGCTCACGGCGGACCCTGGCGGCCTTGGCCAGTGCGGCCTGGCGCTGTTCGGGCGTAAGTGCAGGCGGTTGCGGCATGGCGGGAACGATAGCGCCTCGACGGCGAGCGGTCATCCGAAGTGCACGCGCGCACCCCGGGACCCTCTGCGACGCCCGGGCCGACGGGCGCCGGAGCACCGGACGTCGGACCTCGCGCCGGATCGCCGATACTGGTGGGGTGCCGGTGATGGACCTCAACGCGGACCTGGCCGAGGGCGGCGCGCTGACCCCGATCGACCGGGCGCTGCTGGACGTGGTGACGAGCGCCAGCCTGGCGTGCGGCTTCCACGCCGGGAGCCGGTCGGTGATGCGGGCCGCCGCAGAGTCGTGCGTCGAGCGCGGCATCGCCATCGGCGCCCACGTCTCCTACCGCGACCGCCAGGGGTTCGGCCGGAGGGCACTCCGGGTCCCGGCCGAGCGGTTGGCCGCCGACCTGGTGGAGCAGTGGGAAGCGCTCGTCGACGAGGTGTCGGCGGCCGGGGGCCGGGTCACCTACGTGAAGCCGCACGGCGCCCTCTACAACGTGCTGGCCACCGATGCCGAGGTGGCGACCACCGTCGTCGACGCCCTGGCCCCGCGCTGCACGGTGCTCGTCGGCCCGCCCGGCGGGGCGCTGGCCGGGCCGGCGGCGGCCGCCGGGGTCCAGGTGGTGCCCGAGGGGTTCTGCGACCGCGGCTACGACGCCGGCGGCCTGCTCGTCCCCCGGGGCGAGGACGGGGCCTTGGTCGCCGACCCGGTGACAGCCGGCGAGCGGGCGCGCTCACTGGCCACCGAAGGTGGGATCCACGCGGTGGACGGGACGTGGGTGGCGCTGTCGGTGCGCACCTTGTGCATCCACGGCGACGGACCGGGGGCCGACCGTCACGGCCGGGCCGTCCGGGATGCGCTGGCGGCGGCCGGGGTCGAGGTGCGGGCCTTCGCCCCGGGCGGCGAGGCGTGACCGGGTGAGGACGTCGGCCGGTCGGATCGTCCCGTTCGGCGATCGGGCCCTCCTGGCGGAGACGGCCGACGTGGCCGCCGCCCACGCGCTGGCCGGCGTGCTGGATGAGCGGAGGGAGCGCGGAACAGCCCCCGCCGGCATCGACGAGGTCGTGGTCGGGTTCGCCAGCGTGCTCGTGGTCCTCGACCCCCGGATCGGGCGGGCCGATGCCCGGGCCTGCGTCGAGTGGGTGGCCGAGGCCGCCGGCCCGACGCGTGCCGCGCCGCCGGCACCCGGGCGCACGCCGCGGACCCACGTGCTCCCGGTCGTCTTCGACGGCGCCGACCTGGCCGAGGTGGCAGCATCCCTGGGCCACCCGGTCGACCGGGTGGTCGAGCTGGTGGTCGCCGCCGAGCTCGACGTGGCCTTCGTCGGCTTCGCCCCCGGATTCCCCTACCTCACCGGCCTGCCCCCCGAGTTCGCCGCCCTCCCCCGCAGGACCTCGCCCCGCACCTCGGTGCCGGCCGGCTCGGTGGCCGTGGCCGCCGGGTTCGCCTCGGTCTACCCACGGTCCACTCCGGGCGGCTGGCACCTGCTCGGCCGGACGGCCGAGTCCCTCTTCGACCCCGACGTCCCACCCCACAGCCGGGTGGCCCCGGGTGATCGGGTCCGGTTCACGGCAAGCGACCGGCCGCTCCCTCACCGCCCGGACGACGACCGGCGTCCTCCGCTCCGGGCCGACGGCCCGTGTCTCGAGGTCCTCGAGCCCGGCCTGGCCACCACCGTGCAGGACGGGGGGCGCCGGGGATGTGCCCACTTGGGCGTGCCGGCCGCCGGGGCGGCCGACCCCCGCTCGCTGGCGCTCGCCAACCTCCTGGTCGGGAACCCGGCCGACGCGGCCGCGCTCGAGTGCACCGCGTCGGGCCCCGTGGTCCGGATGGTCGGCACCGGCCATCTGGCGGTGGTCGGGGCCGGGGCCGGGGCCGGGGCGGTGGACGTCACCGTCGACGGACACCCGGTGGCGGACGGCACGGTGCTGCCGGTGGCCGGTGGCCAGGTGGTGCGGGTGGGCCGGGTGCGTCGCGGCCTGCGGGCCTACGTGGCAGTGGCCGGTGGCCTGGCCACGCCTGTCGTGCTCGGGTCGCGGTCGTCGGACACGCTCGCCGGCCTGGGCCCCGGGGTCCTGCGGGCCGGTGACCGACTGGCCCGGGGGGCGCCGGGACGGATCCGCGGCCACCTCGCCCCGCCGGGTAGCCCGGAGGCTGGACCCACCGTCCTGCGGGTGGTGGCCGGTCCGCACGGGTCGCCGGGTGACGGACTGGCCGCCACGACATGGACGGTCGGGGCCGAGGTCGACCGCATCGGCGTGCGCCTGGACGCCGCCGACGGGCCGCCCCTCGTCGGCGGGGGGCGGCGTGCCTCCACCCCGATGGTGACCGGTGCCGTCCAGGTCCCGCCCGACGGCCGTCCGATCGTCCTCCTCCCCGATCACGCCACGGTGGGCGGCTACCCGGTGGTGGCCTGTGTGGTGACGGCCGACCTGCCCGTGCTCGGGCAACTGGCCCCGGGGGACGCAGTGGCCTTCGTCGAGGTCGACCGGGCCACTGCGGCCGAGCTCCGGGTCGAGGCCCAGAAGGCCCCGGCCGCACGGGTGACCGGTTGGTTCCCGACGGTAGCCGGCACGTGAGGCAGCTCCCCCCGACACCGGCCGGTCGGCCCTGGACGGTCTCCGGCACACCGGTGACGTGGCACGATGGGGGACGACGACGTCGGGTCCACGCACCCGGGAGCAGGAGGAACGGCACGTGAGCGACACCGGGCAGAACGAGGACGGCAGCCCCTTCCAGTCCCGGGCCGACGGCCAGCTCCACTTCGAACCGGGCACCGCGGCCAACACCTTCCCGGTGACGGCCCCCGAGGACGCCACGCCGCTCGAGGAGCACGAGCCCGAGGGCACCGTCCCGCCGAGTCCCCTGTGGTCCATGAAGGAGCGGGCCCACGGGGGGATCCACATCTTCGGCCACCCGGCCCGCATCCGGGCCCGCGCCGGCGAGGGCGACGCCGCCGTCTACGCCATCGACGACGGCCCCAGGCACTGCATGATCGGGCGCCGGGTCGGGGCCACGGCCGACGGCTGCGTCTACAGCCTGGTCGCCCGCGTCGACCTGCCGACGTGGCAGGCCCTCGAGAGCCACGCCATCGACGGCCGGGCGGCGTTCCTGTCGGCCCACGAGGCCGGGCTCAGCGGCACGATCGAGACCGACAGCGTGTCCAACGTGTTCGACGTCGAGTGGTACGAGAGCCCGTCGGACATTCCCGAGGGTTACCTGCCCCCAGCACCGTTCGAGACGTTCGCCGAGGACCTGCCCACCGCCGACCGGTAGGCGGCGCCGGCCTGGTCTTGCGACTCAGGACGGTCCGGGGTCGGCTCGGCCCGGCGCCGACGCGTGTGCGTCGGTGGGTGGGCGACGCCGGACACCCCGGCGCCAGGTGACGAGCCCCGACACCCCGAGGGCCAGCCAGGCCAGGACGGCCACGGGCACGGCAACCTGCTCCCCCGGCGGCAGGTACGTGAACCGCACGGTGGTCGTCCCGGCCGGCACCCGCACCGTCTGGAACAGCTCGGCCGGTCCCGTCGTCGCCTGGGCCACCGGTACGGACGTCCCGCCCACGTCGGCCGTCCACCCCGGCGCGTACTGCACCCGCCGGTACAGCGTCGTCGGGTGGTCGCACGTCACCCGGGCCTCGTCCCACCCGGCAACGAGCACGTGGCAGGGCGACCCCGGCGACGTGGCGGCGGGCACCCCTTCCAGGGAGAAGGCCGGCGCCGGATCCGGGAGCTCCCACACCTGGGCCAGGGCGTCGGTGTGGACGAGCCGGGGGCCGGCGGGCCACGCCGGGGTGCCAGCCGGCGGGTAGGGGCTGCCGGTGGGGTCGGTGCCCGAGGCGGCCACCACGACGTAGCGGACGCCGATGGCCTCGAACGCGGCCATGTGGGCCCCGTACTCCTCGGCCGGCGTCGGTGAGGGCCGGTAGGCCACGTACCCCCCCGTGAACTCGAAGGGCACGATGTTCGTGTCGAGGCTGGTGGCCACGTACCGGGTGTACG
>DATCCR010000220.1:0-15407 GCA_036511155.1 Acidimicrobiales bacterium
CGCAGCCGACGGCGGTCACCGTGCCGAACGCGTGGGTCGGCTTCGGCACGTGGATCGCCACGGAGACGGCGGACACGACGAAGTTCGTCTCGTTGCCGATGGCGCTGGCATCGTCACCCACGCAGACGTCGGCGAACGACGGGACGGCCACCTTCTTCTGGACGAACGAGGTCGCCGGCGTGACATCGACGGTGTGGACGGCGGCGGCGGCGCCGTTGGTCGTCAGTGTGAAGGCGCCGGTGGCGCCGGCCGATCCGCACACACCCGGCGTGGTGTCGCCGTTGACGGCGGTCACCGAGCCGCTGGCGGACGGTGCGGCGCCACCGGGATGGGCGGCTCCCGCCACCCCGCCGGTCATGGCCAGTGCGGCCACGGTGAGCGCGGTGACCCGCGCGAACCTACGTGCATGCGACATGGTGCTGCCTCCTCGAGGAGTTGTCTGCGCCGGCAGGTGATCCCCTGTCGGCGTGTGTCGGTGTCGTGGGCGACCCGACCCTCCCCGGTTGCGCCGCCACGTCTCCTACAACGTGTCGACGCCAGGACCCGTTACGGACCGACGGGCGTCACCCGAGGGGCGGCGCGAAGCGGACACTCATCGACTGGCTCGCGGTGGCCAGCAGGTTGCCCGACTCCGACCACAGGAACGCGGTCCCCTGGCCGTACCCGTCGGCGAGCGCCTGGATGCGGATGTCGCACAGCACCCACTCGGTGGGTTCGAGACGCACCACCCGCAGCGTGTTGTCGAGGCTGCGCGACATGACCCGCCGGCCGAGCGGCTGGGCCATGCCACCGGTCACGTAGTCGCCGAGGATGGCCAGAGTGGCGGCCGACGGTTCGAGGTGACCAGGCACCCGCGCCCACAGGGCGCTCGTCGGCTCACCGGGCGTGAACGGACCCTGGCTGATCTCCTCGAAGCTGCGGCCCCGGGCCAGGCGGACCTCGATCTGGTCGAAGATCGACGTGGTGGAGAACGAGGGCAGCCCGCGCGGCGGGCACTCGTTCGGCGGCGGCACGTCGGGCGGCGTGTCCCACACCCCCTCGGCCTCCATGCCACCGGGCAGCCCGAGGGCGGCGTTGACGGTCAGGATCTCGGTGTCGCCGGTCGTGCCGACCGCCCGGGCCTGGGTGACGCGGTTGCCCACCGCGGCCAGGGTCACCGTCAGGTCGAGGACCGAGTCGGTGGGAGCGAAGGACAGGTACTGGCACGTCGACCACACCGTGGGCCGACCCGCCGCTGCCTCCAGGGCCACGAGCGCGGCCCCCAGGCCGCACCCGCCGAACAGGAAGTTGCCGGGGGTCGTGAGTCCGGGCACCACCTGGAGCCGCCAGTGGAGCGGGTCGCCGAGCTCCTCCATCCCGAGGAATTGGCGGGCGTCGGTCACCACGGTCCCCCGTCGAGGGACCGGCTCAACTCCGGGGGACCTTGGCCCAGGGGAGTTCCTTGTCCACCCGGACGTCACCGGGCAGGCCCAGGATCCGCTCGCCGAGGATGTTGCGCTGGACCTCGGAGGTACCGCCCTCGATGGAGTTGGCCCGGGACCGCAGGAAGAACTTCCGGGCCGTTCCGGGAGGGCCGACCAGGCCGAGGACCTCGGAGCGGCGCATGGTGTAGTCGTAGTCGATCAGTCCGTCGGCGCCGAGCAGGTCGACGCAGAGCTCGAACACCTGCTTGTTCACCTCGGCGAACATCAGCTTGGCGATCGAGCCCTCGGGGCCGGGGTTGCCGACCTTGCGGTTCTGCGAGGCGCGCAGGTTGGTGAGGCGCAGTACCTCCATGTCGACCCACAGCTGCATGAGTCGGTCGCGCTCGACCGCCGTGCGGCGGGCGCCTCCGCTCTGGAAGATGCGGACGGCCTCGGCGATCGAGCCCGAGCCACGCAGCGGCGCGCCGCCCCCGCCGCCGATGGTGGTGCGCTCATTGGACAGCGTGGTCATGGCCACCCGCCAACCCTCGCCCACGTCACCGATGCGGTCGGCATCGGGCACCCGGACCTCGGTCATGTAGACCTCGTTGAACTCGGCCTCACCGGTCATCTGGCGGAGCGGGCGCACCTCGACGCCCGGCGCGTGCATGTCGAGGGCGAAGTAGGTGAGGCCCTTGTGCTTCGGGAGGTCGGGATCGGTGCGGGCCACCAACATGCCGCGGTCGGCGATGTGGGCCAGCGTGTTCCAGACCTTCTGGCCGGTGATCACCCACTCGTCGCCGTCCCGCACGGCCCGGGTGGCCAGGCCCGCCAGGTCGGAGCCGGAGCCCGGCTCGCTGAACAGCTGGCACCACGCGTCCTCGCCCGTGAAGGTGCGACGCAGCAGGCGGGAGCGCAGCTCGTCCGACCCGTGGGTCACCACCGTCGGGCCGGCCATGGTCAGGCCGAAGAATTCGCGGGCGCCCGCCGGGGTGGCCCCCGCCTCACTCAGGCGCCGGTCGACGATGCGCTGGAGGTTGGGCGGGAGGCCGAGGCCGCCGAGGCCCTCGGGGAAGGAGATCCAGGCCAGGCCCAGGTCGTACTGCCGGCCGCGGAACTCCTCGACCGACACCGCCTTCGGGTCCAGTTCGTCCAGGAGCCGGGTGACCCGCTCCTCGACCGTCGTCGTGTCATCTGCCATGGGCAGAACATACCGCCCTGGGGGCGGCGCGGCCCAGGGACGGGCGGGCGGCAGGGTCGCGGCCCGGCCGACCGCCGGGGGTCACGGCTGCAGGCGCTGCACCGTCCACCCGCCGTCGGCCAGCTCGTAGTGGACCCGGTCGTGGAGCCGGTTGGCGCCCAGCTGCCAGAACTCGTAGGCACGCGGCGTGACCCGCCACCCTCCCCACCATGCGGGCCGGGGCACGTCGCCGTCGGCGAAGGCGGCCGACCACTCCGCGACCTTGGCGTCGAGCTCGGCCCGGCTGCCGATGGGACGGCTCTGGTGGGAGGCGTGGGCGCCGATGCGGCTGCCGACATCACGGGTGGCGTAGTAGTCGTCGGACTCGGCGTCCGTGGTGCGGGTGACCGGCCCCTCGATGCGGACCTGGCGGCCGAGGGCCTCCCAGTAGAAGAGCAGGGCGGCCTCCGGGTTGGCCTCGAGGTCGTGGCTCTTTCGCCCGTCGTAGTTCGTGAAGAAGACGAAGCCGCCGGGGCCCCACGACTTGAGCAGGACCATCCGGACCGACGGGCATCCCTCCGCGTCAGCGGTGGCCAGCGCCATGGCCTCGGGAGCATCCACCGTTTCGCCGGCCCGCGCATACCAGCGTGCGAACTGACCGAGCGGGTCGGGGTCGACGGTGCGCTCGTCGACGGTCCCGTCGTCGGTGCCGCCGGGAGGCTGGGCTGCGTCCATACGTCCGACCCTAGTAATCGCGCTGCGCTCCCTGGGTCCGTGGCCTTGGAGGCCTGGGTCCGTGGCCCTGGAGGGAGGAGGATCCGGCGGACGGTCGACCGAAACGGTGTACGTCGTTCGAAGCCGAACACCCTCATGCGTCGATGCGGGAGGTCGGGTCGCCGAGCGCTCCCCCGGCAGTGACCGGAATGCGCGGCGCTAGCCTCCGGGGCATGCTCCGCCCCCTGGACGTCGCCGCCGAGCGTGCCGCCACACCGGGCTGCGCGACGGTCGCCCACCTGAACAACGCCGGGGCCGCCCTGCCCACGTCGGCCACCCTGGACACGGTCATCGCCCACCTCCGGCTCGAGGCCGGGATCGGCGGCTACGAGGCCGAATCCGCCGTGTGGGACCAGGTGACGGCGGTCCGGGCGTCGGCCGCCGCACTGCTCGGCGCCACCATCGACGAGGTGGCGATCACCGGGTCCGACACCGAGGGCTTCACCAAGGCGCTGTGGGGCCTCCACCTGGGCGGCGGGCTCGAGCGGGGCCGGCGCATCCTGGTCGACCGCATCGCCTACGACAGCCACTACATGGGCCTGCTCCAGGTATCCGCCCTCGCCGGCACGACCATCGAGGCGGTACCGAGCACTGCCGACGGGACCCTCGACCTCGACGCCCTGGCCGCGGCCCTGGCCGGAGGAGACGTGGCCCTGGCCAGCCTCACCCACGTGGGCACCCACCGCGGCCTGGTCAACCCGGTGGCCGAGGCCGCCCGCCTCTGCCGCGAGGCCGGCGCCGTCACCTTCGTCGACGCCTGCCAGAGTGTCGGCCAGCTTCCGGTGGACGTCGGCGCCATCGGGTGCGACGTCCTGACCGGCACCGGGCGCAAGTGGCTGCGCGGCCCGCGGGGCACCGGCCTCGTCTACGTGCGGGCCGGCTTCGCCCCGTCGCTCCGCCCCGTCGGCATCGACGGGCGCTCCGCCACCTGGGACGCCGTCGACCACTACCGGATGGAGGACGGGGCCCAGCGCTTCATCCCCTTCGAGACCCCGGTGGCGGTGCGTCTCGGACTGGGCACGGCCATCGACCACGTGCTCGACCTCGGGATCGACGCCATTGCCGAGCGGGTGGGGTCGGTGGCAGAAGAGCTCCGCGCACTCCTCGGCGGCATCGGGGGAGTCACCGTGCACGACGGCGGACGGCGCCGCTGCGGGATCGTGACGTTCACCGTGGACGGACGCGCCCCGACCGAGGTCGCCACTGCGGCCCGGGCGGCCGGGGTCAACGTGTCGGTGACCGATCAGCCGGCGGCCCGGCTCGATCTCGGCGGCGACCGCCCGACAGGTGTGGTGCGGGCCTCGCCGCACTACTACAACGACGCCGATGAGCTCGGCCGTCTAGCCGAGGCGGTCGCGGCCCTGTCCGCCCGGTGAGGGTGCTGACGTCGGCCGCCGGCGTCGGGGCCGCGCTGCGGCCGATGTGGCAGGCGATCGTGCACGACGACCCCGCTGCCGCGCGTGCGGCGTTCTCCCCCGCTCCGCCCGCCTCCGGAAGAACGCCGGAACGCTGACCGACCCGGCGTCGGACTACAACGGCCGGGTGGGCAGGACCCGTCAGCCGGCCGGCTCGCCTGCCAGCTGAGCCCGCACGGCCTGAAGGTGCACCCGACGCTCCTTCAGGCCCAGCCGGTAACTCGGGTTGTCGGTATCGGCGATCTCGCTCGACAGGTCCCCCAGCGATCCGTCGAGCAGATCGCGCAGCTCCGTGGCCTCGGCGTCGGTCAGGGTGAGTTCCATCGGCTCCATCTCCTCGAATCGGTCGTGCGCTGTCCACCGCACCCGTCCATCATCGGGCCGGACGCCCCGGGCGCACAGGGGCGAAGGTCCCAACGGAGGTCCACGGACGGGAGATGCGGCCGGCACTCCGGCCCGGGTTCGATTGACACCTCCGGCACCGACCCGATAGACGGGTGCGATGATCCTCGAAGGAAAGACCGTATTGGTGACCGGTGTGGGCGGGGGGCTCGGACGGGAATGCGCCGCCTCCGCCCTGCGCGACGGCGCGCGCGTAGTGATCGCCGCCCGCTCGGCGGACTCCCTGGCGACCATCGCCGCCGAGCTCGACCCGAGTGGTGAGCGGGTGGTGTCGCAGGTGACCGACATAAACGACGCCGACTCGTGCGGCGCACTGGTGGACCTGGCCAAGGAGCGCTTCGGCACCGTCGACGCGCTGGTCCAGGTGGCCGCCTTCGAGAATGCCTGGGGCGGGCTCTACGACATGAAGTTCGAGGACTGGCGGTCCGCATTCGAGACCAACGTGCTCGGGGCCATCAACGTCATCCGTCCCGCCGCGGCGGCCATGAAGGAGGGCGGTGGCGGGTCGATCGTGCTCATCGGGTCGCAGTCGATGTTCGCCCCCCAGATGCCCCAGGGTGGCTATGCGGCCTCCAAGAGCGCCCTGCTGTCGGCCATGTACTACCTGTGCGACGAGCTCGGACCGGACAACATCCGCTGCAACATGGTCATCCCCTCGTGGATGTGGGGGCCTCCGGTCGAAATGCTCATGAACTGGCGGGCCAAGAACGAGGAGAAGACGGTGGAGGAGGCCCTGGACGACGTGGTCGGCAAGTTCCCGCTGCGTCGGATGGCCGAGGACGGCGAAGTGGCCGACGTCGTCGCGTTCTTCGCCTCGGACCACGCCAAGGCCGTGACCGGGCAGTACCTGCTGGTCAACTCCGGCGAGATGTTCCGGTGAGCGCGCCCAAACGGGTCGTCGTCTGGGGCACCGGGTTCGTCGGACGCATGGTGATCCCCGAGATCGTGAAGCACCCGTTGTTCGAGCTTGTCGGCGTCGGCGTGTCCAACCCCGACAAGGTGGGCAAGGACGCCGGGGTGCTCAGCGGGATCGACCCGATCGGGGTCATCGCCACCGACGACATCGACGCCCTGATCGCCCTGGCTCCGGACGCGCTGGTGCACTACGGGCCGACGGCCGCCAAGGCCGATGTCAACATCGCCCAGATGGGCGCATTCCTGCGGGCCGGCATCGACGTGTGCTCGACGGCCATGACCCCGTGGGTGTGGCCGCACATGGCCCAGAACCCGCCGTCGTGGATCGACCCCATAGCCGAGGCGTGCGAAGTCGGCGGTGCGTCCTGCTTCACCACCGGTATCGACCCCGGGTTCGCCAACGACCTGTTCCCCATGACCCTGATGGGCCTGTGCAGCGAGGTGAGCCAGGTACGGGCCCTCGAGATCCTCGACTACATCAACTACGAGGGTGACTACGAGGTCGAGATGGGGATCGGCATGCCGCCGGAGTACGTGCCCATGCTCGAGCACACCGAGATCCTGGCCATGTCGTGGGGCGGGACCGTCCCGATGATGGCCCACGCCCTCGGCATCGAGCTCGAAGCCATCACGTCGACATGGGAGAAGTGGGTGACCCCCGCGGCCATCACCACGGCCAAGGGCACCATCGCGCCCGGCCAGGTGGCCGCCATCCGCTTCACCATCAACGGGATCGTGGACGGCCGACCCCGCATCTGCCTGGAGCACGTCAACCGGGTGGGCCAGGACGCTGCCCCGGACTGGCCCCGGGGCAACGAGAACGACGTCTACCGGGTGGAGATCGACGGCACCCCGTCCATCAGCCAGGAGACGGCCTTCCGGTTCACCGACGGCTCGGGGCGCGATGCCGCGGCCGCCGGCTGCCTGGCCACGGGCCTGCGGGCCCTCAACGCCGTGCCCTACGTCAACGAACTACCCGCCGGGTGGGTCACCGCCCTGGACCTGCCGCTGATCCCCGGGGTCGGCACCGTCCGCTGACGCCGGGCCCGTGGCCCGCCACACCGCCTCGTCCGTCCCGCCGCCGGCGGGCCCGAAGACCACGAACCACACAGGAGCTGCCATGACCCCCGAAGACCTCGTCGAACTCGAGCTGATCAAGCGCCTCAAGTACCGCTACCTGCGGAGCATCGACCAGAAGCTGTGGGACTCGTTGGAGTCCTGCTTCGTGCCCGAGGCCACGGCCCGCTACGGCGGCGGCCTGTACGAGTTCTCGAGCCGGGACGACATCATGACGTTCTGCCGTGAGTCGATGGGCGCCACCACGTTCCTGTCGAGCCACCGGTGCCACCACCCCGAGATCGACCTGGTCGGCACCGACGAGGCCACCGGTACCTGGGCCCTCGAGGACACGGTCATCCTCACCGACTTCGGCCTCACCATCCAGGGGGCGGCGTTCTACGAGGACCGCTACGTGAAGCGGGACGGCGAGTGGAAGATCCTCCACACCGGCTACAAGCGCTCCTTCGAGGAGCTCATCCCCCGGGCCTCCATCGCCGGAATCAAGCTGACCGCCGAGTGGTGGGCCACGGACGGGCGCTCGACCCTGGGGAGCTGACCGGCGAGGGCGGTCCACGACCGGACGTGTCCCACGGCACCGTCGCCTGCCCGAAGTCGTCGGTGCCGATCGGTGGCGGGGTCGTCTCCTCCTCCGACCTCGCAGTCACGATGAACTCGACGGAGCCCATGACCGGGGGCTGGACCGGCCGGGTGAACAACGCCAGTGCTGGAGCCGTCGTCATGGACCCGTTCGCCATCTGCGCCGGGACGTGACCGGGCCGGCCGGACGCGCCTGAGCGGGTCCGGCTACCGCGCACGGTCAGGACAAGGTGCCCCCGTCGACGCGGATGTCGGCCCCGGTCATGTGGGAGGCCTCGTCGGAGGCCATGTAGGCGATCGTGGCGGCGATCCCCTCGGGCGTGCCGAACCCACCGAGTGGCATCACCCGGTTGATCAGCTTGGCATTCGCCCCCTCGGGCACTTCGAACGAAGCGGTGATGGGCGTGTCGATGGCGCCCGGGCTCACGCTGTTGCAGCGCAGGCCCGCCTTGGCGTACTCGACGGCCAGTTCCCGGGTCATGGCCAGGACGCCGCCCTTCGAGGCCGAGTAGGCCAGCGCCCAGGGCTGGCCGGCGTGGGCCGCCGTCGAGGCGATGTTGACGATGTTGCCCTTGGTGGCCAGTAGGTGGGGCAGCGACTCGCGGCACATCAGGAAGGTGCCGGTCAGATTGATGGCGATGAGCCGGTTCCACTCGTCGAGGGTCAGCTCGTGGGAGTGGCCGAAGGACAGCACCCCGGCCACGTTGACCACCACGTCGAGCGAACCCAGGGTGTCGACCGCCCCCGACACGATGGCCCTGACCCCGTCCTCGGAGGAGACATCGCCCGTTCGGGCCACGATCGAGCCCGACAGCCCGACAGCCTCGGTGGCCAAGGTCTCGAGCGCCACGGCGTTGACATCGACGGCCACCACGGCCGCCCCTTCGTCGGCCAGGCGCAGCGCCGTCGCCCGGCCGATGCCCGACGCGCCCCCCGTCACCAGCACGTGTTTCCCGTTGAATCGTTCCAGAGCCATGGCGGCACTGTAGGACGTATCGCCGGGCCAGGTGGTGGGTGGCGCCGCTCATGGGACGTGCCCCGCGATCCGGCCGTGGACCGTCGGGAACCCCGCCCGGGGCGGGGCATGCAAGGCTGGGCGGCGCACCGCCGGACACACACACCACCGAGGTTCGCTTGCCCATCGCACACGTCAACGGGGTCGACCTGGCCTACGAGCTGACCGGCTCGGGGCCACGCGTCCTGCTGCTCAACGGCTCGGGCATGACCATGGATTCCGGCCGGCCACTGCTCGACCTGTTCGCCGAAGGGGTCACCCTGCTCGCCTTCGACCAGCGTGGCCTGGGGGCAAGTGGATCGGCGCCGGGGCCCTACGACATGGCCACGTGCGCGGTCGACGCCCTCGGGCTGCTCGACGCCGTCGGATGGGATACGGCACGGGTCGTCGGCGTGAGCTTCGGGGGGATGGTGGCCCAGGAGCTGGCCGTCACCGCCCCCGACCGGGTCGAGCGGTTGGCACTGCTGTGCACATCGCCCGGAGGGGCGGGCGGTGTGTCCTATCCCCTGCACGAGCTCGAGGCACTCGACCCCGTCGAGCGGTCGGCGGTGCGACGGACCCTCCTCGACGACCGCTTCGACGAGGCCTGGCTCGAGACCCATCCCGGCGACCGGGCGTTCGTCGAACTGATGGACCGCCGCGACACCGATGACGACCCCGTGGTGGTGGCCGGACGGCGGGCCCAGCTCGAGGCCCGGCGCGGCCACGACGTCTGGGGGCGGCTGGGCGTGGTCGACTGCCCCACGTTCGTCGGGTGCGGGCGGTTCGACCCGATCGCACCGATGGCCAATTCGGCGGCCATCGCCTCGCAGATCCCGGGCGCCGAGCTCCACGCCTACGACGGCGGCCACGCGTTCTTCGTCCAGGACCCGGCCGCCCTGCCCGACATCCGGGCGTTCCTGGCGGGCGGGGTGGCGTGAGCACGACGACCGGGGCGGCCGCGCCGGCCGACTCCCCTGTCTCGGGCCGGTGTGACGGGAAGTTCAGCCCGGTGCGCGACGCGTTCGCCGCCAACTTCGTCGAACAGGGGGAGGTCGGCGCGGCGGTGGCCGTCTTCGTCGATGGCGACCTCGTGGTGGACCTGGTCGGCGGCTGGACCGACGCCGGCCGCACCCGGGAGTGGGCTCCGGACACCCTGGTCGACGTCTACTCGGTCGGCAAGGCCCTGGTGGCCCTGCTCCTGCTCCAACTGGTCGACGACGGCCGGCTGGGCCTCGACGACCCGGTGGCCTCGCTGTGGCCCGAATTCGCGTCGGGGGGCAAGGAGGGCGCCACGGTGCGCCACGCCCTGTGCCACCGGGCCGGCGTGCCGGCCATCCGGCGACCGATGACCAACGAGGACCTGTGGGACTGGGAGACCATGGCCTCGGCGCTGGCCGCCACCGATGCGTGGTGGGAGCCGGGCACCCGGCACGCCTACCACACCAACACCTACGGCCACCTGGTGGGCGAGCTGGTCCGCCGGGCGTCGGGCGACCTGCCCGGCACGCGCCTGGCCCAGCTGACGGCACCGCTCGGGGCCGACGTGTGGTGCGGGCTGCCTTCGGCGGAGCAGACCCGGTGCGCCGAGGTGATCTGGGCGCTCGGCGACGCACCGCCGACCGTCGACTTCTCCGGGCTGACGGGGGACGACCTGATGGTGCAGCTCGGCTATTTCAACCCGCCCGGGTACTCCTCGATGGGAGTGGTCAACACCCCGGAGTGGCGCACGTGCCAGGTCCCGTCGACCAACACCCACGCCACGGCCACCGGCGTGGCCCGCATCTACCGGGCCCTGCTCGAACCCGGGCGCCTGCTGTCGCCCGCCCTGCTGGCCGAGGCCACGTCCCCCCAGTCGGTGGGCTTCTGCCCCGTCCTCGGCGAGGAGGTCACGTTCGGCCTCGGGTTCAAGCCGACCACGCCGAGGCGGCCGTTCGGCCCCAACCCGTCGGCCTTCGGCCACTTCGGGACGGGCGGGGCGGTGGGCTTCGCCGATCCCGACGCCGGCGTGGCCTTCGGGTACGCCATGAACCACGTCATCCCCCGCTGGCAGTCCCGCCGGAACCGCTCCCTGGTCGACGCCCTCTACGGCTGCCTCTGAGCACACAGGCAGGTGGAACCCCGCCCCTGCCCGGATCCCGGCGGTGGCACACCCGTCTGGCAGTCTGTCCGCGTGCACGAGGCGAGGCCATGAGGATCATCCACACCAGCGACTGGCACATCGGTCGCCGGTTCGAGCGCGAGTCGCTCGAGGACGACCAGCGGGCGTTCCTCACCTGGCTGGCCGGCCTCGTGGCCGAGGAGCGGGTCGACCTGGTGGTGGTGGCCGGTGACGTCTACGACCGCTCGCTGCCGGCCGAGGACGCCGTGGCCCTGCTCGACTCGGGCCTCGACGCCATCCGCACCGCCGGGGCCCAGGTGGCGATGATCTCGGGCAACCACGACAGTGCCCGTCGCCTCGGCTTCGGCGCCGGGCGCCAGGCCCTGGGCGGGGTCCACGTGTTCGCCGACGACCGCAATCCGCCGGTCCCACGGGTGCTGTCGGCCGCCGACGAGCAGGTCGCCCTGGTGGCCGTGCCGTTCCTCGACCCCCATGTGGCGCCGGTCCCCCGACCGGATGACGACGGGAGCCCGCGGCCCGCCACCCATCAGAACGTGCTGGCCGACGCCCTCGACGCCGGGCGCCGGGCGCTGGCCGGGCTCGACCCGATGCCCTCGATCGCCGTCGCCCATGCCTACGTGTCGGGGGCCGGCCTGTCCGACTCGGAGCGCACCCTCGCCATCGGGGGCGCCGACCAGGTGGACCCGGCCGTGCTCGACGGCTTCGACTACGTGGCGCTCGGGCACCTCCACCGCCCCCAGCGCATCGGCGGCACCGACACCGTCGCCTACTCGGGCTCGCCGCTCCCCTACTCCTTCAGCGAGGACCATCCGAAGTCGGTGCGCCTGCTCGAGGTGGCCGGCGGGCGGATCTGCGACGTCTCGATCGTGCCCGTCCCCGTCGGGCGCAAGGTCGTCACGCTGACCGGGACGCTGCAGGGCCTGCTGACCGACCCGGCCCACGAACCGTGCACCGACCGCTGGGTGGCGGCCCGCCTGACCGACGACACCGTCCAGACCCAGCCCATGGAGCGGCTCCGCTCCCGGTTCCCCCACGCGGTCAACCTCCGCTACGACGACCCGGCCACCGGGGCCATCGTCGACTTCGGCACCGTGGGCCCGCCCATCGAGGAGCGCTCCGACGAGGACGTCATCCTCGAGTTCCTGGAGGAGGTCCGGGACCGCCCGCCGTCCCGGTCCGAGCGGGGCCTGGTCCTGGACGCCCTGGCCACCGCAGTGCGCGAGGGTCGGCCATGAGGCCCCTCGCCCTCCGCCTCCAGGCGTTCGGGTCCTACGCCGGAGAGTTCGCCATCGACTTCGCCCGGTTGGGGCGCCACGGGGTGTTCTCGATCACCGGGCCCACCGGGGCCGGCAAGTCGACCATCTTCGACGCCATCGTCTACGCCCTCTACGACGACCTGCCCGGGTTCCGGGTCAACAGCCACATCCGGAGCCAGTACGCCGACCCGACGGTCACGACCGAGGTCACCTTCGAGTTCGAAGCCGACGGGCGCCACTGGGTCCTGACCCGGACGCCGGCCCAGTCCCGGCCGAGCACCCGGAAGGCGGGGGGGACGGTCGACGACCCGTCGGCGGTGAAGCTCGAGGAGGCGGGGGTGGCCGGCTCGGCCCTGACCCGCAAGCGCGACGTGGGCGAGCGGATCAACGAACTGGTCGGGTTGGACAAGGCCCAGTTCGAGCAAGTCGTGCTCATCCCCCAGGGCAAGTTCGAGGAGGTCCTGAAGGCCAAGACCCAGGAGCGGGCCGACCTGCTGGCCAAGCTGTTCCCGGTGGACGTCTACATCCGGACGACCGAGGCCCTCCGCCTGCTGGCCTCCGGGCGCAAGGAGGCCTACGAGACGCTGACCCGGGACCGGGCCGCCACCGAGGACCGGATCACCGACGGGGTGGTCGCCATCCGAGACCTGTTCCCGTCCAGTCCGGCACCCGCAGACACCGAAGGTGGCGAGGACATCGAGGGTACGGACGTCGGGGAGGGCGGCGTGACAGGCGGCCCCGGAGCGGTCGACCTCACCGGGCTGGACGACCTGCAGGCCGAGCTCGTCGGGCTGGTGGCCGCCGCCACCGCCTCCCGCGACGAAGCCGCCACGGGTCGCGAGGCCGCCCGGGCCAGGCGTGCCGACGTCGAGGAGCGGATCGTGCGGTGGAACCGGTGGCGGTCCGATACCGAGGCGGCGTCGGCGTTCCCCGAGCAGGTGGCGGCCGACGATGCCGTGGCCCGCGACCTCGGGCGGGCCGCAGACGTGGCCGCCCTCGGCGGGGCGTTGGCCTCCTGGCGCCAGGCCACGGACCGCGGCGCGGCGCTGGCCGGCGAGCACGCCCGCCAGCTGTCGGCCGTCGAATGCCACTGGGTCGACACCTACGACGCCACCGCGCTCGACGGGGCCACCTCCGCACTCCGCCTGGCGGCCACCGTGTCGAACGACGCGGCAGCGCTGGAGCGGGCCGACGCCGCATGGATCGACCTCGAGACGCGAGGCCGAACGCTCGATGCGGACGAGGCGGACCTCGCCGCCCGGACCACCGCCCTGGCGGCAGCCGGTGAGGCCACAGCCGCGACGGCCGGTCTGCGTGCCGCCGCCGAGGCGGCGTCGGCGGCGGCCACCGACCGGGCGGCGGGACGCGCCGAGGCCATCGCCGCCGTAGAGGGCCTGGAGCGCGACCGCGCTGCCGTCCGCGACCGGGCCGAGGCCGAGCTGCGCCTCGCCCGGCTGGGCGACCAGCTCGGGTCGGCCACCACGGCCGTGGCCGAGGCCACGGAGGGGCTCGCCGAACTGCGGGCCGCGTGGCAGGCCGGGCTGGCCGGGCGTCTGGCCGGCCATCTGGTCGACGGACGGCCGTGCCCGACGTGTGGCGCCACCGAGCACCCGGCCCCGGCCACGCCGACCGCCGAGGCTCCGGGCGACGACGAGCTCGAGTCGGCGGAGTCGTTGGCGGCGGCCCGGATCGAGGAGCGCCAACGCCTCGAGGTGCAGGTGGGCGAGGCCCGGGGCACACTCGGCACGCTGGTCGAGGTCCCCGAAGCGTCCGGACTCGAGGCCCGGTTGCAGGCCGCCCGCACCGAGCTCGAGGCGATCGAGACGGCGGCGGCCGACCAGTCGGCCCGGCGGGGCGAGGTGGCGCGGCTGGTCGAGCTCGAGGCGACGATGGCCGCCGAGGCGGACCGGGAACGGTCGGCCCTGGCTGCGCTGTCGGGCGCGCTCATCGAGCGCCGCACGCGGTGGTCGGCCGACCGGGATGCCTTCGTCGCCGAGCACGGCGCGCTCGCCTCGACCGCCGACCGGGCGGCCCGGCTGGCCTCACTGGCCACCGCCCTCGAGGGCCTGGCCGCCAACCTGGAGGCCACCACGGCCGCCGGGGCAGCCCGGGCCCAGGCCCTGGCCACGCTCTCGGGCACCATCGCCAAGTTCGGCGTCGACGACCCGGCGGCGCTCGAGCGGTGGGCGCGGACGGACGAACAGATCGCCGCGGACAAACTGCAGCTGGCCGCCCGGGCCGAGCAGCGCCACGAGGTCACCGCTCGCATCGGGGCCTACGTGGCCGACGGCGGGCCGGAGGACGAGCCCGACCCGAATCCGGCGATCGAGGAGGAGCGGGCCGCCGTGGCCGCCCACGACGACCTGGTGGGCCGGGTGGCCTCCATGTCCTCGCGGCTCGAGGCGGTCGAGGCGGCGGCGGCCGAGCTGGCCGAGGGGTCCGAGGCCATCGCCGCCGCCCTGGCCGCCAAGGAGGAGGCCGACACCCTGGCCGCCCTGTGCGCCGGCCTCGGCAGCGGGCCCGACGCCACCAAGCTCTCCCTCAAGAACTGGGTGCTCGCGTACTACCTCCGCCAGGTCCTGGCCCACGCCAACCGGCGCCTGCACACCATGACCAACGGCCGCTATGCGCTGGACCTGAGTGGCGAGCACGCAGACGGCCGGCGGCCCTGGGGCCTCGACATCTCGGCCCTCGACGCCGAGACGGGGCAGTCCCGGCCGGCCACCACCCTCTCGGGCGGCGAGACCTTCATGGCCGCCCTGGCCCTGGCCCTCGGGCTGGCCGACGTGGTCTCCGCCGGCTCCAACTACTCGATCGGCGCCCTCTTCGTCGACGAGGGGTTCGGCTCGCTCGACGGCGACTCGCTCGACACCGTGATCGAGGTCCTCCGCTCGCTCCAGGACGGCGGCCGCATGGTCGGGGTGATCAGCCACGTCCAGGAGCTGAAGGACGCCCTGCCCAACGGGATCACCATCGTCTCGACCAACCGGGGCTCGGTGGCCGACATCCACTACCCCGACGCATGAGCGGCCGCCCGGGGCGCAGTGTCATGACCGGTGTGCTGCTGACCGGAGTCGTCTGCCTGGGAGCGGCCGCCTGCAGCGCCTCCACCTCGGCGACGCCGGGGTCCACCCGGCCCCCGACGACCTCCTCCTCCCCGGCGGCCATCGGCCCGGCGCCTGCGACGCCTGCGACGGCTGCGGCGCCTACGACGGCTCCACCGACGATCCGGACCGGGCCCGGCACCCAGGCCGCCTATGCGGTCCGGGCCCAGCCGGCACCCGGTTCCT
>DATCCR010000221.1:0-3689 GCA_036511155.1 Acidimicrobiales bacterium
CCGAGACCGCCGAGGTCGAAGTCGGACGGCTCGAGGGTGGCGCCGACGACCACGCCGACCGTGCCCGGGACCGGGAGCCCGCCGTGGTTGAGGGCGGCGATGTCGGCCAGCAGCTGGTCCTCCACCGTCGCACCCGACGCCGTGGTGGCGGTCTGCAGACCGCGCCCTTCGGGGTTCGAGCTCCGCGTCACCACGATGACCCCCTTGCCGCCGGCCGCGGCCAGATCGAGGGCGGGCTGGAGGGC
This sequence comes from Acidimicrobiales bacterium, assembly GCA_036511155.1. GTDB lineage: Bacteria > Actinomycetota > Acidimicrobiia > Acidimicrobiales > RAAP-2 > Bog-756. Next base: position 246 of record DATCCR010000221.1, read on the forward strand.
GCCGAGGCCCATGTAGGGCATGACCGTCATGGCGTCGGCCGCCAACGGGCTCGCCGGGTCGAGCCAGGCGGTGGCGTAGGCCGCCATGGTCGAGCCGATGTCGCCGCGCTTGGCATCGGCGATGGCCAGCAGTCCGGCGTCGCGGGCGGCAGCCAGCACGTCCTCGAGGGCGGCCAGCCCGTCGGAGCCCAGCCGCTCGAAGAACGCCACCTGGGGCTTGACCACCGGAACCACCCCGGCGAAGGCCTCCACACAGCTCAGCCCGAACGTGCGCACGCCGACCGGCGTGTCGGGCAGCCCCCAGGCGGCCAGCAGGTCCGACGAGGGGTCGATGCCGGCGCACATCGGGCCGGTGGCCGCCACCGCCTCGGCCACCCGGGTCGCGAATCCGTCCCTCACGCCGTCCTCCCGTCGATCTGTCGTCCCGTTGTCCGTCCCGGTGCCGTCACGACGTCCGGTGCCCACGCAATCGTGGGCCACGCCCCGTCAACCATGGGCGACGCCCCGGAGCGACCGCACCGAGCGGACCTTGTGGTCCGAGCACCACGCCCCGATCTCGTCCAGCACGCGCCAGGCCGCACGGGGGTCCCGGAAGGTGGCCGTGCCCACCTGCACGGCGTCGGCACCGGCCATCAGCAGCTCGACCGCGTCACGGCCGCTCATGACCCCTCCGACCCCGATGATGGTGGCGTCGGGATGGGCCGCCCGGACGTCGAACACGGCCCGCACGGCGATCGGATGGACCGAGGGGCCCGACAGCCCGCCGCCGGCCGGGCCCGAGCCGAGGACCGGGGCGCGCGTCTCGAGGTCGATGACCATGGCCAGGGCGGTGTTGATCAGCGTGACCGCCTCCGCCCCGTGGGCCAGGGCGGCCCCGGCCACCTCGGCCAGGTCGGACACGGTCGGGCTGAGCTTGGCCCACAGAGGCACGGCGGGACCGTTGGCCGCCACCGCGGACAGCACCTCGGCCGTGGCCGCCGGCGAGTGGGCGAACATGTGGCGCCGGTCCTCGATGTTGGGGCAGCTGACGTTCACCTCGATGGCGGTCAGGCCCTCGACCCCGGCCAGCATGGTGGCGGCCGCGGCGTAGTCGTCGACCCGCTGGCCCCAGATGCTGACCACCGTGCGTGCCCCGGTGGCGGCCAGGCGGGGCAGGTCGTCGCGGACCCAGGCCTCGATGCCGGGGCCCTGGAGCCCCACGCTGTTGACCATGCCCGAGCCGGCCTGGTGGACCCGGGGCGGGGGGTTGCCCGGCCACGGTCCGACCGACAGGGACTTGACCACCATGGCGCCCAGCGCGGCGAGCGGGCCGTAGGCCTCGAGTTCGTCGGCGTGTCCGGCGGTGCCGGAGGCCGTCATCACCGGGTTGGGCAAGGTGAGCGAGCCGACCGGCACGGACAGGTCGACGTCACTCCGGGTGGCGGCCCGCCAGGCCCGTCCCACCCGGCCCCGCCGCCCCACGTGCCCCGGTCGGCCGCTGGAGGCCGAGGTGCCGCTCACCCGTTCATCTCTGGTGGTACTCCTGCAGCGAGCGCACCGACAGCGGGTGGGCGACCCAGTCGGCGATGCCGGCCGCCGCCGCCTTGGCGGCTGCCACGGTGGTCAGGCACGGGACGAGGTTGGCCAGGGCCGTCGCCCGGATGTGGACCCCGTCGGCCCGTGGGCCCCGGCCGCGCGGTGTGTTGACGACCAACTGGACCTTGCCGCCGGCGATGAGTTCGACGGCGTCCACCTTGCCGGGGTGGGACTCCCCCACCTTGGCCACCACCGTGCCGACCTCGATGCCCTCGGCGGCCAGCACGGCGGCCGTGCCCGACGTTGCCGCCAGGTGGAACCCCAGGGCGGCGAACCCCCGTGCCGCTTCGAGCCCTGCCGCCTTGTCCCGGTCGGCCAGCGAGAAGAACACCGTCCCGCTGGTGGGCAGGCGGTTGCCCGCCGCGATCTGGCTCTTGGCGAAGGCCAGTCCGAAGGTGGTGCCGATCCCCATGACCTCGCCGGTGGAGCGCATCTCCGGGCCGAGCAGGGTGTCCACCCCCGGAAAGCGGTTGAAGGGCATCACCGCCTCCTTGACCGAAACGTGCCCCCCGACCGGTTCGGTCAGCAGGCCCTCGGTCCGCAGCTCGGCCAGGGTGGCCCCGACCATCACCCGGGCCGCCACCATGGCGACGGGCACCCCGGTGGCCTTGGCCACGAACGGGACGGTGCGGCTGGCCCGCGGGTTGGCCTCGAGCACGAAGGCCCGGTCGTCCTTGACCGCGAACTGCACGTTGCACAGGCCGCGGACCTGCAGGGACTCGCAGATCACCCGGACGTGGCGCTCGAGCTCGGCGATGACCGACGGGGACAGGGTCTGGGGCGGCAGGGCGCAGGCCGAGTCGCCCGAGTGGACCCCGGCCTCCTCCACGTGCTCCATGACGCCGCAGATGACGACTTCGCCGGTGGCATCGCGCACGGCATCGACGTCCACCTCGACGGCATCCTCCAGGAACCGGTCGACCAGGACCGGACGGTCCGGGGTGACCCCGCCCTCCCGGCCGAGCGAGCCGCCGACCCCGGACATGGCGTCGACCGCGGCCACCAGGCGTTCGTCGTCGTAGACGATCTCCATGGCCCGGCCGCCCAGCACGTAGGACGGGCGCACCAGCACCGGGTACCCGACCCGGCCGGCCACGGCCACCGCCTCGGCCGCCGTGGTCGCCGTGCCTCCCGGGGGCTGGGGGATGCCGAGGCGTCCGCAGAGGTCGTTCCACCGCTCACGGTCCTCGGCCAGGTCGATGGAGGCCGGCGAGGTGCCGAGCACCAGGTCCTCGTCGATGCCGGCGGCCAGCTTGAGCGGGGTCTGGCCGCCCAGGCTCACGATGACCCCGACCAGGCGGCCACTGCCGGTCGAGGCGGCCCACTCGGCTTCGATGACGTTGGCCAGGTCTTCGGGGGTGAGGGGTTCGAAGTAGAGGCGGTCGGAGGTGTCGTAGTCGGTCGACACCGTCTCGGGGTTGCAGTTGAGCATGATGGTTTCGAACCCGGCGTCGCGCAGGGCCATCGAGGCGTGCACACAGCAGTAGTCGAACTCGATGCCCTGGCCGATCCGGTTCGGCCCCGACCCGAGGATGATGACCCGGTCGCGGTCGGACGGGCGGACCTCGTCCTCGTCCTCGTGGGTCGAGTAGTGGTACGGCGTGTGGGCCTCGAACTCGGCTGCGCAGGTGTCGACGGTCTTGAAGGTGACCCCCGCCCCGGCCGCCACCCGGGCCGACCTCACGTCGGCCTCGGTCACCGCGTCGCCCAGTACGTGGGCCAACTGCACATCGGAAAACCCGAGGCGCTTGAGGCGCTTCCACTCCCGACGGTCGAGGTCGTCGACCGTCACCCCGAGGGTCACCTGGAGGTCGAGGGCCATGCGGGCGTCGGTGATCTTGGCCATCTCGGACAGGAACCAGGGGTCGA
>DATCCR010000222.1:0-4281 GCA_036511155.1 Acidimicrobiales bacterium
GGGTTCCGGCTCGGACTGTGCTCGCGCAACCGGCCCGAGCCGCCGCCCGGGGCCGATGTGGTGGTGGCCGCGCTCGACGTGGCCGACGCCCCGGCGGTGGACCGGTTCGCCGACGAGGTGGTGGCCCGGTTCGGCCGCATCGACCTGTGGGTCAACAATGCAGGCGTGCTCGACCCGGTCGGCCCACTGGCCGACGCCGACCCGGCCGCCCTCGAGCGCCACGTGGCCACCAACGTCCTCGGGGTGATGCACGGGACGGCCGCCTTCGCCCGCCACGTGCGCAGCCGGCCGGGTGGCGGGTCGCTGGTCAATGTGTCGTCGGGCGCCGCCTCCTCGCCGTACCGCGGTTGGGCGGCCTACTGCGCCTCGAAGGCGGCCGTCGAGATGCTGACGGAGGTGGTCGGCCTCGAGGAGGCCGCTTCCGGACTGGTCGCCTACGCCGTGGCGCCCGGGGTGGTCGACACCGACATGCAGGCGCTGATCCGGGCCACCCCGGCCGACGCCTTCCCCGACGTGGCCCGGTTCCACCGCCTGCACGCGGAGGACGCGTTCCTCACCCCGGCATGGGTGGGGGAGTGCATCGTCGAGCGGTGCCTCGACCCGGCCACCCGGTGGCTGCCCGAGGACGGCCGCGGCGCCGTCCGCTTCCGGGTGCCGGAGCAGCCGGACGCCTGAAGCGGCGTGGGGCTGCCGGGACCCGGAAGTAGCGGCCGAGCCGAGGTCAGCGGATGTGGCGGATCTCGGTGACCGGTGGGGGGTCGACGCCGGCGCCGGCGTGGATCTCGAGGAACTCGGCGATGAGGTCGATGAGCAGCCCACGGTGATCGTTCGGGCCCGAGCCGGTGGCCGTCAGTCCTTCGGTGTCGAGTGTTGCGTTGCCCCTCGACGTGCTGCGGAAGGGTGACGACCCCGGCTCGGAATCTTGGACGGCGGTGCCCCGGGTATCGCTCGGGACGCCGTCCGGTGTGAAGCCCTCCTGCGCGGGATGCGTAGGCCGGGCGTCACGGGTGGAGGTGCGGGAGGCGCCGCCCGAGCCCGCCAGCAGCGTGAGCGCGGGGCCGCCGGTGCGACGGCGCTGACGCTCGGTGGGGCTGGTGCGGAAGGTGCTCCCTTGCATGTCTCCCATGGTGCGGGTCGCCCGTAAGGGGAGCCCAAGGAAGAGGTAGGAGAACGTGGAGAAGATCGGAAGAAGCACATGAGAACGACGAGGCGTCCCCTCCGACGCCCGCCCTACTGCCCGGTCCTCCGGCACTCCGGGTAACGTCGACCCCATGTCCGACCGTTCTCGCAAGATCGCCAAGCCGGCCGCCGCTTTCGGCGTCGTTGCCACCATGGCCAGCATCTGGTGGTTCGCCCTGCGTCCCCGGCGCAAGGTCAAGCTCGACAAGTAGTCACACCGGCGGCACCTGGGGCCCCACGGGGCGACTCCTCCGGTGGACGGGGGCGCGGTGCCGATGGCGGCCCAACCGGGGGTCGGGCCCGCGCCGGTAGCGTGGGCGGGTGGCCCTGGCATCGCTCCGCCCGCTCCGCTCGCGGAATTTCGCCCTCATCTGGTCGGCGGCCCTGGTCTCGAACCTGGGCTCGTGGATGCAGACGGTGGCCCTCAGCGTCCTTGTCTACGCCCGGACCGACAAGCCGGCCTGGGCCGGCCTGGTGGCCGCCGCCGGGTTCGTGCCCATCGGCCTGCTGGCCCCGGTGGGCGGCGCGCTGGCCGACCGTCTCGACCGCCGCAAGTGGTTGATCCTCACGACCCTGGCCGAAACGCTGTTCGCGGTCATCCTGGCCGTGCTCGCCGGCCTCCACCACGACCCACCGTGGGCCCTGGTGATCCTCTCGTTCCTGGGCGGGGCGTGCGGTGCGATCGGCTTTCCGGCCTATCAGGCCATGGTGCCCGACCTGGTGCCGAAGGAGGACCTGCTGGGCGCCGTCTCGCTCTCCTCGGCCCAGTACAACCTCGGCCGGGTGATCGGCCCGGCGCTGGCCGGCCTGGTGCTCCTCAGCCAGAACTACGCCTTCGTGTTCGGGATCAACGCCATGTCCTTCGGGGCGGTGGTCATCGCCCTCTTGCTCGTGCACATCCCGAAGCCCGTGCCGGTGACGGACCACCTGTCGATGGCGCAGCGGATCGTGGAGGGGGCCCGTGCCGCCCGGGCCGAGCCGGGGTGCCGTACGGCCATCGGCTGGATCGCCGTGGTGGCCCTGCTGGCCTCGCCGTTCATCGCCCTGGTGACGGTGATGGCCAAGCAGTTCCACCACCAGGGTGGGATCAGCACCCCCCTGATCACCGCACTCCTCGTCACCGCCCAGGGGGTCGGCGCGGTGGCCGGGGCCCTCGCCCTGCCCGGACTGGCCATCCGGTTCGGCCGGCTGACCATGCTGCGCACCGCGCTGTTCGCCGTGCCCGTCCTGCTGTGCGGGTACGCCCTGGCCCCGACCCTGGCGCTCGCCATCCCCGCGTTCGTCGCCGTGGGCGCCGCCTACATCTGCGTGCTCTCGGGCCTCAACACCGTGGTCCAGCTGCGGGCCCCGGTGGCCGCCCGTGGCCGCATCCTCAGCATCTACATGATGGCCCTCGGGCTCGTCTATCCCCTGGGGGCGGTGATCCAGGGGTGGCTGGCCGACACCCATGGCATCCGCGCAGTGACGGTGTGGGGAGCACTGGTCCTGCTCGCGCTGCTGGCGCTGGCCGCGCTCGTCCGGCCCACGGTCTTCACGAACCTGGCCGACCCGCAGGCTGCCGACGGGCCGACCGCCGGCCCCACCGAGGTGTTCGGGGCCCCCGACCGTGCTCCGGCCGGAGGTAACGGGTGACCGGCAGCCCGGGTGTCGAGGTCCTGACCGCCCACGATGCCGAAGCGGCCCAGGCCCGGGCGGCCGGCGCCCTGCTCGCCGCAGGCTGCACCGAGGGCGACCGGGTCGCCTTCTGCCTGCCCTCCTCGGCCGCCCTGCTGTGCGCCGTCCTCGGGGCCCTGCGGATCGGGGTCGTGCCCGTGCTGCTCAACGCCACCCTGACCGAGACCGAGCGGGACGTGCTGGTGGACGACGCCGAGCCGACGCTGGCCGTCCTCGACCGCGACGGACTGGACCGTCTGGACGGAGGGCCGCCGGCTGTCCTCGCCCCGTTTCCGCGGTCGCGGCCCATGCACTACACGTCGGGAACGACGGGGAGGGCCAAAGGGGTGTGGTCCGGTCTGTGGGACGGCGAACGCGCGGTGGCAGCCGCAGCGGACGAGTCCGACCTGTGGCGCTTCGGGCCCGACGACGTGCACCTGGTCTGCTCGCCGATGTACCACTCGGTGTCGGTCCGCTTCGCCGGGGGCACCCTGCTGCGCGGTGGCACCTGCGTCGTGCTCGACCACTTCGACGCCGAGAGGGCCGCGGCCGCCCTCGAGGGTGCCTACGGGCCGGTGCCGACCACCACCTTCCTCGCCCCCTCGGCCCTGGCCCGACTGCTGGCCCTGCCCGACACCGGGCCGGAGCGGTTCGCCGCCCTGCGCCTCCTGGTCCATGCCGGGTCGCCCTGCCCGCCGGCGCTCAAGCGGGCCGCCCTCGCCGTGGTGGGACCCGATGCCCTGTGGGAGTTCTACGGCTCGACCGAGGGCCAGTTCACCGTGTGCCCGCCCGAGATGTGGCGGGAGCGGCCGGGCACGGTGGGCCGGGCCCGCGCCGGTCGGACCCTGTCGGTCGACGACGCGGGCGTCGTGTGGTGCCGTCCCCCGGGCTTCGCCCGGTTCACCTACTGGCGCGACGAGGCCAAGACGGCGGCCGCCTGGCAGGACGGGGCGTTCACCGTCGGGGACCTCGGGCGGCTCGACGACGGCTATCTGTATCTGGACGGGCGCCGCGACGACCTCGTCATCACCGGCGGGGTGAACGTCTACCCGGCCGAGGTGGAGGCTGCCCTGGCCGACGTGGCCGGGGTCGACGAGTTGGCCGTGTTCGGCCTGCCCGACGAGCAGTGGGGACAACGGGTGTGTGCCGCGGTGGTGGCGGTGCCCGGCGTCGACCCCGCGGCCGTGACGGCTGCCTGCGCCGAGCACGCGGCGGGACACCTCGCCGGCTACAAGCGGCCGAAGCAGTACGAGGTGGTCGACGCCCTGCCCCGGACGGCCACCGGCAAGGTCCGGCGCCTGGCGCTGCCGGGAGTACTCGGCCTCGACTGATCAGGGGAGCCGGATGATCAGGGGAGCCGGGAGTGGGCCGGAGCCGGGGGAGCCGGGGGCTGGCGATGGGCGATACTGGGCCGCATGCACGCCGCTCCGTTCGGTCCTCCAATTGCCA
>DATCCR010000223.1:0-4047 GCA_036511155.1 Acidimicrobiales bacterium
TCAGGTTTCTCGCCAGCCATCCGATACCGACCGGGTGAACGTGCCGATCCTCTCCCCCCGTCGGGAGGCCGCGGTCCGCGACCAGCGCATGCCGCGGGTCATGGTCGTCGCCTACGCCCTGACGGGAGTGTGGCTGGCCACCTACATCGCGACCCTCGTGCTGCGGGACCACGGCCAGTTCTGGACCTGGCTCGACAACTGGAGCGTGGACGCCCTCGAGCTGACCATGGCGCTCCTGTGCCTCTCCAGGTTCCTGGTGAGGCGTCCGGGCCGCTCGGTGGGCCTGGCCTTCGGGCTCGGCCTGTTGGCCTGGGCCATCGGCGACACCATCTTCACCCTCGAGTCACAGGGTGGGGCCTCACCCCCCACCCCGTCGCTGGCCGACGCGTTCTACCTGCTCATGTACCCGCTGGCCTATCTCGGGATCATGCTGATCATGCGGGGCGAGGTGCGGTCCTTCAAGGCCAGCACGTGGCTCGACGGGGCCGTGGCCGGGCTCGGGGCGGCCGCCATCTGCGCCGCATTCGTGTTCGACACCATCATCAATTCGGTCTCCGGATCGCCTGCTGCGGTGGCCGTGAACCTCGCCTACCCCATCGGCGACCTCATCCTCCTGGCCTTCGCCTTCGGGACACTGGTGATCGTGCCCGGATGGCCCGCCCGCCTGGTCACCCTGGTCGCCGGCTGCCTGGTCCTGGCCGTCGGGGACACCGTCTATCTGTTCCAGAACGCCGCCGGCACCTACCAGTCGGGCACCTTCCTCGACGCCACCTGGATGACCGCCGTGTTCCTGCTGTCGCTGACCGTCTGGCAGCGGGTGGGCGCCCGGCGGGCCGACGACGACGCCCATGCACCCGGGTTCGTGCTGCCGGCCATCGCCGCCACCTCCGCGGTCGTCATCATCTTCGCGGGCAACTGGACGCACATCGGATCGGTGGCCCTCGGTCTCACCGTGGCCACCCTCGTGCTGGTCGGCGTGCGGGCCGCCCTGTCCCGCCGGGAGCTCAACGCCCTCACCCTGGCCAACCACCACCAGGCCGTCACCGACGAGCTGACCGGATTGGGCAACCGTCGCCTCCTGACCCGCCAGCTCGAGGCCATCTTCACCAACCACCACCAGGAGTGGGACCCGGACGACGCCCTGGCCCTGCTGATGATCGACCTCGACCACTTCAAGGAGATCAACGACTCCTTCGGCCACCCGACCGGCGACGGCCTCCTCCGGCTCATCGGCCCTCGACTCTCGAGTGTCACCCGGTCGAGCGACGTCGTCGTGCGCCTGGGCGGCGACGAGTTCGCCGTGCTGCTGACCGGGGCCGACGTCGAGTTCGCCATGTCGATCGCCGAGCGGATCACCACGGAGATCGAGCCGCCCTTCGAGGTGGGGGGATCGAGCCTGCACGTGGGAGCCAGCATCGGCATCGCCCTCGCCCCCCAGCACGCCACGGACGCCACCGAGCTCATGCGGTGCGCCGACGTCGCCATGTACCGGGCCAAGGCGGCCCACAGCTCGTACGACATCTACGAGTCGGCCCTCGACGACGGCGCCGACCGGCTGAACCTGATGGAGGACCTGCGTGCCGCCATCGCCGAGGAATCGCTCACCCTCTACTACCAGCCCCAGATCGACCTGCGGACGGGCGGGATCTCCACGATCGAGGCGCTCCTGCGGTGGGCCCATCCGAAGCTCGGGTTCATCCCGCCGGACCAGTTCATCCCCTTGGCCGAGGACAGCGGGCTGATGGGCGTCCTCACCACCTTCGTGCTCGAGACGGCCGTCGCCCAGTGCGCCGAGTGGCGGCGGGCCGGTCATCCGGTGTCGGTGGCGGTCAACCTCTCGACCACCAACCTGCTCGACGCCGGGCTCCCCGACCAGGTCCACGAGGTGCTGGCCCGCAACGGGCTGACCGCCGACTCCCTGGTGCTCGAGATCACCGAGAGCACGGTCATGGCCGATCTGGCGCGGTCCAAGGAGATCATCCAGACCCTGTCCGATTCGGGCCTGCTCATCTCGATCGACGACTTCGGCACCGGGTTCTCGTCGCTCGCCTATCTGAGTGACCTGGCCGTCGGCGAGCTCAAGATCGACCGCATGTTCACGGCCCGGCTCAGCATCGACGGCCAGGACGGCCGCGACGAGGCGATCATCCGCTCATCCATCGAGCTCGGGCACTCGCTCGGCCTGCGGGTGGTGGCCGAGGGCGTCGAGCGGTCCGACCACTTCGGCTTCCTGGCCACGGCCGGGTGCGACGTGGCCCAGGGTTACGCCATCAGCTTCCCCCAGCCGCCGGAGGACTTGGACTTCGAGGCCATCGACGACCGTGCGGCGCCGATGATGCCCAAGGCCAACCGCTGACCCGACCACCGCGGCCATCCGTCCAACGTCCATGCGTACGACGGACGGATGGACGGGAGCGCAGACGCGGGCGGTCGGCTCCGCAGGGGAACGACGTACTCCGGTCCCGTCATGCGGATGTCAGGTCCGCGGCGCACGCTGCCGGTGGAACCACCCCACCACCACGAAGGAGTCCCACCATGTCCACCCGCCGCATCACCCGCATCGTCACCGCCGGAGCGCTCGGCCTGGCCGGGCTCGGCGCGTTCGCCCTCGTGCCGGTCGCATCGGCGTCCGCTGCGACCCCCTCGATCAACATCAACGCCAAGTGCAGCGGAACGAGCGTCAGCAACCTCCAGGTCCAGCGCGAGGACACCGGGGCCGTCAGCGTCGACTTCGGCGTCGACATGGCCCGCCACACGGCCGGCGTCCCGTGGAAGGTCGCCGAGGGCCGCAACGGCACCGGATTCGTGTCGGCGACCGTCAAGACGGTCAAGGACGGCTCCTTCAGCGTCAGCCGCGTCCTGTCGCCCCTGGCCGGCACCAACACGATCGTGGCCAGCGCGGTCAACGCCAAGACCGGCGAGACCTGCTCGATCACCGGATCGCTGTAGCGAACCCACCCAGCCGCCCGCTACGGCAGGAATGACCGTCGGCCTCCGGTCGACGGTCATTCCGCGTCCTGCAGGCGTCACGGGGCCGTGCCGCAACCGAACAGATCGAGTCGATCCGTCTCAACTTCGGAATTCATCGTTGCAGGATGTGACACGGGCATACGGGGACCGATGGAGCAGGTGACAGTTCCGATATCCGGTCAACCGACACCGGCACGCTCCAGGGGGTCACCCGCATGTCCATCCGACGCATCGCCTTCATCTCGTCCGCAGCCCTACTGGGGTTCGGCGCGGCCTCCGGCCCCGTGGCCCTGGCCGGGGCCGACACCCCACCCCCGGCGACGGCACCGGCGAGCGGCCCCACCGTCACCTCGTCGGCCGGGACCTTCACCGTCACGCTCCCGGGCGTGGGCAGCCTCAGCTTCGCCGTCGACCCGACCACCGGTGCGGTGAGCAGCCTGACCGTGACGCCGGTCGACGGCTCCGGGTTCACGGCATCGGCACCGACCACCACGTCCGAGGGCGTCCAGGTGGTCTTCACGTCGGCCACGTCGACCCAGGTCCTCCAAGTCGAGGTCTTCCCGAGCCCGTCGGGCCCGATGGTGACCGCCGAGGTGGACATCCCCGACCCGTCGACCGGCGAGACCGGTGACGACACCACGCCCGGTGGCCCACCGCCCACCGGTTCGTCCGGTGATGACCAGTCCGGCCAGTCCGGCGGCCAGGGCGAGGGCGACAGCTCGTCTGCCGGCGGTGCCACCACGACCACCGTCCCGCCGTCAGCCCCTCTGGCACCGCCCACCGGTGGGGACCACGGCGGCTCCGGATCGGGTAGCGGCCCGGAGGGTGACGGCCACGGCCAGACCCCGTCGACGGGCGGCGGCGGCGGGAACTCCGGCGGCTCGGACTCGGGCAGCGGAAGCAGCTCGTCCGACGGGGGACCCCACTCCGGTTCCGGGGGCCATGGCTCCTCGGGTTCGGGAGACTGAGGATGCCGGTGCCCGTCCGCACCGCTTCTTCCACCGACGCCACCGCGGGACCCTCCGGGGCCTCGCGGTGGCGGTCGTCACCGGGTCGACTGGCCATCGTGGCCGGCTT
>DATCCR010000224.1:0-10590 GCA_036511155.1 Acidimicrobiales bacterium
GATGACGGTCCCGACGCGCCGATCAGCTCGGCGACGGTGGTCCCCGGGTATCCGGGGTCGATGGCGACGGCCAGCTCCAGTCCGGGTCGGTGCAGCACGGTGCGGCACACCTCGCGTCCCATCCGTCCGCCAGCGCCGACCACTCCGACTCGCATGCCGGTCACCCTAGCCAAGGCGTATGCCGCCGCCGGGCCTCTCCATCGACCCGACGCGGACCGGACCCTCAAGGACCTCCGCTCAGCCAGTACCAGAACCACGGGTCATGACCCTCGATCACGTCCAGGGCAAAGGCGCAGACCGCCGTGTTCGGGTGGCCGGCCTGCACGCCGGCACGGACGGAGCGGAGGGAGAACGTCCGCGCCGCCTCGGTCCTCTGCTCGCGGGGCGCCGATCGACCCCGCCTTCCGGTCGACGGCCGCACCGCCCGCCATGCTGCGAGGCTGCGGCACCCCGCCGATCCAGGCCGCGGCCCGATCCCGACCGAGGGATTCGGCGGACTACCGCCCAGGCCGGGCGCCCCTCACCCCAGGCCGAGCGCCCCGGCGTCGAAGTCCGACTCGTCGAACGACCCGACCACCGACAACGTCCGCGGCGCAGCCACCACGACCTTGGCCGCCTCGTGCACGTCCTCGAGGGTGAGGGCCTCGACCCTGGCCAGTACCTCGTCGACGCTCAGGACCTCGCCGTGCAGGAGCATGCCGGCGCCGATGCGGCTCATCCGGGCGCCCGAGTCCTCGCAGGCCAGGAGGGTCTCGGCCCGGAGGTTGCCCTTGGCGATGGCCAACTCCCGCTCCGTCACCCCCTCTGCGCCCAGGTGGTTGAGCTCGTCGGTGACGATGTCCAGCACCTCGACCACGTGCTCGGGACCGGTGCCCAGGCCGACACTCAGGAACCCGGCATCGAGATAGGCGACCCGCTCGGACCACACCGAGTAGGCGAGGCCCCGCCGCTCCCGGATCTCCTGGAAGAGGCGACTCGAGAGCCCGCCCCCCAGGACGTGGTTGAGGACGGCCAGGGCGTAGCGGCTCGGGTGGTTGCGGTTGACCGACCGGGCGGCCAGCACCACGTGGGCCTGCTCGGTGGAGCGGCGGGTCACGGCCAGGGGCGTGACCTGGTCGTCGGGGGCCACCCGACCGGGCGCCTCCCCTCCCCTGCCGCCGCCCGACCGCTGGTCGAGCCCGGCGATCACGGCTTCGTGGTCGAGGTCGCCGGCCACGGCGACGACCATGTTGCCGGGCAGGTAGTGCTCGTCGAAGAAGTCCCGGATCCGCTCCGCGGTCATGGCCGACACCGACGACTCGGTGCCCAGGACCTCACGGCCCAGCGGGTGGTCCGGAAAGAGCGTGGTCGAGCTCTGCTCCGCCGCCTCGTCAGCCGGTTCGTCGGCGTGCATGAGGATCTCGTCGAGGATGACCTGGCGCTCGGCGTCGAGGTCGGCGGCCCGTAGGGCGGGGCGCCACATGATGTCCGACAGGATGTCGAGCCCGAGGTCGACGTCCTCGGCCAGCAGTCGGATGTAGAAGGAGGTGTACTCCTTGGTGGTGAAGGCGTTGAAGTCGCCGCCGACCTCGTCCACGGCCTCGGCGATGGCCGAGGCGGAACGCTCCTCGGTCCCCTTGAACAGCAGGTGCTCGAGGAAATGGCTGGACCCGGCCAGCTCGGGCGACTCGTCACGCGAGCCGGTGCCCACCCAGAAGCCGATACATACGGAGCGGGCCTCGGCCATGTCCTCGGTGACGACGGTCAGGCCGGACGACGTCCGATCGGTACGGATCGTCACGAGTTCACTTCCGCTGCCCGGTGCCGGCCGTCACACCAGACGTGCACCCGGGTCGTGGGCCGGCCACCGGGGCCGACCCACGACGGGCGCTCGTGCTCAACGACGGCGGCGCCCACCCCGGCCGCCTCCGCCGCCACTCGGGCGGTCGGACGACTCGGTGACGGCGGGACCGAGGTCCCCGAACTCCTGGACGAGCTCCTCCTGGAAGGAGTCCTCGAAGGAGGCCGCACCTGCGGGGGCGCCTGCCGGTGCACTTGCAGGGGCACTGGGAGTCTGGCGACGCGGGCCACGGTCGTCGTCGACTCCCGGATCGGCATGGTCGCCGCGGGGCGAGCCCTCACTGCGCGGCGAGCTCTCGCCACGGGGGGCACGGCCACCGCCGCCACCGCCACCCGAGGAGGCGGGAGCCTCGCCGGCCAGCGACAGCGACACCTTGCCCTGCGGGTCGATGTCGTCCACCTTGACCTCGACCGGCTGGCCGAGCTCGAAGACGTCCTCCACGCGCTCGACGCGCTTGCCCTGGCCCATCTTGGAGATGTGCAGGAGGCCGTCACGGCCGGGGAGGATGTTCACGAAGGCACCGAACTTGGTGATGTTGACGACCTTGCCCTGGTAGGTGGCGCCCACCTCGGCCAGCGGTGGGTCGAGGATCGTCGAGATGCGCCGACGGGCCTCCTCCACCGCAGTGCCGTCCTTGGCGCCGATGGTGACCGTGCCGACCATGCCGTCGTCGTCGACGGCAATGTCCGCGCCGGTCTCCTGCTGCAGGGCGTTGATGACCTTGCCTTTGGGCCCGATAACCTCGCCGATCTTGTCCATCGGGATCTCGAAGGAGATGATCTTCGGGGCCGACGCAGCAACCTCGCTGCGGGGCTCGGCGATGGCGGAGGCCATGACGTCGAGGATGGCGAGGCGGGCGTCCTTGGCCTGCATGAGGGCCTTGGTCAGGACGTCCAGGGGCAGCCCGTCGATCTTGGTGTCGAGCTGGAGGGCGGTCACCACGTCGCGGGTCCCGGCCACCTTGAAGTCCATGTCACCGAACGCGTCCTCCGCACCGAGGATGTCGGTGAGGGTCACGTAGGTGCCGCTCTCGTAGACGAGGCCCATGGCGATGCCGGCGACCGGGGCCTTGAGGGGCACGCCGGCGGCCATCAGCGACAGGGTCGAGCCGCAGACGGAGGCCATCGACGTCGAGCCGTTGGACGACAGCACGTCCGACACCAGGCGGAACGTGTAGGGGAAGTCCTCCTCGTAGGGCACGACGGGCAGGAGGGCCCGCTCGGCCAGCAGGCCGTGGCCGATCTCCCGGCGCTTCGGGCCCCGCATGAAGCCGGTCTCACCGGTGGAGAAGGGTGGGAAGTTGTAGTGGTGCATGTACCGCTTGAAGTCGACCGGGGTGATGGTGTCGAGCATCTGGTTCATGCGGGGCATGCCCAGCGTCGTCACGTTCAGCACCTGGGTCTCGCCACGCTGGAAGAGCGCCGAGCCGTGGGCCGTCGGGAAGAGGTCGACCTCGGCCGACAGCGGGCGGATCTCGGCGGCGGTGCGACCGTCGATGCGGAGACCCTCCTCCACGATCCGCTTGCGGACCAGCTTCTTGGTGAGGCCCCGGACGGCGGCCTTGATCTCGCCGCCGCGACCCTCGAACTCCTCGGACAGCTGGGAGATGACCGACTCGGTCACCTCGGCGAGGGCGGCGTTGCGCTCGGCCTTGGGGGTCAAGATGTTGGCGGCGGCCAGGCCGGCGCTTCCGACGGCCTCCACCCGGGCGAACACGTCGTCGCCGTAGTCGGCGAGCGTCTTGTACTCGATCGCCTCGATCGGGCCACGGGCGGCCACGTAGCCGGCCACCAGCTCACGCTGGAGCACGATCGACTCGCGGATCCACGTCTTGGCGGCCTCGAGGCCGGAGGCCAGGACCTCCTCGGTGACCTGGGGCGCACCCTCCTCGTAGTACTGGAAGGAGCGCTCGGAGCCACCGGCCTCGACCATCATGATGGCGATCTCGGCGTCGGCGGTCTCGTCCAGCGCACGGCCGGCCACGACCAGCTCGAACGTCGACTCCTCGCCCTCCTCGAAGGTGGGGTGCGGGATCCACTGGCCGTCGGTGGAGTAGGCCACCCGGACGGCCCCGATCGGGCCCTCGAAGGGGATGCCCGACAGCATGAGGGCGGCGGAGGCCGAGTTGATGGCCAGGACGTCGTGCGGGTTCACCTGGTCGGCGCCGAAGATGGTGCCGACGATGTGGACCTCGTTGCGGAAGCCCTTCGGGAAGGACGGGCGCAGCGGGCGGTCGATGAGGCGGCAGGTCAGGATGGCCTGGTCCGAGGACTTGCCCTCCCGACGGAAGAACGAGCCGGGGATCTTGCCGGCCGCGTAGGTGCGCTCCTCGATGTCGACGGTGAGCGGGAAGAAGTCCGCCCCCTCGCGCACCGAGCGCGCCGCCGTGGCCGTGGCCAGGAGGACGGTGTCGCCGATACGGCCGACGACGGCGCCGTCGGCGAGTTGGGCCAGCTTCCCTGCTTCGAAGCTGAGGGTCTTGTCGGTGCCGCTGATGGGCGCCGAAACGGAAATGGCGTCGGACATGACGCTCCTTGTGGTTCGGGGACTCTCCGAGCCAGTTCCCAGTTGTCGGCCACCCCGCCCGCTGGGGGCCAGGTGATCGGCAACTGGTGACTGACCTCGATGGGAGCCCGTTGTCGGTGGTGTGACTCCGGCCGCCCACGGTGCGGGGGCCGGTCCTGCAACAGAACGGCAGTTCGCCGATCTGCGTTCCGCCGGCACGCAGCCGGTGGAGAAATTGCGACCGCCCGGCCGAGGCCGGGCGGAGCGTCTGGTGTCCGCCTAGCGACGGAGGCCGAGGCGGCCGATGATCTCGCGGTAGCGCTCCACGTCGTTGTTGCGGACGTAGTCGAGGAGGCGGCGGCGGCGGCCGATGAGCTTCAGGAGCCCGCGGCGTGTGTGGTGGTCGCCCTTGTGCACCTTGAGGTGCTCGGTGAGATGGACGATGCGCTCGCTCAGGATGGCGATCTGCACCTCGGGGGAGCCGGTGTCCGTCTCGTGGAGACGGTACTCGGCGATGGTTGCCTGCTTGTCTGGCATGTGGGAAGTAGACCTCTGGAATCGTGGTGACGGCCGGCGGACGGAACACGCCGACCGGACGATGTTAGCAGGTGAGGGGCGGGAAGGCAGGGTCTGGAGACCGGTTCCTCACCGGGTCGCCGCCTCGGGGGCCCCGGCTCCCGCCTGGGCCGGAATCGTCACCGACCTGCGGTGACGGCCCCACCCTACCCCGGACGCGACCGGATCCGGCCGAGGGGCCGGATCCGGTGCATCCACAGGGCCCGGTCGGGGCCGGTGGACTACTTGTTCGGCTGGGGGGTGACCCGGAGGTAGGGCTTGAGCGCCTTGAACCCCTTCGGGAACCGCTCATTCGCCTCCTCGTCCGACAGCGCCGGGACGACGATGACGTCCTCGCCGTCCTTCCAGTTCACCGGGGTGGCGACCTTGTAGTCGGCGGTCAGCTGCAGCGAGTCGATGACCCGCAGGATCTCCTGGACGTTGCGGCCGGTCGACGCCGGGTAGGTGAGGGTCAGCTTGATCTTCTTGTCCGGGCCGACGATGAACACCGAGCGCACGGTCAGGGTGTCGTTGGCGTTGGGGTGGATCATGTCGTAGAGGTCGGCGACCTTGCGGTCCTCGTCACCGATGAGCGGGAAGTTGAGGGCGGTGCCCTGCGTCTCCTCGATGTCGCCGGCCCACTTGTCGTGCGACGTCACGTCGTCCACCGAGAGCCCGATGAGCTTGGTGTTGCGCTTGTCGAACTCCGCCTTGGCGGCGCTGAAGGCGCCCAGCTCGGTGGTGCAGACCGGCGTGAAGTCCTTGGGGTGGGAGAAGAGCACGCCCCAGCTGTCCCCGAGGTACTCGTGGAAGCGGATGGTGCCTTCGGTGGTGTCTGCGGTGAAGTCGGGGGCCTCGTCGCCCAGGCGGATCGCCATGTCCTGCTCCTTAGTTGTTGGGTACTGGTTCAGTTGTTGGGTACTGGTTCGTGGGTACTCGGTTGAGGGGTCTCGGTCGAGCGTCCTGTGGTCGGAGGCGGAGGGCCCGTCATCCGGACACGTCCGGCGGTGCCTCACCCCTCGCGGGTCGTCGCTACCGGGACGCAGGCCCCGGATCCGACTGACCGAGAGCGTAGTCGGATCCGATGCAATTGTCGACCGGATCCGTCAGGTATTGCCCAGGGACTTCCCTGGTCCCGTTCGTCCGACCCCCCGTTCCTCCGGTACTGGCCCCGGCGCCCCGCCTCCGCCATGCTGAGACCATGCCTGCACCCATCCGAGTGGACCTCCACGGCCCGGTGACCGTCGTCACCATCGACCGGCCGCAACGCCGCAACGCCGTGGACCGCGTGGCGGCCGACGCCCTCGAGGCGGCCTTTGCCGACTTCGACGCCGACGACACGGCCTCGGTGGCCGTGCTCACCGGGGCGGACGGAACGTTCTGCGCAGGGGCCGACCTCCAGGCCATCGCTACGGGGACCGGCAACCGGGTCACCGAGGACGGGCCCGGGCCGATGGGGCCGACCCGGATGGCCCTGTCCAAGCCGGTGATCGCCGCCGTCGAGGGCCACGCCGTGGCCGGCGGGCTCGAACTCGCCGTCTGGTGCGACCTCCGGGTGGCCGCCGCCGATGCCGTCTTCGGCGTCTTCTGCAGGAGGTTCGGAGTGCCGCTGGTCGATGGTGGCACCGTCCGCCTGCCCCGCCTGGTCGGCGAGGGCCGGGCCATGGACCTGATCCTCTCCGGTCGACCCGTCGGGGCCGAGGAGGCGCTGGCCATCGGACTGGCCAACCGGGTGGTGCCCAGTGGCACCGCCCTCGAGGTCGCCATGGCTTGGGCCGCCGAACTCGCCGCCCTGCCGCAGGTGTGCATGCGCAACGACCGTCAGTCGGCGATCGCCCAATGGAACCTGCCCGTTGCCGAGGCACTGCTCCTCGAGACCCGCTTCGGGCACGCCAGCCTGGCCTCCGGTGAGGCGCTCGCGGGTGCGGCCCGATTCGCCGGAGGCGCCGGGCGGGGCGGGACGACCGTGTCCGGCCCGAACACCTGAGTGGGCGGGGCACGACCGTGACCGATGTCGCCGCCTTCGACTTCGACGGCACCCTGACCAACGGCGGGAGTGTCTTCGACTTCCTCACGGCCGTCTCCGGTCGCCAAGCCGTGCTTCGGGCCGCCGCCGCACTGGCCCCCCGGCTGGCTCACGCCGCCCTGGCCGGCGGGTCGGTGGCCGACGCCACCAAGGAGGAGCTCTTCGTCCGGGTGCTCGGCGGGGTCGACGCCGGCTACCTCGACCAGGTGGGCGCCGAGTTCGCGGTGGGGCACCTCGCTGCCCACGTCCGCCCCGAGGTGCGCCGCCGGCTCGACTGGCACCGGGGGCGGGGGGACCAAGTCGTGGTGGTCTCGGCTTCGTTGGACGCCTATGTCCGGGTGGCCGCCGAGCGGTTGGTGGCTGACGGTGCCATCGCCACCCGGCTGGCCATCGACGAGGGCGGGCGGCTCACCGGGCGCTACGACGGCGCGAACTGCCGGGGCGAGGAGAAGATCCGGCGCCTGCGGTTGTGGATGGCCCACGCCGGACTCGAGGGCGCCCGCCTGTGGGCCTACGGGAACAGCCGTGGCGACCTGCGCATGCTTCGGGCCGCCGACACCGGGGTCGACGTGGGCCGGCTCGGGCGCTTGGGCCGGCTGCGCGACTTCAAGGGGCTCGACGAGACGGGGCCGCTCCGGCTCGACGGCTGAGCCACTCCCCCGTCGGCTCCGCCCCGTTCGGCCCTTCCGGGCCCCCGTGCTTCAGGGACGGGGCCCTACAGGTACTCGCGCTTGCGCATCCAGACCAGGCAGAACCAGCCCCAGATGGGGGGTAGGTAGGCGGTGAACAGGCGCTGGACGAACACGGCGGCCACCGCGTCACTCTGCGGGATGCCGGCCGCGGTCAGCGCCAGGATCATCCCGGCCTCCACCACGCCCATGCCTCCCGGCACCGGCGAAATCCCGCCGATCATCGACCCCAGCGTCAGCACGATGATGAGCGAGGCGAGGCTCAGGTGCTGGCCGAATGCGTGCAGTGCGGCGCCGAGCGCCATGGCCACCAGCACCTGGGCGGCGACCTCGCCGCCGAAGATCTCGACCAGATTGCGTGGGTGGGTGGCGAGGACCTTGAGGTGGCCCCACACCTCGGACGCCTTGGGGCGAAGCTTGGCGGCGGCCAGCCGGCGCCAACGCGGGATGGCGAAGACCAGACCGAGGAGCAGGCCGATCACCGCGACGGCGATCACGATGATCCACACCAGGCGCGCCGTGCTGGCGCCGGACCCGCCGCCGGTGGTGGTCGGCTGACTGGCGAAGTCGAACTGCGAGATGGCGATGGGGATGGCGACGAGGAACAGCGCCCCCTTCGTGATCCAGCTGGCCGTGGAGATGAGCACCCCCGAACTCACGGCCAGCGTGGCGTTGTACCCCTGCTGCTGAAAGAACCGGACCCGGGTGGCCAACGCCCCCATCGACCCGCCAGCCAACGACACGAAGGTGTTCGACACCTCGAGGGCCACCGTGCGTCCGTAGGGCAGGGTGTCGGTCACCGAGCCCACCGTGGCCAGGGCCAGGGCCGGGTAGGCGGCCTGGGCCAGCACGAATACCGCAGCCACCCAGCCCCACTCGGCCCCGGTGATGGTGCTCCACGACTTGGTCACGTTGACCAGGACGCCGATGAGGGCCCACCCGCCGATCATGGTGCCGACCACCAGGGCCAGGTTGATCCAGCTGATCCGGCGCGGTTCGATCAGCTCGGGCACCTCGACGCCGGCCGCCTGGGCGCCCTGTTCCCGCACGGCGGCCAGGATCGGCTTCCTGCCGCGCAGCGTGCGCGCCGCCCGCGGATCGAGCGCCGCCCGCTGCAGGAAGGGGAGCGCTGCCACCATGACTTCCGACGGCACCGTCCGGGCGGCCGCCGCCGTGGCCCGCTCGGGGCCGGCCACCAGTGCGGTGGCGGCCAGCGCGGCGGCCAGGTCACGGTCCAGCTGGTCGGCGGTGGCCACGGTGGCGGCCGCCCGCATGTCGACGAAGCCCGACGTCCCGTCGTCGGCCAGCACGATGGTCTCCGTCGAGAGGGAGCCATGGGCGATGCCGGCCGAACGGAGGGCCAGGACCTGGCTGAAGATGCCGTCGAGGGCGGCGTCGGTCAGCACGCTGTCCGTGGGTGGTGCCTCCGGCGGCAGAGGCTCGGCCGACGGGGCCTCGACGGTGTCCCGTGCGGCCGGCGCCGCCTTCGGAGCCGATGTCGCTCCCGTCGCCGTCCCCGCATCGCCTCCGGTGGCCGTGCTGTCCGGGTTCGCTGCCCCGGCGTCCTCGGCCCCGGTCCCGTCGGCGCCCCTCTCCACCGCCGGCTCCGGCGGTAGGACGTAGGGCACCAGCTCGGACAGGAGCCGGCCCGACGGCGGCCGCGTGACCAGCAGCGCGTCCTTGGCCGGGCCGGCCGGTCCGGCGGCCAGCACCCGCGAGACCCGCACCCCGGCCCGCTCGGCCATCAGGGTCACGTAGGCCTCGTGCTCGACCTGCTGACGCCGGGTGAAGGTGAGGGTGGGGCCCGAGTCCCGGTAGAGCAGGAAGCGGTTGGTCTTGGCCAGGAGTTGGGCGTCGGACGCGTCGCGTCCGTAGACCGACACGTCGAGGTGGCCCCCGTCGAGCCGGGCGGTGAACTTCCCCACCCCCCACTCCTGATCGGCGGACGGCGCCACGTCGGTGGCGGCGATGCCGAGGTCCTTGAGCAGGACCGAGACCTCGTCGGCCGAAGGGAGGCCGAGCGGCGAGCCGAAGATCAGATGCACGACCGCGGTGGTCAAGACTCCGGCGGCCAGGCTGGCCAGCACCGACAGGGGCAGGCCCTTGCCCGACACCACGGTCGCCATGGCCAGCAGCACCACGGTGATCTGGATGGACCGTTGCAGCCACCTGCTCAGGTAGGGAAGCGCCGCGCTGGCCACGGCCACCGTGGCCGCCACCCGCGCCACCGGAAAGGTGAGGTCGTAACCGGCGGGGGCGCCGCTCGGGGGTCGTCCTCCGGCGGGGCCGAACACCGCGCCGAGGACCACGCACATCAGCCAGGCCCCGGCGCCCGACAGCACGGTGTCCCGGATGACCGCGGTCCGCCGGGAGACGACGGCCAGTCCCACCACCACCACGATGAGGCCGAGCGAGCCCATCCAACTGACCGAGGTCACCAGCCAACTGAGCCCGTTCGGGACCGGGGTGATGACGTGGACGAGTGCCTTCTCGCTCGACGGGTTGACCTGGGAGGCCAGCCAGCACAGCAGGACCACCAGGAGCGAGACACCGACCCGGACCCCGTCGCTCCCCCGCCGTCGGGTCTGCCCGTCCCCGATCGGGGCGAACAGGATGGCACGCCACGGGCGCCCCACCCGTCGGCGCTGGCGGTGCGGCTCGTGTCGGACGGGCTCGACGTGGGGATCGACGTGGGACTCGACCCGGAGCCCGACCGCCGTGTCCCTGTGTGCTCCCGTCGGATCGTCCCCCATCGAGCCCGAGGTTACGTCGTGCACCCGTCGATCCGGATCATCCGACCTGCCGGTCGTCCGGCCCGCTCCGATCGCCACGGAAGAGGCCACTGCTAGCGTCCGGGGCACCGCAGAGGAGGGACCCGCGTTGAAGGTGCTGACGTTGATCGATCGCGACGTGGCCTTCACCGCCCCCGACGGCGACCTGTACCTCGAGGGGATGTCGAGCGACGGTCCGAGCGA
>DATCCR010000225.1:0-5508 GCA_036511155.1 Acidimicrobiales bacterium
GGGGGGGGGGGGGTGACTTCGGCGACGGCGCCGATCCGACCGCGGTCGGGACGCGATCGGGGCGGCCGGTTCCCTCGTCGCCGACATGGCGGCGTCGCTTCGATGTCCCCGGACTTCCGAAGGGGCGAGTGCCGATGGCCCATGACCCGGTGGAAGCGGATATGACCGGCGTCGTGGGTCACCTTGGGGCGACGCTCG
Source organism: Acidimicrobiales bacterium (assembly GCA_036511155.1). GTDB lineage: Bacteria > Actinomycetota > Acidimicrobiia > Acidimicrobiales > RAAP-2 > Bog-756. The sequence continues at coordinate 199 of DATCCR010000225.1, forward strand.
CAACATCCCCACATGCCGCGGTCGGCTACTCCGCTTCGAGCACCGGCTGATCGTCGCTTCAGTCGCTGTCCCGGTTCCGACCGTCGAATCGACGGGGACCGGTGTGCCTCCGAATGGAGGGTCAGCTCAGGATGCCATAGCGCAGGTTCACGACACCGTTCCCGAATCGGTGTTCCTCCAGCAGGTCCAACTGGACGCGAGCGTCGCCGGAGAATGCGGGCTTTCCTTCACCGACGAGCACCGGATACATGAAGAGCTGGCACTCGTCGATCAGCCCGGCGTTGAACGCGTGCGCCGCGAGGGTCGAACCCCCGATGGTCAGATCGCTCGCGGCGGACGCCTTCATCCCCCGGACCGAATCGGGGTCGAAGCGGCGCTCAAGCCGCGTCCTCGTGGTCGAGACTGAGTGCAGCGTCGTGGAGTAGACGATCTTGTCTGCCGCTTGCCAGATATGAGCGAAGTCGGCCCTGAGCTCCGACTGGGCAGCGAGGGCGGGGTCGACCTCCCACAGGGCCATCGTCTCGTACATGCGCCGTCCATAGAGGTAGGTGCCGACGGGGCGCACCAGGTCAGTGATGAAGGTGAAGACCTCGTCGGTGGGCTCGGTCCAGTCGAACCTGCCGTCCACGTTCTCGACGTAGCCGTCGAGGGACACATTCGCCACGTAGATCAGCTTGGCCATGCCGCTCCCCAGTCGCTCTACCACGGTGCCTGGGGGCAACTGTCAATGAGGTGACGCATCCACGACGCCTGCTGTCGGACTCGATTCGAATGCGGGATCGACCTGAGGAGCCTTCGGGCACCTCGACTGGACCCCTTGCCGCTCCTGGCGATGCACACTCGCCCCGAGGGGCCGGAGTGGGTCACCGAGCCGGCGTTCTCCACGTGATCCGCGTCAAGCCGACTCCTCGGTCGCTCGGTTGACCAGGTCCTCGTAGAGCATGACGCTGGCGGTCCGTGCCTCCGCCCCGGTGGAGGCACGGACAGAATGGCGGCCGCCCGGTTGGAGAGCCGGTGCTTCGTCGGATGGGACTCTGAATCCGTTCGCTCCGAGATCGCGCCAAGACGGACTGAATTCGCCGCCGAAGACCCCCGGACGCGCAGCAGCGGGGGCCGGAACCCCCGCTGACGTGCACCTATCGAGTCGGGCTGCCCGGATTTGAACCGAGGACCTCTGCGTCCCGAACGCAGCGCGCTACCAAACTGCGCCACAGCCCGTACTGCCCCGGCCGGCGTCGTGCCGACCCAGGAAACGTAGATGCTACCCGACGGCGGTGTCGCTGTTCCCCCGGTCGACCCCGTCGGCCTCCTCGAGGGCGGTCGGGGTGCGCTTGGCCACCACCTTGGCGATCCGGCGCTTGTCCATCTCGGCCACCCGGAGCTGCCAGTCGCCCACGTCGTGGGTCTCGCCCTCCTCCGGAATGTGGCCGAACGCGTCGAACAGGTAGCCCCCGAGTGTCACGTACTCGCCCTCGGGCAGGTCGATGCCGAGCCGGTCGGCCAGGTCGTCGACGCTCATCCGGCCGTCCACCAGCCACCGCCGGCCGTCGACCCGGATCACCTCGGGCTCCTCGTCGGGGTCGAACTCGTCGGGTAGGTCGCCCACCAGGGCGCCGAGTAGGTCCTTCACCGTGATCACGCCCTCGACGCCGCCGTGCTCGTCGACCACCACGGCAAACGCCCGGCGCTGCCGGCGCATCTCGGCCAGGACGTCGAGCACCAGTCGCGACTCGGGCACCAGGAACGGTTGGCGCAGCCGCCGCGAAATGTCGATCGGGTCAGGGGACCGCCCGCCCTCGTCCGGTGTCCCGACGGTCCACCCCGCCCGGAACAGGTCGTTGACGAACAGCACGCCGATCAGGTCGTCGAGGTTGTCGCCACAGACCGGAAAGCAGCTGTGGCCGGACTCCCGGACGGCCTTGGACACGGCCTCGACGGTCAGGGGGATCGTCAGGGCGACCACGTCCACCCGGGGGGTCATGACCTCGCGCACCACGGTGTCCCGCAGGTCGTGGAGGGCGTCGATGATGAACTGCTCCTGGGCGTCGGCTCCGCCGTCGACCGGCAGGCCCGACCCATCGCCCGTCGCTGTCCCGGCAGATCCGTCGGGGGCGGGTTCGCGGCGGCGGGACCGGCGTGCCGGCGAGCCCTCGGTCTGGTCTTCGTGGCGACGGAACACGGACAACGCGGTGACCCGGTCTGTAGGGGGTGGGGCCGTCAGGCGTCGGCAGGTGCGGCGACGACCGACAGCGGGGCGTAGGACTCGTCGTAGTAGGTGCCACCGGAGAGGAGGGCGGTCACCGACCGGCGCAGCCGGATCGGGTCGAGCGGCTTCACCAGCCAACCCTCGGCGCCCGAGCGGCGGGCCAGGAAGACGTCGGGACGGCGATCCAGCAGCATGAGGACCGGGACGTGGGCGAGCTTGCCGTAGGAGGCCTCGAGGCGGAGCTCCAACGTGGTGGCCATGCCCCCCATGTTGCCCATCTGCATGTCGACGATCACCAGGTCGGGCATCGACTCGGCCACATGCGCCATGACCTCGGGCCCGGACCGGGCCTCGACGATGGCGGTGTCGGGCGACCCGGTGACGGCCGCGATCTCGGCACGTACGGTCGGGGCGTCACTGGCCACGAGGATGGTCGGCACACCGAGAGGTTAGCGCCCCCCGGGGTGACGACTCCACGTGCGCCACGGCCGCCCGGTGCCGCCGCTGCCGGTCAGTCCCCGTCCCGTCCGAAGAGCAGGTCGGCCACGTCGCCCAGGCTCCCGAGGTCGTGGACGTCGGTGTTCAGCAGGGGGATCCGGTAGACGGGGGCGGGGGCCACCTCGGCCACCAGCGAGGCGTAGGCCGCCTCTTCGCGGTCCGAGGCCAGGGTGTAGCCGGCCAGGTTGTCCACGAGGTCGGCCAGCGCGGTGGACGGCCCGGTCTCGGCCCGGGCCCGTTCGTCGAACGGTGCCAACGTGGCCAGCTGCTCGTCGGTGGCGAACCGTGGCTGGACCCGGTTCACGATCAGGGCCGTCGCCGACATGCCCGATTCCGCCAGCTTCCCGGCGAAGTGGACCGCCTCGTCCACGCTGTCCGGCCGGGGAGAGGCCACCAGCACGAATGCGGTGGTGGGCAGGACGAGGAGCTCGCGGACCCGGGCGGCCCGCAGCCGGAACCCTTCCTCCATCCCCTCGAAGGCTTGGAAGAACGCGACGGCGTCGCGCACGATGTCGGCACCGGCCACTTTGGCGATGGTCCGCAACAGGGCCTGGGCGGCCACGCCCATGAACCGCAGCCCGACCCGGGTGGGGGCCATGAGGGCCTGGAAGACGCGGTTCTCCAGGAAGTGCGTGAGCCGGCGGGGGGCGTCGAGGAAGTCGAGGGCGTTGCGGGACGGCGGAGTGTCGACCACGACGACATCGAACCCGCCCTCCTCGACGAGCTCGTGGAGCTTCTCCATGGCCATGTACTCCTGGGTGCCCGAGAGCGTGCCCGTCAGGTTGCGGTAGATGCGGTTGACCCGGATGTCCTCGGCCTGGGCCTCGGAGTCGGAGTAGCGGGTGATGAGGTCGTCGAAGGTGCCCTTCGGGTCGAGCATCAGGGCCCACAGCTCGCCCGGCCACTCGCCCTCGATGCGGGTCGGACTGTTGGACAGCTCGTCGACGCCGAGCGAGTTGGCCAGGCGCCGCGCCGGGTCGATGGTCACCACGCAGGCCACCCGACCGAGCCGGGCCGCCTGCAGGGCGATGGCGGCCGACGTCGTGGTCTTGCCCACGCCGCCCGAGCCGCAGCAGATGATGATCGACCGCTCGCGGACCACCTCGTCGATGGTGGCCGGGGTCAGCGCCACCGCCGTTGCGGGGGTGCGGGGCGACGTCGTCACGGCGCCACCGGGTCAGGCTCGTGGAGGGCCTCGATGCCCCGGGCCAGGGCCTGGCTGAGGGCGTCGAGCTCGAGGGGTCCGATGGCGTCGGTAAACAGGTACGGCACCCGCAGCTGGGGCAGCGGCAGCTCCTCGGCCAACCGTGTGACCTGCTCCTCCTGGAACTCATGGCGATGCTGGCGGAACCGGCGGGCCTGCTCGAGCGACTCGACCAGCGCCGGGTCGAGGACGACCCCGGCCGCGGCCACGGTGTCGGACGCCGCCGTGGCCAGCGAGTCGACCGCTGCGTAGCAGGCATTGACGATGACCGGCCCGAGGGCGATCCCGACCTTGTCCTCGAGCTGGTAGGCCGCCTCCACCACCTCGTTGACCGGCATCTCCTCGGGCAGGGTGACGAGGGCCACCTGGCACCGCTCGGGATTGGCGAGCAGGGCGACGACATCGGCCGCCTGGGACCGGATGGGGCCGCCCCGTGCGGCGTCGAGCAGGCCGCCGGCCGACGACAGGAAGGTCATGGTGTGCCCGGTGGCCGGAGCGTCGACCAGCACCAGGTCGGCGATGCCCTGCTGCTCGATCTGCTTGACCTTGCCGAGGACGAGGATGTCGCGGATCCCGGGGATCGCCCCGGCCACGATGTCGATGATCCCGGACGACAGGAGTCGCTTGGAGAAGCGCTTCATCCCGTGGTCGTCGAGGTATTCGAGCAGAGCGTCGTCGGGCGTGATGGTCCGGGCGTGGACGACGCCTGGTGGGATCACCGCCCGCTCGTCGACCGCCCCGGCGCCCAAGTCGGTGGCGCCGGCGGCGTGCAGCACCTCACCGGCGTAGCCGAGCCCCCCGGAACCGCCGAAGGCGGTCGAGACCCCGGTCCTGCCCTCCAGCTCGATCACCAGGACGGACAGGCCGGCGCCGGCGGCCAGGTGGGCCAGTGCGGCCACCATGGTGGTCTTGCCGACACCGCCCTTGCCGGCCACGATCAAGACCCGGCTCTGGCTGCAGAAGGAGCGGATGTCCATGACGCCCCGAGCGTAGTGTCCGCCTTCGCCGGGCCGGCTCCGCCCCAGGTGGGGGCCGACTTCGGGCTTCCGCTATTCCGGATTGCCACGCACGGCGCGAAAGCGGCCGAATTTGTCGCCGAACCTCCGCCAACCTCTTGTTTCGCCAGAAGGCGAGGAGTACGTTCCAGATCGACAGGTTGCACCGAAGGGGGAATCGGGTAGTGGAGCAGTTGATGGATTCGTGGCAGCTGAAGGCGGCGTGCCGTGGGCCCCAGGCGGAAATTTTCTTCCCACCTGCCCATGCCGAGCGCAAGGAGGAGAAGCTGCAGCGCGAGGAGCGGGCCAAGGCGATCTGCAAGACGTGCTCGGTCCGGGTGGAGTGCCTCGAGTACGCGGTGCGCATCCGTGAACCCCACGGCATCTGGGGTGGCCTGAACGAGATG
>DATCCR010000226.1:0-3391 GCA_036511155.1 Acidimicrobiales bacterium
CGCTCCCGTTCATCGGAAAGCCGCCCGACTCGGTGATGACGTAGTCCGTGCGGATATCGTCGGCCACGTTGGCGCACAGCCACCTGGCGCCGTAGGTCGACAGGGCCTCCTCGTCGGCCACCGCGATGTAGGTCAGGTCGCCTTTCGGCCGGAAGCCGCTGAGGGCCAGGTGGCGGATACCCGTGGCCATGGTGGTGGTCAGGTTGAGCATGTCGATGGCGCCCCGGCCCCAGACCTCGCCGTCGATGAGTTCGCCGCCGAAGGGGTCGTGGGTCCAGTCGTCCGGGTTGGCCGGCACCACGTCGGTATGGCCGAGCAGGGTGAGCGACGGAGCGTCCGGATCGGTGCCGGCCAGCTTGGCCACCAATGAGGTGCGGCCGGGGGCGGGCTCGTAGGTCTCGAGCTCGACGCCCGAGCCCTCGAGGTAGTTCTGGAGGATGTCGGCGCTGCGCTCCTCCTGCCCTGAACCCGGCGTACCGTCGTTGACGCATCCGTTCCGGATCAGGTGCTGGAGGAGGTCGGTGGCCTCGGCGGCCCGCTGGGTGTCGGTCGTCACGGGCCCGATCCTATGGTCAGCGGGGTCTCCCGTCCCGGGGCATGGCCGGACGCCCTACGGCCAGGTGGTTGACTGGATGCAATTATGGAATCCGAATCCCCGGCCCGCCGGCGCATCGTCGTCGACGGGTCCAATCTTGCAACCGAGGGTCGCACCCTGCCGAGCCTCTCCCAGCTGAACGAGGCAATCGAGACCTTTCTCGAGGAGTACCGGGGCTTCACGCCCGAGGACGTGACCGTCGTGGTCGACGCCTCGTTCGGTCACCGGATCGACCCCTCCGAGGTGAAGGCGTTCGAGCAGGCCATCGAGCACGGCGAGATGGTGAGCCCGCCCGCCGGTGCCGTCGGCCGTGGCGACGGGTTCATCCTCCGCATCGCCGAGAAGTCGGGCGCCCTCGTCCTCTCCAACGACTCCTTCCAGGAGTTCCACGCCGAACGCCCGTGGCTGTTCGAGCCGGGGCGACTCATCGGCGGCAAGCCGGTGCCCGGGGTGGGCTGGGTGTTCACGCCCCGCACGCCGGTCCGCGGCCCCCGCAGCCGGTCGGTCACCGCCCAGTCCAAACGCGAAGCCAAGGCCGCCGCCGGGCCCGAGGCGGTCGCCGACGAGCTGCTCGAGGCGACGATCGAAGACGTGGGCGTCGAGGCCACCAGGGCGCCGGCCCCGAGGCGCCGCCGCCGTTCCACCAAGTCCGCGGCTCCGGTCGAGCCAGTCCCGGTGACGTCCGACACCGCTGACACCGACGACACCTACGAGGAGGTCGGCGGTCGAGCCACCAAAGCCGCCAAGGCCACCAAGGCGGCGAAGGCCACCAAGGCGGCGAAGGCCACCAAGGCGGTCAAGAAGGTGACGAAGGCGGCGGCCGCCACCAAGGCGACCAAGGCGACCAAGGCCACCAAGGCGACGAAGGCCGCAAAGGCCACGAAGACCGCCAAGGCCGCCGCCGGCGACGTCGACGTCGACGAGGACGGGACCCCGGCCAAGGCCACGAAGGCGACCAAGGCCACGAAGGCGGCCAAGGTCACCAAGGTGGCCAAGAAGGCCACCAAGGCCACGAAAGCCGCGGCTGGCGAGGGGGCGACCGAAGCCCCGGCCGCCGGCCGCAACCGGGACGTGCCGGTGGGTGAGGCCCTCAACAACGCCATGGCGTTCCTCACCTTCGTGGCCGACCACCCCGTCGGCAGTACGTTCGACGGCGAAGTCGTCTCGTTCACGTCGCACGGCGCCCATGTCGACGTCGCCGGGATGCTCTGCCACATCCCGCTGCGCAATCTCGGCGACCCGGCGCCCCAGAAGGCCCGCTCCGTCCTCACCAAGGGGGAGGTCCGGGAGTTCGAGCTGGTGTCTCTCGACGCCCCCCGCCGCCGGGCCGAGCTGTCACTGCCCGGTCTCGCCAGCTGAGCCTGGTCACCGGCCGGACGGGCCCGCCGCCGCCCCGCCACCCCGGTAACCTCGCCCTCGTGCGACCGACCGACTATCTGCCCCACCGCGACCCCTTCCTGTTCCTCACCGAGCTGCGGTCCATCGAGGCCGGCCGGTCGGCCTCCGGCGCCTGGCAGCTGACCGGTGACGAGGCGTTCTTCGCCGGTCACTTCCCCGGTCGACCCACCCTTCCGGGCGTGCTGATGGTCGAGTCGCTGGCCCAGCTCGGGGCGTGCGCCGTGCTGTCCGACCCGGCGTTCGCCGGCAAGCTCCCCCTCTTCGGCGGGATCGAGCGGGCCCGCTTCCGGCGCCAGGTCGTTCCCGGCGACCTTCTCGAACTCGAAGTCACCCTGGGCCGCATGTCGGCCCGGGCGGGCAAAGGCTCCGGCCGGGCCACGGTGGGCGGCAAGTTGGCCTGCGAGGCGGAGCTGCTCTTCGTCCTCGTCGACGCCGCGCCGGACGGGGACTGAGCCTCGGTGCGCATCGCCACCTGGAACGTGAACTCGCTCACCGCCCGGCTGCCCCGGGTGGAGGAGTGGATCGCTTACGCCCGTCCCGACGTGCTCTGCCTGCAGGAGACGAAACAGGCCGACGCCGCATTCCCCCACGGGGCGTTCGCCGCCCTCGGCTACGAGTCCGCCCACCACGGCGACGGCCGCTGGAACGGGGTGGCCATCATCAGCCGGGTGGGCCTCGACAACGTGGCCACCGGGCTCGGCTCCTCCGATGACGACGAGGGGACCCGGCTGATCGCCGCCGACTGCGGGGGAGTCCGCGTCCTGTCGGCCTACGTGCCGAACGGTCGGGCCCTCGACGACGAGCACTACCCGGCGAAGCTGGCCTGGCTGGGCCGCCTCCGCGAGCTGCTCGGCGAGACGTGCACGCCCGACCAGCCGGTGGCCGTCTGCGGCGACTTCAACGTGGCCCCCGAGGACCGCGACGTGTGGGACCCGTCCGAGCTCGAGGGCATGACCCATGTCAGCCAGCCCGAGCGAGACGCCCTCGCCGCCCTCGAGTCCTGGGGTCTGGTGGACGCATTCCGCCTCCGGTACCCGGACGACAAACTCTTCAGCTGGTGGGACTACCGGGGCGGCTCGTTCCACCGCCACCGGGGGATGCGCATCGACCTCATCCTGGTCACCGAGGTGCTCGCTCGGAACACGTCGTTCGCCCTCATCGACCGCCAGGCCCGCAAGGGCGAGAAGCCCTCGGACCACACCCCGGTCTTCATCGACACGTCCGTCGACTGACTCCCGGTGTTGACCGGCGCCCGGCCGGGGAGAGGGTCGGACTGACCGATCAGCCCTTGAGGTTGGCCCGCAGCCCGGCGAACCGTTCGGCGGCGGCCTGAGGTGTGGGTCGTTCGGTGCCCTCGGCGGAAACGGCCATGACGTCGGCCAACCACGGCGACGGTCG
>DATCCR010000227.1:0-30320 GCA_036511155.1 Acidimicrobiales bacterium
TGGAGGCGCCGCGGTCCGAGGTGCCGTAGCTGAACTTGGTGTAGTGGGCGGTCTCGTGGGCGCCGGTCAGGCGGCTGGCGATGCCCTCGCCGTACACGGCGATGTGCTCGTCGACCCGCTTCCCGATGGCCTCGCACCCGGCGATGATGGCGTCCCAGCCTCCGTCCTCGCGCATGGCCTTGGTGGAGAAGTTGGTGTGGGCGCCGGCACCGTTCCAGTCGCCGAGGATCGGCTTGGGCTCGAGGGTGGCGAACACGCCGAAGTCCTCGGCGATGCGGAAGAGCAGCCACCGGGCGATCCAGAGCTGGTCGGACATGTCCAAGGGGGACAGGACGCCCACCTGGAACTCCCACTGGCCCATCATCACCTCGGCGTTGGTGCCCTCGATGCCGATGCCGGCGTCGAGGCAGGCCGCAGTGTGCAGCTCCACGATCTCGCGCCCCGGCATCTTGTCGCCGCCCACGCCGCAGTAGTACGGGCCCTGGGGGGCGGGGTAGCCGCTGACCGGCCAGCCCAGAGGGCGACCGTCCTTCATGAAGGTGTACTCCTGCTCGATGCCGAACATCGGCTCCTGGTCGGCGAACTCCTCGACGACGGCGCGCAGCTTGGCCCGGGTGTTGGTCGGGTGGGGGGAGTAGTCGGTCAGCTCCACCTCGCACATGACGAGGATGTCGCCCGGCCGGCGCAGGGGGTCGGCGCAGGTCCAGACCGGACGCAGCACGCAGTCGGAGTCGTGGCCGAGGGCCTGGTTGGTGCTCGATCCGTCGAAGCCCCAGATGCCGGGCTCCTTCCCGTCCTCGACGATCCGGGTCTTGCTCCGCAGGAGCGGGGACGGCTCGGTCCCGTCGATCCAGATGTACTCAGCTTGATACGGCACGTGCACTCCTCTATTGCTCGGTTGTCCTGCAGCTCCAATTGTTCTGCAGCTCCACTGCCCTGTGGCGGAAAATACCACCGGCTCCCGTTCCGGGCACCGGCCGGGGACCGGCCCCCCGGGGGCGACTACGACTATCGCACCAGGGCGTTTCCCCACCGTTACCCGATTGTGAACGGAGCATGAACAGGCCCGCACCCTCCCCGAACTGGGAAAACGGGTGCTCGAGGCAACTCTGGGACCGAAAGTGGGCCCCGGGCGTCCCGATAGTCTGGGCCGATGGCTCGGATCCGGGTGGCCGCGTGCCAGATCAACACCGTCGTCGGCGACCTGGCCGGCAACGTCGACCGCACGCTGGAGGCCCTGAACGAGGCGGAGGGGGCCGGCGCAGACCTGGCCGTGTTCCCCGAGCTCACGGTGACCGGGTACCCGCCCGAGGACCTGCTCGGCCGGCCGGCCTTCGTGGCCGACAACCTGGCCGCCTTCGCCGCGGTGGTGGCCGGCACGGGCGAGTGCGCCGCGGTGGTCGGCTACGTCGACCTCGGGCCGGAGGGGCGCCTGGTCAACGCCGCCGCCTTGTGCCGGGGCGGGGCGGTCCTCGGCCGCTACGTGAAGCGGATGCTGCCCAACTACGGGGTCTTCGACGAGCAGCGGTGGTTCGCCGCCGGCTCGGGTCCGGCGACCCTGTTCGACGTGGCCGGGGTTCCGGTCGGGATGACCATCTGCGAGGACATGTGGTTCCCGGGCGGGCCGATGGCCGGCCAGGCCGCCGCCGGGGCCCGGCTACTGGTCAACCTCAATGCCTCGCCCTACTCGCGGGGCCGTCGCGAGGAGCGCCTCGCCGTGCTGGCCGACCGCACCGCCGAGACGGGGTGTGCGGTGGTCTACGTGAACCAGGTCGGCGGACAGGACGAGTTGGTCTTCGACGGGGCGTCGTTGATCGTCGGGAGTGACGGCGGGGTCGTGGCCTCGGCGCACCAGTTCGTCGAGGAGGTGCTGGTCTGTGACCTCGAGTTCTGCCCCGACCCGGGCACCACCGGATCGGCGCGGGTCCCGGTGTCGTCCTCGACCCGGGCGCCCGAAGGGGGAGCGGACCACCCGGTGGCCGGGGTGCTCGATCCGGTGGCCGAGGTCTACGAGGCGCTGGTGCTGGGTACCCGGGACTACCTGGGTAAGAACGGCTTTTCCGACGCCGTCATCGGGCTGTCCGGAGGGATCGACTCGTCGTTGGTCGCCGCCGTGGCCGTCGACGCGGTCGGGAGCGACCACGTCCACGGGGTGACGATGCCGTCGCGCTACTCGAGCGAGGGCTCGGTGTCCGACGCCGAGGCGCTGGCCGCAAATCTCGGCATCGACCTGGCCGGTGCCCCCATCGAGCCGGCCCACCGGGCGCTGGCCGAAACGCTCGCCCCCCTGCTCGGGGGCGAGCCGGTAGGGCTCACCGACGAGAACCTCCAGAGCCGGATCCGAGGCGTGCTGCTGATGGCGCTGTCGAACGCCCACGGGTGGATCGTGCTGACCACGGGCAACAAGAGCGAGATGGCCACCGGCTACTCGACCCTCTACGGCGACTCGGCCGGCGGGTTCGCCGTGATCAAGGACGTCTCCAAGACCCTGGTCTACGAACTGTGCCGCCACCGCAACGCCCGGGCCGGGTCCGACGTGATTCCCGAGGCGGTATTGACCAAGGCGCCGTCGGCCGAGTTGCGGCCCGACCAGAGGGACGACGAGTCGCTACCGCCCTACGAGGTCCTCGACCCGGTCATGGCGGGCTACGTGGAGGGCGATCGGTCGGCGGACGACCTGGTGGGCGAGGGGTTCGACCCCGCCGCGGTGGCCCGCGTGGTGGGCCTGGTCGACCGGGCGGAGTACAAGCGCCGCCAGATGCCGCCCGGGGTCCGGATCTCGGGCAAGGCCTTCGGCAAGGATCGTCGGATGCCGATCACCAACCACTACCGCTCGGTGGCGGCCGTGGTTCCCCCGACCGAGGGGACCACGACCGTGCCCCCGACCGATGGGGCCACGACCGTTGCCTGAGCTCCCGTTCGACCCCGCGGCCGACGAGGTGCGGCACGTGGCCGGCGCGTCGCTCCCGTGGGACGTGACGGCCGCCCTGGTCGGCGAGTACCGCTGGATCGAGACGACGCTCTTCGCCACGCTGGGCGCCTGGGTCACCGACATGCCCGTCGCCGGGGTGCAGGTCCACCTGGACGCCCAGAGCATGCGCCACGCCTGGCACGCCGAGCTGTTCGGCGACCGCCTGCCGGTGCGGGCCGGAGTCGACCCCGATGCGCTCACCCGACCGTCGGCCGCTGCGGCCACGCTGTTCGCCGCCCTCGACGGCATCGAGGTGCCGGCCGAGGGCCCCGGGTCGACCTGGCCGCCCGCCGACCAGGAGCGGGCCCCCCGCCCGGGGGCCCTTCCCCGGTTGGCGGGCCTCTACCGGGTCGTGCTGCCGAGGCTGGTCACCACGTACACCCGCCACCTCCGGGTGGTGGCACCGGTGGCCGACGCCCCGCTGGCCCGGGCGCTGAGACTGGTGCAGCGCGACGGGGTGGAGGACTGGATGGCCGGCGAGCGACTGGTCCAGCGATTGGTCACCCGGCCCCACGATGTCGCCGCCGTCTACGAATTCCAGCAGCATCTCGAGTCCGTGGCGGTGGCCGCCGGCGCCCACTCCGGCCTGGTGGATCTGCCGGCCTGGGTGCCTGCCGACTGACTCGGCCGACCGGTCTCCCGGCCCGCCGGCCGGGAACTGCAACCGGGGCGGCGTTCGGGGGGCTTGACGCGTCCGGTAAACTCTCTGTTGCAGCGATCGTTGCGCCCGAACTCGCTCACCCACCGCCGTAGCATCCGTAACCCGGGGCCCGGAACGGTGGGCGGAGCGTCCCCCACGCAGGTGGGAAACCGAAGGACCTGGTGACGTTGGCAAAGGAGCGGCTCGAGCGAGACGACGAGGACCTGGTCAGGCTGTACCTGACCGACATCGGTCAGTACCCGCTGCTCACCAAGGACGACGAGGTGCGCCTGGCCCAGGCCATCGAGGCCGGACGTGAGGCGGACGCCCAGATGCAGTCTCCGTCCAAGGGCCTCACCCCGGCCAAGAAGCGCGAGATGCGTCGTACCGTCCTGCAGGGCGAGTCGGCCCAGCAGACGTTCGTGCAGTCCAATCTCCGTCTGGTGGTCTCGATCGCCAAGAAGTACCAGGCGTCCGGCCTGCCGCTCCTCGACCTCATCCAGGAGGGCAACCTCGGCCTGATGCACGCCGTCGAGAAGTTCGACTGGCGCAAGGGCTTCAAGTTCTCGACGTACGCCACCTGGTGGATCCGTCAGGCCATCACCCGGGGCATCGCCAACACGGGCCGCACCATCCGCCTCCCCGTGCATGCGGGCGACACCCTGGCGCGAGTCCAGAAGGCCCAGGCGCGGCTCGAGCTCAAGTACGGCCGCCCGGCCACCCTGGCAGAACTCGGTGCCGAGGTCGAGATGCCCGAGGACAAGCTGGTCGAGGCCCTGCGCTTCCGAGCCGAGCCGCTGTCGCTCTCCGAGCCTCTCCGCGAGGACGGGGACGCCGAGCTGGGCGACGTGGTCGAGGACCGCTCGGCCGAGTCACCGTTCGAGGTGGCCGCCGTGTCGCTGCTGCCCGAGGAGATCGGCCGGTTGCTGTCGCCGCTCGACGAGCGGGAGCGGGAGATCCTCCGGCTCCGCTTCGGCCTCGACCGGGGTGAGCCGCGCACGCTCGAGGAGGTCGGGGAGCACTTCAACCTGACCCGTGAGCGGATCCGCCAGATCGAGGCGAGGGCCATGTCGAAGCTGCGCCACCCGTCCTCGGACACCGGGGCACGCGACCTCCTCACCGTCTAGGCGGCCTGGCGCCGGGCCGCACCGGGTGGTGACGGGCCCGGGGTGCAGGTGCCGGGGGAGTGGGTAAGATCGGGACCATGAAGAAGCTCGTGATCCTCATCGTCATCATCGCCCTCGGTGCCGTGGCCGCCCAGCGGCTCCGTTCCGCCTGAGCGCTCTCCTCCCGAGACCCCTCCGGTAGGGACGCCGACCGCCCGGCGGCGGTCGGACAGGTCGTCGTATCCATGCATCACCTCCCGAGGCGCATGCGCGCCCGTGGGGCGGCGGCGCGCACCGTTGGGCCAGGTGTGGCTACGTGTGGATGCGGCGGGACATCCGCCAGGCCAGTAGCGCGCCGGCCCCCGCCACCGCGGTGACCCCGGCCGCCGCCGCCGTCGTCGACAGGCTGGGCACGCTGACCCGGTCGCGCAGCCGCACCGGCTTGGTGAACTGCATGACCTCCCACTCGCGTTCCTTGGCCACCTTGGCCAGGACGCGATCGGGGTTCACCGCCACCGGGTGGCCCACCGCCTCGAGCATGGGCAGGTCGGTGTAGGAGTCGGAGTAGGCCGACGACTCGTCCAGGTCGAGCCCCTCCGACTCGGCCAGCGCCCGCATGGCCTCGGCCTTGAACGGTCCGTAGGCGTAGAACTCCATCTCGCCGGCGTAGCGCCCGTCCTCGTCGACCACGGCCCGGGTGGCGATGCACCCGTCCACTCCGAGGTGCTCGGCGAGCGGCTCGACGATCTCCTCAGGTGACGCCGACACCAGGTAGACCTTGTGGCCGGCCGCCCGGTGGGCCTCGATCAGGTCGAGCGCCTCGGCGTAGATGATGGGCTCGACGGTCTCCTCGAGCGCCTCGCGGACGATCTCGCGGATCTGCTCACGGTCCCATCCCTTGGTCAGGGCAAGCATCGACTCTCGCACCCGGGCCAGCTTCTGCTCGCTGGCCCCGAGGTGGAGGTAGATGATCTGGGAGACCACCGCGCGGGCGATGAGCCGGCGGTTGATGAGCCCTCCCTTGTAGAAGGGCCGGCCGAACGCGGCGATCGACGCCTTGGCGATGACCGTTTTGTCGAGGTCGAAGAAGGCGGCCTGCATCGGGGTCAGGGCCCGACCAGCAGGCGCTGTACCTCGTCCTCGGCGTCGGCGGTGATGAGGACCAGCACCTCGTCCCCGGCGGCCAGCCGCGTGTCGCCCCGGGGCACGAGCAGGTGGTCGTTGCGGACCACCGCCACGATGGTGGCGTCCCGGGGCACCCCGAGGTCGGCCACCGAGACGCCGTCGGCCGGCGAGTCCTCGGCCAGAGTCACCTCGACCAGGTGGGCGTTGCCGCCCTCGAAGCGAAGCAGGCGCACCAGGCTGCCCACGGACACCGCCTCCTCGACCAGGGCGGTCAGGAGCTGAGGGGTCGAGACCGAGACGTCGACACCCCACGTCTCGGTAAAGAGCCACTGATTCTTCGGATGGTTGACCCGGGCCACCACCCGCGGCACGGCGAACTCCTGCTTGGCCAGGAGCGAGACCACCAGATTGTCCTCGTCGTCGCCGGTGGCGGCCACCACCACGTCGACGGTGGCCAGTCCGGCGGCGTCGAGTGAGGAGACCTCGCAGGCGTCGGCCACCACCCAGGTGACGGCGAGGTCGTGGCGCTGGCGGGCCACGACGTCCGGGTCCTGCTCGATCAGCAGCACCTCGTGTCCGGCGGCGTGCAGGTCGCCGGCGATGGCCGTCCCGACGCTGCCGGCTCCCGCTATGGCGACCTTCATGCGTGTCCTTCCACGGTGGCGGCGTCCGAGCCGATGAGGCGCTTCTGGAACTGCCGCAGGGCCTCGTTGGTGGCGACGAGGTGGAGGACGTCGCCGTCCTGGCCGACCAGGTCGGCGAAGTCGAGGCGGACCGCGCCGGCCCGGGTGACCGACACCAGGGTGACCTGGCCGGGCACGGACAGGTCGGCCAGGCGCTTGCCGGCCCACCGCTCGGGCAGCCGCCGCTCGATCAGGGACATGCTCCCGGTCGGGTCCGACCACTCGGTCTCGATCCCGGTGGGGAGGAGGTGGTGGCGGACCTGGTCGATGGTCCAGGACACGGTGGCCACGGTGGCGATGCCCAGGCGCAGGTAGATCTGGGCCCGACGGGGGTCGTAGATGCGGGCCACCACATTGGCGATCCCGTAGGTCTCACGGGCGATCCGGGCCGTCAGGATGTTGGAGTTGTCCCCGTTGGTGACGGCGGCAAGGGCCGACGCCTCGGGGGCCCGGGCCTCCTCGAGGTCGTCCCGGTCGAAGCCCGACCCCACGATGGTGGCCCCCGGCCAGTCGGCCGGCAGCCGACGGAAGGCCTTGGGATTGCGGTCGATGATGGCCACCGAGTGACCCTGGTCCGTGAGCCCCACACCGAGACCCGAGCCGACCCGGCCGCAACCGACGATGACGATGTGCACGGGCACCATGCAACACGCATCGTCACGTCGGCACAACTCATTGAGGATCCGGGGGCCCCGGCGCCGTCGGCCTGCCCCTCCGACCTCCCGGCCCGGACCGTCCCGGGATTCCTGTCGGCAGGGTCAGGCATGCTCTAATGAGAGGATGGATCCCGAGGTCAGCGCCGACGGTGAGTCGGTCGCGGCCGTCGCCCCCGGACCGTCCGACGCCCCCCGCCGCTCGACCGCTCCCCCGCCCCGGCCGGCGGCTGCCCCGGTGGTCAAGGTCGACCTGCCCGAGACCCTCCGCTACCGCCTGAAGAACACGCTGCTCGGGCCCCCGCTGGTCAACGAGAAGCTGAGCGACGAGCGCCTGGGCCGGCCCTCGGCCCTCGGCGTGCTGGCCCCCGACTGCATCTCCTCGTCGGCGTACGGCACCGAGCAGATGCTCACCCAGCTCATTCCCGCGGTCGGCCTGGCCGGGTTCGTCCTGGTCGTCCCCGTGACCATGGCCATCCTCGGGGTGCTCTTCTTCGTCACCCTCTCCTACCTCGACGTCATCGCCTTCTACACGAAGGCCGGCGGCGCCTACGTGGTGGCCCGGGAGAACTTCGGCCCGAAGGTGGCCCAGGTGGCCGCCGTCGCCCTGCTCATCGACTACACGGTGACGGTGGCCGTGCAGACGGTGGCCGGCACCGCCGCCCTGACCAGCGCGGTCCCCTCTCTCCTGCACTACACGGTGCCGATCACCATCGGCGTCGTCCTGCTGCTGCTCTACGGCAACCTGCGGGGCATCAAGGAGGCGGGCAAGTTCTTCGCCTTCCCCACCTACTTCTTCATCTTCAGCCTGGGATTCGTCGTCGTGGCCGGCTACATACGCGAGGCCATGGGCACCCTCCAGACCCATGCCATCCCGGCCGGCACGGCGTCCAACCCGGTGATGTCGTTCGGCCACGCCGGCTCCGGCTGGCTGTACGGGGCCTCGTTCATCATCATCCTGCGGGCCTTCGCCAACGGCGGCGCCTCTCTCACCGGCCTGGAAGCCATCTCCAACGGGGTGGGTGCTTTTCGCGAGCCCACCAGTCGGAACGCCCGCGTCACGCTCGTCATCATGTCGAGCGTGCTGGCCTTCCTGGTGCTCGGCGTGACCCTCATCGCCCATTGGACCCACGCCACGCCGTACGTGAGGGGCTCGCCGTCGGTGGTGTCCCAGGAGGTGACGTACGTCCTGGGCACGGGCCCCGTGGGTCACTTCCTCTTCTACGTGGTCCAGTTCGCCACGATGCTCATCCTCTACACCGGGGGCAACACCAGCTTCAACGGGTTTCCGTTCCTGGCCAACTTCGTGGCCGAGGACTCGTACCTCCCGAAGCAGCTGACCCGGCGCGGCCACCGCCTCGCCTTCTCCAACGGCATCATCGTCCTGACCATCGTCGCCCTGGTCCTCATCCTGGCCACCGACGCCAACCTGACCAGCCTGGTGGCGCTCTACGCCATCGGCGTGTTCACCGGGTTCGCCATGGCCGGGTCGGGCATGATCAAGCACCACCTCGACGCCCGGGGTCCGAAGTGGCGCCGGGGGGTGATCGTCAACGCCATCAGCGCCTTCCTGACCGCGCTGATCGTCCTCATCTTCGCCACGGTCAAGTTCACCGAGGGCGCATGGGTGGTGGTCATCGTCGGGCCGCTGATGTACTTCGGGCTGATCCGCCTCCACCGCCAGTACATGGTCGAGGACGTGGAGCTCGAGGAGGGTGCTTCCGAGGCAGCCGAGGCCCCGGTGCTCACGCGCCACGTGGTCGTCGTGCTGGTCGACCGGCTCGACATGGCGACCGCCCGGGCCCTGCAGTACGCCCGCACGCTGCACCCCGACGAGTTGCGGGCCATCCACTTCGCCCTCGACCCGATCGCCTCCGAACAGCTCGAGGAGGAGTGGCGCCGGCTCGGCCTGTCCGACTTCCCGCTCGACATCCAGGAGTGCGAGGACCGCCGGTTGACCCGGGCCGCCCTCGAGCTGTCCGCCGAAACGGTGGCCGACCGCAAGACCGAGCTCACCATCCTCCTGCCCCGACGGATCTACTCCTCGGGCTGGCAGCGGGTGCTGCACGACAACACCGCCGAGACGATCGCCACCGCTGTCGGCCACCTCGAGCACGTCAACGCCACCGTCGTCCCCTACCAGCTGACCGGCGGCTGGTGGTCGAACCGTCGCGAGTGGCGGCGCAGCGGCGATGAGGCCATGACCCCCACGCACGGGCAGCGGGCCACCGACAGGGCTGCCGACCGCGATCGGGCGGCGCGGGCCCTGTCCCACCGCGAGGCGTTCGGCGAGCGGGCCCGGGGCACGGTCCCGATCGGCGACGTGCAGTGGCGCCAACGGGTCCGGGTGGCCGGCCGGGTCCGTTCGGTCCGGGTCCAGCCCCGGGCCGGCACCTCCAACCTCGAGTGCCTGCTCGCCGACGACAGCGGGATGCTCCTCCTGGTGTTCCAGGGCCGCCGCCGGATCCCGGGTATCCAACCCGGAGCCAGGCTGGTGGTCGAGGGCATGGTCGGCGACTGGGCCCGGCGCCAGGCCATCCTGAACCCCGACTACGAGCTCATCGCCGGCCCCGAGGCGGCCCTCGAACCCTCCTGAGCCCCCGGCCGCCGGGCGGAATCTTGCCCCGGCCCCCTGTCGTGACTATGTTCTCCCCGATTGCCGGGAACGGCGCGTCCTCGGACGGGCACCGGCATTCGGCCGTCCTGCCGTGGCTCCGCGAGGGGGGACCTCGTCCCGCGATCTTCGCGGTGCGGCGCGCGGCGACGGCAGCAACTCGATCGATCTAACCGAGAAGTACACCGAAGGGAGCACCACCGATGACGCACCTCCTGGCTGAAGGGGGTTACCAGAGCTTCTTGCTGACCGGCAACACAAAGCTCTGGCTCTACTTCGCAATGGCCTGCTCGATCGTCGCCATCGTGGTCGCCTTGCTCCTGGTACGGGGCGTACTCGCCGCCGACACCGGCACGGCGTCCATGCAGGACATCGCCAAGGCCATCCAAGAAGGTGCCGAGGCGTTCCTGTCCCGGCAGTTCAAGACGATCGGCATCATCATCGTCCCGCTGGCCGTCCTCATCTTCTTCACCGCGACGACGGTCACCCACACGGTTGGTCATCAGACGGTGGTCGACCTGTCCCGTTCCCAGGCGGGCATCTACCGAGTGATCTGCTTCCTGGCCGGAGCCATCTGCTCGGGCCTGACCGGATTCATCGGCATGAGCCTGGCCGTGAGGGGCAATGTGCGCACTGCCGCCGCCGCCCGTGACGGCAAGATGGCACCTGCCCTCAAGGTCGCCTATCGCACCGGCGCCATCACCGGCCTGCTGTGCGTGGGCCTTGGCCTGCTCGGCGCCACGACCATCGTGCTCGTCTTCCAGAACACGGCGACTGCCGTGCTCATCGGCTTCGGCTTCGGTGCCTCGCTCCTCGCCCTCTTCATGCGGGTCGGCGGCGGCATCTTCACCAAGGCCGCCGACGTCGGCGCCGACCTGGTCGGAAAGGTCGAGGCCGGCATCCCCGAGGACGACCCCCGCAACGCCGCAACGATCGCCGACAACGTGGGCGACAACGTGGGCGACTGCGCCGGCATGGCCGCCGACCTCTTCGAGTCGTACGTCATCACCATCATCGCCGCCATCATTCTCGGTGTGACGGCATTTTCGTCGATCTCTGCTGACCCGTTGCATCCGAATCAAGTGCTGGCGGGTAAGTCGGTCGTCTTCCCGATTGCCATCCCCGCCATCGGCATCCTCGCCACCATCGTGGGTGTCTTCGTGGTCCGGGCCTCCAAGAAGGACAAGAACGCCATGGCCCCGATCAACCGGGGCGTGTGGACGGCCGCCATCCTGACGGTCGCCGGTACCGCCGTCGTGGCCGGGGCCTACCTCCACTACTGGAAGGCCTTCTACGCCGTGCTGACCGGTGTCGTCCTGATGCTCGTGGCCAGCCAGATCACCGAGCACTTCACCTCCACCGAGCGGGGCCCGGTCAAGGAAGTGGCCGAGACGGCACGCACCGGCCCGGCCACCCTCACGCTCTCGGGCCTTGCGCTCGGGCTCGAGTCGTCGGTGTGGGCCATCATCGCCATCGTCCTGGCCATCGGAGTCAGCATCGGGCTGGGTGGAGGCAACATCGAGCTCACCCTCTACCTGGTGGCCCTGACCGGCATCGGCCTGCTGTCCACCGCCGGCATGATCGTCTCGGAGGACAGCTTCGGCCCGGTGTCGGACAATGCCGCCGGTATCGCGGAGATGTCGGGAGAGTTCACCGGCGAGGCCGAGCGGGTCATGGTCAGCCTCGACGCCGTGGGCAATACCACCAAGGCCGTGACCAAGGGTGTGGCCATCGGCTCCGCCGTCATCGCCTCGGTCGCTCTGTTCGCCTCGTTCATCGAGACGATCGGGCAGCAGCTCAAGCTCCCGGAGGTCGGCAACGCGCTGTTCAACCTGCCGGCCACGTCGATCAACGTCTCGCACCCGACGACGTTCATCGGCATCCTGATCGGCGGATCGATCGCCTTCATCTTCTCGGCCCTGGCCATCCGGGCCGTCGGCCGCTCGGCGGGCACCGTGGTCGTGGAAGTCCGCCGCCAGTTCCGCGAGCACCCCGGCATCATGGACTACACCGAGAAGCCGGAATACGGGAAGGTCATCGCCATCTGCACCGCGGCCAGTCAGCGCGAGCTGGCCACCCCGGCGCTGCTGGCCATCCTGACCCCGGTCATCGTGGGCTTCGGGATCAACTACTTCGCCCTCGGCGCCTTCCTGGTCGGCGCCATCCTCACCGGGCAGCTGATGGCCAACTTCCTGTCCAACTCCGGTGGGGCGTGGGACAATGCCAAGAAGTACATCGAGGACGGCCACGAGGGCGGCAAGGGCTCGGAGGCCCACAAGGCCGCCGTCATCGGCGACACGATCGGTGACCCGTTCAAGGACACTGCCGGTCCGGCGCTCAACCCGCTCATCAAGGTGATGAACCTGGTGTCGCTCCTGATCCTGCCGGCCGTCATCTCGCTGTCCCACCACACGGCGGCACGCCTGTCGATCGCCGGCGCCTCGCTGGTGGTCCTGCTCATCTCCATCGCCTTCTCCAAGCGGAAGACGGAGAGCATGGACGACGACGTGCCGACCGCAGCACCCGCTACGGTGGCGGCCAACTGACGCTCCGGAGCGCGCCGGGGACGGCGTCCGGAGCAGCCCACGAACTAGATGTCCACCGGGGCCGTAAGGCCCCGGTGGCGCGTCGGCGGCCTTGACAAGGCCGCACCCGACCGTTCACCCTTGCCCACAGCGATGCCACCCACCGACCTGACAGAGACGACCCCCGACGCCGAGACCGACGGCGCCCCTCCGGCGCGGGGCGGCGGACGGGGCCGGCGCAAGCTGGTGATCGTCGAGTCGCCCGCCAAGGCCAAGACCATCGGCGGACTGCTGGGCCCGGACTACGTGGTCGAGTCGTCGATCGGGCACATCCGGGACCTGGCCACTCGGAAGGACCTGCCGGCGGCTTTCAAGCATGAGTCGTGGGCCGACCTGGCCGTAGACGTGGACAACGGGTTCAAGCCTGTCTACATCGTGTCGCCGGAGAAGAAGTCCCAGGTGGCGAAGTTGAAGAAGCTGGCCCGCGAGGCCGGTGAGGTATACCTGGCCACGGACGAGGACCGCGAGGGGGAGTCGATCGCCTGGCACCTCAGCCAGGTCCTGGGCCTGCCCGAGGACACCCCCCGGATGGTGTTCCACGAGATCACCCCCCAGGCCATCCAACGGGCCGTCGAGGAGTGCCGGACCATCGACTCCCACCTGGTCGAGGCCCAAGAGGCGCGCCGCATCTTCGACCGCATCTACGGCTTCAAACTGTCCGACGTCATGCGCCGCAAGACCAACGGGCGCTCCGCCGGCCGGGTCCAGAGCGTGGCCACCCGGATGGTGGTCGACCGGGAGCGCGAGCGGATGGCCTTCCGCTCGGCCGACTGGTGGGGGATCGACGCCACTGTCACCGCCGAGGGCGAGGCAGCCCGGGCCGCCGAGGCCGACGTGGCGCGCAGCTTTGCCGCCGCCCTGGTGGCCGTCGACGGGACGCCGCTGGCCGGGGGCAAGGACTTCGACGCTTCGGGACGGCTGGGCGACCCGGCCAAGGTGGTCGTACTGGACGAGGCCCAGGCCCGGGCCCTGGCCGCCGGGCTCGACGGGGCGCCACTCGTGGTGTCCTCCATGACCCACAAGCCCTACCGGCGCTCGCCCCGGGCGCCCTTCATCACCTCGACGCTCCAACAGGAAGCGGGGCGCAAGCTCCGGTTCAGCTCGAAGCGGACCATGTCGGTGGCCCAGTCGCTCTACGAGGAGGGCTGGATCACCTACATGCGGACCGACTCGACCACGCTGTCCGACCAGGCCCTGACCGCAGCCCGGGCCCAGGCCACGTCCATGTACGGCGCGGCCTACGTACCGTCCAGCCCCCGCCACTACAACAAGAAGGTCAAGAACGCCCAGGAGGCGCACGAGGCCATCCGTCCGGCAGGGGAGACCTTCCGCACCCCCGACGAGGCCGCCCGCTCGCTGTCGGGCGACGAGTTCCGCCTCTACGACCTGATCTGGAAGCGCACCGTCGCCTCCCAGATGGCCGACGCCACCGGGACCAGTGCCCAGGTCCGCCTGACCGGCACGGCGACCGTCGGAGGAGCCTCCCGCATCGTCGAGTTCGGCGCCTCGGGCACGGTCATCGAGTTCCCCGGCTTCCAGCGGGCCTATGTGGAGGGCGAGGACGACCCCGAAGCCGAGCTGGCCGACCGCGAGGTCCACCTGCCGCCCATGGCCGAGAGCGACCCGGCCTCGTTGTCGGCCGTCGACCCTGGCGGGCACGCCACCCAGCCTCCGGCCCGCTACACCGAGGCCTCGCTGGTCAAGGCGATGGAGGAGATCGGCGTGGGTCGGCCCTCCACCTACGCCAGCATCGTGTCCACCATCCTCGACCGTGGCTACGTGTGGAAGAAGGGTTCGGCCATGGTGCCGTCCTTGACCGCCTTCGGCGTGGTCGGGCTGCTCGAGCAGCACTTCACCGACCTCGTCGACTACGGACTGACGGCATCCATGGAGGACGACCTCGACGAAATCGCCGGAGGCGACCAGGACATGGTCCGGTGGCTCGGCGACTTCTACTTCGGCCCGGGCGGCCACGGGGGCCTGCGGGACCAGCTGGCCCAGAACCTCGACGCCATCGACGCCGCCGCCGTCAACGCCGTCCCGATCGGCACGGCGACCGACGGCCAGGAGATCGTGGCCCGGTCGGGCAAGTACGGCCCCTACCTGAAGAAGGGCGAGGAGACGGTCTCCATCCCCGAGGACCTGGCCCCCGACGAGCTGACCGTCGAGAAGGCCGAGGAGCTCCTGGCCGCCCCGTCCTCCGACCGGGTGCTCGGCGCCGACCCGGAGTCCGGCCTCGACGTCCAGGTCAAGGCCGGGCGTTTCGGTCCCTACGTGCAGGTCGGCGAACTCGTCGACGGTGGGCCCAAGCCCCGCACCTCGTCGCTGTTCGCCTCGATGTCGCCAGCCACCCTGACGTTGGAGCAGGCGCTCGAGTTGCTGCGGATCCCCCGGGTGGTGGGCCCTGACCCCGCCGACGGGGTGGACATCGTGGCTTTCAACGGGAAGTTCGGCCCCTATCTGAAGAAGGGGACCGACTCCCGCAGCCTGCAGACCGAGGACCAGCTGCTGACCGTCACCGTGGATGAGGCCCTGGCCCTGTTCGCCCAGCCCAAGACCCGGGGCCGCAATGCCAAGGGGCCGCTACGCGACATGGGTCCCGACCCCGACACCGGCCTCGCCATGGTGGTCAAGGACGGTCGCTTCGGCCCCTACGTCACCGACGGCACCACCAATGCCTCGCTGAAGCGGGGTGACGATGTCGAGGCGCTGACCGTCGAGCGGGCCGCCGAGCTGCTGGCCGAGCGTCGGGCCGCCGGCCCTGCCAAGAAGAAGGCGACCAAGAAGAAGGCCCCGGCGAAGAAGAAAGGGGCCGCCAAGAAGGCCCCGGCCAAGAAGGCGGCAGCCAAGAAGGCGGCCGGCACCAAGAAGGCGGCGGCGACCAAGAAGGCGGCCGCTCCGGTCGTGGCGGTGCCGAGCACCGACGACGACGAGTGACCGGCACCCGGGGCCGGCTGGTCGCCCTGGAGGGGATCGACGGCTGTGGGAAGTCCACCCAGGCCAGGATGCTGGCCGAGCGCCTGGGCGTCGCTTCCACCCTCGAGCCTGTCGCCACCTTCGAGCCCGGGGCCACCCCGCTCGGTGCCTCGCTGCGCAGCCTGCTGCTCGGGCGTGACGGCGCCCCGGTGGCCCCCCGGGCCGAGGCCCTGCTGATGGCGGCCGACCGGGCCCAGCACGTGGCTGACGTGATAGCCCCCGCTCTCGCGGCCGGGCGCTGGGTGGTGACCGACCGGTACTCGGCCTCGACCCTCGCCTACCAGGGGTTCGGCCGGGGCCTCGACCTGGCTGAGCTCGAGGAGCTGGTCGGATGGGCCACCGGCGGCCTCCGTCCCGACCTGACCGTCCTGTTCGACCTGCCGGTGGAAGTTGCCGCCGCCCGGCGCCGGGGGGACGGCGACGACCGGATGGAGGCCGAAGGGCTGGCCTTCCAGCAGCGGGTGGCCGACGGGTTCCAGTCCCTGGCCGCCGGGGGGACCGAACCGTGGCTGGTGGTGGACGCCACCGAACCGGTCGAGATGATCGCGGCCGCGGTGTGGGACGCCGTCGAGGTGCTGGCCGGGCCCGGGGGCCTGCCGTGAGGGGGCCTGCGCCGGCCGGTGCCGTGTCGGGGCATGGGGACAACCGCAGGCCTGACCCGGTGCTGTTCGCCGGGGTCATCGGACAGGAACGGGCGGTGGCCCGGCTCGAGTCGGCGGCCCGTCACCCGGTCCACGCCTACCTGTTCCACGGCCCGCCCGGCTCGGGCAAGCGGGCGGCGGCCCGCGGTCTGGCTGCGGCCCTGCTGTGCCCCGACGGGGGATGCGGCACCTGCAACTCGTGCCGTCGGGCCCTGGCCGGCACCCATCCGGACCTGGTGACGGTCGAGCGGTCGGGGGCCTCCCTCGACGTCGACGACGCCCGGGAGATCACCACCCGCGCCCATCGGCGGCCCCTCGAGTCGTCCCGGCAGGTACTGCTGGTGCCCGACATCCACCTGGCCCTCAAGGCCGCACCGGCCCTGCTGAAGACGGTCGAGGAGCCGCCGCCGTCGACCGTGTTCATCCTCCTGGCCGACGATCTGTCGCCGGGGCTGGCCACCATCGTGAGCCGATGTGTCCAAGTGCCCTTCGCCGCGGTCGCCCCGACGGTGCTGGAGGAGTGGCTGGTCGGTCGGGGCGTCGACGGGGCGATGGCCGCGTCGGTGGCCGCGGCCGCGGGGGGAAACCTCGTCCGGGCCCGGCTCCTGGCCGACGACCCCGGGTTCAGCGAGCGGCGGGAGCGGTGGCGCTCGGTGCCATCCCGCTTGGACGGGACGGGGGCGGCGGCGGTGACGGTGGCCGACGAGCTCCTGGCCATGGCCGAGGGAGCCATGGTCCCCTTGCGGGAGGAGCACGCCCGGGAGTTGGCCGCCCTGGAAGAGCAGGCCGAGGCGACGGGAGCGCGGGGCGTGCCCGGCCGCAGGGCGGTGGAGGACCGGCACAAACGCGAGGAGCGCCGTTGGCGGACCGACGACCTGCGGATGGGCCTTGCCGCCCTGGCCGATGCCTACCGGGACCGGATGGTTGCCGTGGTGTCGAACGGGGCCCCGCCCGGCTCGCCGGGGGCCGGTACCGCCCGCCGTCAGGCCGCGGCCCACGTCGACGCCGTCGGCCGGGCGTCGGGGGCCCTCTCCCGGAACGTGCGCGAGGACCTGCTGCTCGAAGCGCTCATGGTCGAACTGTCTGGCATGGTCGAGTGAGGGTGGCCCGCCGAGTCGGATAGTTTGGTGACTTCGCCTGGGTAGCTCAGTCGGTAGAGCAACGCACTCGTAATGCGTAGGTCAGGAGTTCGATTCTCCTCCCAGGCTCCAGAACACGCCGGTCCGGTGCCGGCGCTCCCGTCGTCTCTGCCGGCTCTGCTTGACTGGCCCGGTGACCGACACCTACCGCCGCATCCTGCTCGCCAGCCGCCCCCACGGCCTGGTGGACGACGCCAATCTGACCGTGGACGACAGCACCCCCGTGCCCGAGCCGGGCGAAGGTCAGGCGCTCGTCAAGGTCCAGCACCTCTCGATCGACCCGACCATCCGTACCTGGATGGACGACGCACCCGGCTACCTCCCGCCCATCGGCATCGGTGAGGTGGTCCGCAGCGGGGGCATCGGTGAGGTGGTGGCCAGCCGCACCGACGCCCTCCCGGTCGGCTCGACGGTGTTCGGAATGCTGGGATGGCAGGAGTACGCGCTGGCCGACGGGGCCGACGGCTCGATGACGGTGGTGCCCCCGGGCATCGACCCGGCCGTGGTGCTCGGCGTCCTCGGGGTCACCGGCATGACCGCCTACTTCGGTCTGAAGGACATCGGGCAGCCGAAGGCGGGGGACACCGTGGTCGTGTCCGGCGCGGCCGGCGCCACCGGCTCGGTCGTGGGTCAGCTGGCCCGGATCGAAGGTGCGGGCCGGGTCGTCGGCATCGCCGGCTCGGAGGCCAAGTGCTCCTGGCTGGTCGACGACCTCGGCTTCGATGCCGCCATCAACTACCGCTCCGAGGACGTGGCCGCCCGCATCCGCGCCTCCTGCCCGGACGGGATCGACGTCTACTTCGACAACGTCGGCGGCGACATCCTCGACGCGTGCCTGGCCAACCTGGCCATGCGGGCCCGGGTCGTCCTGTGCGGGGCCATCTCCCAGTACAACGAGGACCATCCCGTGGGGCCGCGCAACTACCTCCAGCTCATCATCAAGCGGGCCCGGATGGAGGGTTTCCTCATCCTCGACTACCTCGACCGGTTCCCGGAGGCCCAGCTCGAGATGGCCGGCTGGGTGATGGAGGGGAGGATCCACCACCGTGAGCACGTGGTCGAGGGCCTCGACCGGGCGGGTGAGGCACTCAACCTCCTGTTCAGCGGGGGCAACACCGGCAAGGTGGTCGTCACCGTCTGACGCCCGACCACAGGACCGCCGACGGACGGTACGGTAGGTCCATCGGCGCCCGATCAGGCACCCATAGCCTGGAGGCGTTCCAGTTGCAGCCGCCGCCCGACCGGGTGCCCGGCCGCATGTCCCCCAGTTGCCGGAGCGACGGGTGCCCCCACCCGCACCGGCTGACGGAAGGTTCCCCATGGCGATCACCGACGCGAGCGGTCCCGCGGCGACGGCCCCGGTGGTGGCGGCCCGTGCCGTCGACCTGGTCAAGACCTACGGCACCGGTGAGGCGACCGTGCACGCGCTCGACGGGGTGACCGTCGCCTTCGAACAGGCGAGGTTCACCGCGGTCATGGGCCCGTCCGGCTCGGGCAAGTCGACGCTGATGCACTGCATGGCCGGGCTGGACCGGCCGACGTCGGGCCAGGTGTTCGTGGGTGACGCGGAGATCCACGAGCTCGACGACGCCGGCCTCACGAAGCTCCGGCGTGACCGGATCGGGTTCGTCTTCCAGTCGTTCAACCTGGTGCCGACCCTGACGGCCAAGGAGAACATCCTCCTACCCGCCGACCTGGCCGGCCGCGACGTCGACCAGGCGTGGTTCGACTACCTGGTCGACCAGCTGGGCATCCGGGACCGCCTCGGGCATCTCCCGAAGGAGATGTCCGGGGGCCAGCAGCAGCGGATCGCCTGCGCCCGGGCCCTGGTGGGCCGGCCCGACCTCGTCTTCGCCGACGAGCCGACCGGCAACCTCGACTCCAACGCCTCCTCCGAGTTGCTGGACTTCCTGCGGCGCTCGGTCGACGAGTTCGGGCAGACCATCGCCATGGTCACCCACGACCCCCGGGGGGCGGCCCACGCCGACCGCGTGGTCTTCCTGGCCGACGGCCGGGTGGTGGCCGACCTGGTGGCGCCCACCGCCGACGCCATCCTCGAGCAGATGAAGGCGTTGAGCAGCTGACATGTGGCGGGCCACCCTCAAGGGCATCCTGGCCCACAAGCTCCGGTTGGGCCTGACGGGGCTGGCCATCGTGCTCGGCGTCATGTTCGTGTCGGGCACGCTGGTCCTGACCGACACGCTGCACGCCACCTTCAACAACCTGTTCAACAACATCTACCAGAACACCAGCTTCGTGGTCCGGGGCCATGCGGTCTTCACGGGGAACATCGGGGCGGTCCGCAACCCGATACCCGAGTCGGTGGGCACCGCGGTGCGGGCCGTGCCCGGGGTGGCGGCGGCCAACGGGACCGCCTCGGGCACGGCACAGTTCGTGGCGCCCGACGGCAAGGCCGTCACCACGGGCGGCGCCCCGACCATCGGAACGTCGTTCGAGCCCAATCCGACGCTGTCGCCCCTCAAGCTGCGCGATGGATCGGCTCCCACCACCGACCACCAGGTGGTGGTCGACGCCGGCACGGCATCCAAGTACCACTTCCACGTGGGGCAGCAGGTCCGGATCCTGTTGCCCGGGCCCCCGCAGACATTCACCGTGTCCGGCATCGCCCAGTTCGGCACGGCCAACAACCTGGCCGGCGCCACCATCGCCGCATTCTGGCTGCCCACGGCCCAGCAGCTCTTCGACCGGGTCGGACGGTACGACACGGTGGACGTGCTGGCTTCCCCGGGTGCGGACAAGGCGCAGGTCGAACGGGCCATCGCCAAGGTGTTGCCCCCGGGGGTCGAGGTGGTGACCGGCCAGACGGTGGCCGACGAGTCGACGTCGACCATCAACAAGGCCCTCGGGTTCTTCTCGACGGCGCTGCTGATCTTCGCCTTCATCTCCCTGTTCGTGGGCGGCTTCACTATCTTCAACACCTTCTCGATCATCGTGGGCCAGCGGACCCGCGAGCTCGCCCTCCTCCGGGTGCTCGGCGCCAGTCGGCGCCAGGTCTTCCGGTCGGTGCTGGCCGAAGCGGCCGTCGTCGGGCTGGTGGCCTCGGTGGTCGGCCTCGGGCTGGGGGTCCTGGCCGCCGTGGGCCTCCAGGCGCTCCTCAAGGGGTTCGGCGTCACCCTGCCGTCGAGCGGCCTGGTCTTCCAGGCCCGCACGGTGGTGGCCGCGCTGGTGGTCGGCGTCGGAGTCACCGTGGTGTCCGCTATCAGCCCGGCCCGCCGGGCGGTCCGTATCGCGCCGATGGCGGCCATCTCGGACCAGGCCGCGGAGTCCGACCAGTCGTCGCGGCGCCGAGTCGTGGTCGGCTCGGTCCTGCTGGTGGCCGGCGTCGTCCTCCTGGCCGTGGGTCTCACCCAGCCGGCCATCCAGCTCGTGGGTATCGGTGCGGTGTGCATCTTCCTCGGCGCCGGCATGCTGGCCCCGCTGGTGGCCAGGCCGATGTCCAGCGTGATCGGCCGCCCGCTGGCCGCCCTCCTCGGCGCCTCCGGAAAGCTCGGCCGGGAGAACTCGATGCGCAGTCCGAAGCGCACCGCCCAGACGTCGGCCGCCCTCATGATCGGACTGGCCCTGGTCTCGACCATCGCCGTCTTCGGTGCCTCGGTGTCGAAGTCGGCCACCGGCAGCATCGAGCAGGCGCTGCGGGCCGACTACATCGTGACCGGCGGCGGCACCGGTGGGCCACCCACCGGGTTCAGTGCCTCGGTGGCGACCACGGCGGCGTCGATCCGCGGGGTCACCGCCGTGACCTCGGTGTACAACGGCCAATTCCTGTTCGGCGACTCGGTGTCGACCATCGGCGGTGTGACCACCCCGGGGCTGGCGGAGACGATCAACCTGCGGATGGCGTCGGGATCGGGCGAGCCGGCCCTGGCCGGCGGCCAGCTGCTGATCGACACCACCACCGCTGACGCCAAGCACCTCGCCGTGGGTGACACCGAGCGCGTGACCTTCGCCCGGAGCGGGCCCACGACCATCCGGATCGGCGGGGTCTACGAACCCAACGCCGTCTTCGGCAGCTATCTGGTCGGCGGCGGGTACTTCCTCGAGCACTTCGACAACCCCTTGCCGACGGCCGTCCTCATCACGTCGAGCGGGGGCACGAGCCCGTCGGCCCAGGCCGCCGTCACGAAGGGCCTGAAGCCGTACCCGAACGTGAAGGTGCAGACGCAGGCCGAGTTCAAGAAGACCCAGCAGGCCCAGGTCAACCAGCTGCTCGGGATCATCTACGTCCTGTTGGCCCTGGCCGTCCTCATCGCCCTCATCGGGATCGTCAACACCCTGATGCTGTCGGTCTTCGAGCGGACCCACGAGATCGGCCTGCTGCGGGCGGTCGGGATGCGTCGACGCCAGGTCCGGGCCATGATCCGCTCCGAGGCGGTGATCCTCTCGATCTTCGGTGCCGTCATCGGCGTCGTCCTCGGGACCGGCCTCGGGGTGGCCCTGTCCGAATCGTTGAAGAAGCAGGGGATCACCGATGTCGTGATCCCCTTCACCAGCCTGATCGTGTTCCTGGTGATCGCCGCCCTGCTCGGCCTGGCTGCGGCCTCCTGGCCGGCCAGGCGGGCCGCCAAGCTCGACGTCCTGGCGGCGATCGCCACCGAATAGGGACCGGTGGAACGCAGCCCGCGGGACCCGTTGGCGTCCCTACCCATCCCGCCGCCCGACGCCTCGGGAGGGCGTCGTGGCTGGTGGCGGGGGTGCGACCACGCGACCACGCGATCCGGGCCATGCTGGGGGCGCGGTGGGCTCACGTATGACTGACCAACAGGCATCGGGCAGGTTGCCGTCCGGAAAGGCCTTACTGGCTGTGGCCATCGCCACGCTGGTCGTTGTCGCGTCCCTGTTCGTGGCCCTCTGGCCCGGCTCCGGCGCCTCCACCGGCCCCCAGATCCCGGGCAGCCCGCCGGCTCCGACCGCCGCCGAGGTCAGCCCGGTGTGCACGACCACCAGTCCGGAGTCGGCCCTCGGTCCGGCTGCGCCGCTGACATCGTCCCCGGTCTCCACCCTTGCCGCGCCGGCGGGTGGGGTCGTCAATTTCGCCGTCACCTCGTCGGCCCTCTACGTGAACACGGGTACCCGCCTCGTCACCTACTCGCTCTCCGGCGTCCAACAGACGTCGTTCGCCCTCCCCGCCCTCTTCACCAAGAGCTACGCCGACACCCCGGTGATCGACCCCGCGGGCAACATCTACCTGTCCTCGTACTACGGCAAGCGAGTCGACAAGTTCTCACCCGCGGGCGTACTGCTCTGGTCGGTCGACCCGAGCGCCGGCAACCCCTCCGGCATCTTCTCCGTGGGCACCGGGTCGGGGTTCCGCGTCGTGGTGAGCCTGGTGCAGAACACCAAGTCGAGCGTGGTGCTCGACCAGGCGACCGGCGCGGTGTCCGGGACCTTCCCCCTCGTCGACAACGGGTTCGTCACCCAGGAGGCGAACGGGAACCTCCTGTACTCGGCCAACGGCTACGTCGAGACGGTGAGCGCAGGCGGCCAGGTGCTCTCGACCTTCGGGGCCTCCCACACCGAGGGCAACGGCGTCCACACCGGGTCGGGAGCGCAGTTCTACTACCCGGCCCAGGCTGTCGAGGGTCCGGACGGGACCATCTACAGCGCCGACCCGATCTCCACCGTCGAGGCGACGTCGCCCGCCGGCCTGTTCCGGGCGTCGACCACCCTCGGGGGCCACCTCGACTTCGGCGGCTGGAGCTTCGCACTGGTCGGCTCGACCTTCTACTTCCAGAGCGGGCCGCCCTTCAATTCGTCGGGCGACGCCATCTCCACCTTCTCGCT
The DNA here is from genome assembly GCA_036511155.1 of Acidimicrobiales bacterium. Taxonomy (GTDB): domain Bacteria; phylum Actinomycetota; class Acidimicrobiia; order Acidimicrobiales; family RAAP-2; genus Bog-756. Next base: position 22,936 of record DATCCR010000227.1, read on the forward strand.
CGCCGACCTGCAGTCCTACCTGACGGCCCCCCACGCCCCCTCGAACAAGCTCGGCTGGGGCGCCGGCCTGTCGACCCCGGCACCGGGCAACTACTTCCCGGCCGGCACCACGCCCGCCGTCACCGCCACCTTCGACCCGTGGTGGGTGTCCCAGGCGAGCCACCTGAGACTCGCCTACTCGGTCGAGAGCGCGGCCACCCTGGCCACCGAGACGGTGCCGGCCCCGAACGTCGTGGACCTCCCCACGTCGGCCACCGGCCTGGCATCGGTCCCGCTCACGCTCCCCTCGGCCGACATCGCCCCCGGTCCCTACGAGGTCCAGGCCTCGCTCCTCGACACCTCGACGTCGCCGCCCACCACCCTGGGTACGACGTGCATGCCCTACACGGTGGGAGCGGACGGCAACCGCCTCGACCTCGGCTCGCTGCCGGCCGGGGCCGGCTCGGGCGGCCCGGCCGACCCCCGGGGTGTGGCACTCGACGCCCAGCTCGGCCTCAGCGGGCACCGCAGCCTGACGTCGGTCGACTGGGGCTCGGTCCTCCCCGACTGCCATGCCAACGCCCCGACTGCGGCCACCTGCGGGCCGTCGGCCATGACCTTCGCGGCGGCCTCCACCGACCCCTACAAGGCCGCCTATCTGTCCGCCAAGGACCACGTCGCCTACTGGATCCAGGTCAGCGGCGGCGACCCGACCTCCACCGCGCTGGTGAAGAACGGGCTGTGGCAGGGCGACGTGGCCGCCCTCGTCGCCCACTACGCCACCGTTCCGCCGGGCTGCGGCAACTGCGCGCCGGTCACGGTGTGGGAGCCGTGGAACGAGTCGAACAACACGGGATGGTCCGACGGGGGCACCTATGCCACCTCGGTGCTGAAGCCCTTCTACGCCGCGGTCAAGACGGTGGAGCCGAACGCCACCGTCATCGGCGGTTCGTCGCTCGAGCCGGTGCCCTGGTGGTGGCAGCAGTTGATCGCCGCCGGTGGACTGGCCTGGATGGACGTGGCCGGAATCCACCCGTACACCGGGTCCAACGACGCCTACGAGGAGGACGGCATGCAGACCCAGGTGCGCCAGCTCCAGGCGCTGCTGGGCGGCAAGCCACTGTGGTTCACCGAGGTCGGGTGGTGGAGCGACGGCGACTACAACTTCCTGGGCCAGGCCGACACCTCGGCCCGGTCACTGATCTGGCAGAAGGTCCTCGGAGTGCCGGTGGAGCACTACTTCTTCGACGAAGGCTCCTGGGGCACCGACGGGGTCAGCTTCTCGCTGCTCCAGGCCTCGAACAACGTCGACTACGTGAAGCCCGCGGCGCTGGCCACCATGGCCGCCACAGGCATCCTGGCCGGCCGGCCGTACGTGTCGATGCCCGACACCGGCATCCCCCGTGCGTTCCAGGCCGACTTCGGCCCGGCCGGAGGGGGGAGCACGGCGCTGGCCGCGGTGTGGACCGACGGCCTCCCGGTCACCGCGACCGTCACCCTCACCGATCCGTCGGGCGGAAGGCACCCGATCACTGTCGCCACCCAGTACGGGGCGGTCACCACCGTGCAGGCCGACTCGGGGACGGCCTACAGCCTCCCGCTGTCCGGCCAGGTCACCTACCTGACCTACCCGGCCGGCGACACGCTCACCGTCGGCCCGACCGAGCCCTACGGGTCCGATCTGGCCACGGCCGCCTCCGGGGCCACGGCCGGCGCATCGAGCGGCAACGCCGCCGCCGCCATCGCCGGTCAGTCCGTGGGCTACGGCCAGGGTTGGACCTCGGGGGCCGGCGACACCACGCCGTCGCTGACCGTCACCCTGGCCTCGAACCAGACCATCGACCGTGTGGTGGTCGACACCCAGTCGGTCGGCTCCACGGCCAGCGGGGTGCGCAACTACACGCTGTCGGCCAACGAACCGGGCACCGGGTGGACCAAGCTCGCCACCGAGACGGGCCAGTACCGGAACCACGCGCTCCAGTTCAGCTTCCCCCCGGTGGCGGCCGGCGCCCTGCGCATCGACGTGGCCGAGGTGAACTTCGGTGGGTACTACGGCGGGGGGATCCCGCCCTTCTGGTCACCGAGCCAGGGGTCGGCGGCCTTCCTCCACTCGTTGCGGGCCTACGCCGGCACCGGCGGCCCGTCGGTGGTCGACGGGACCGCCCTCACCCCGCTGCTCGGCGGGAGCTCGTCAGGCGGTACCGGTGGCGGTACCACGACCACCACGCGGCCGTCGGCGACGACCACCGCCCCGTCATCCACGACCACCACCCGGCCTTCCACCACCACCACGACGCCCCCGTCCGGCGGCCCGGGTGACGGGTACCGCATGGTGACGTCGGCCGGACAGGTCTTCGCATTCGGGGCGGACACCTCCTACGGGCCCAACGGGGCGCTCAACCTGAACAAGCCGGTGGTGGGACTGGCGCCCGCCCCGGACGGCGGCGGCTACTGGCTGGTCGGCGCGGACGGCGGGATCTTCAACTTCGGCGATGCCCGCTTCTACGGCTCGATCGGCGGCTTGGGCCTGAACGCCCCGATCGTGGGCGTGGCGGCGACGCCGGACGGCGGCGGCTACTGGCTGGTGGGCGGCGACGGCGGCATCTTCGCCGCCGGGGACGCCCCCTATCTCGGATCCACCGGGGCGCTCGTCCTCAACCGCCCGGTGGTCGGCATGACCCGGACCCCGGACGGCCGGGGCTACTGGATGGTGGCCTCCGACGGCGGGATCTTCGCCTTCGGCGACGCCGGCTTCTTCGGCTCGACCGGGGGACTGGCCCTCAACCGGCCCATCGTGGGCATGGCGGCGACGCCTGACGGCGGCGGCTACTGGCTGGTGGCCTCCGATGGTGGGATCTTCGCCTTCGGTGACGCCGCCTTCTTCGGCTCGGCCGGTGGGCTGGCGCTCAACGCGCCGGTCACGGGGCTGACGCCGACGCCAGACGGCGGCGGCTACTGGATGGTGGCCGCTGACGGCGGGGTGCTCGCCTTCGGCGACGCCCCGTTCTTCGGGTCGGCGCCGGGCACCGCCCCGGGCCAGCCCGTCGTGGGCATCGCCGGCAGCTGACCCGGACGGCTGGACGGTCCCCTCGGGCCGCTCCGCTCCTGCGGTCCGCCCGGTTGCCGCATCGTCGGGACCAAAGGCCCCAATTCTCCGTTCGACGGCGATCGTCATCTCCCCGTCAGGTGTTCCCACCACTATCCCGTCAGGACAGTGGGGCTCCCGGAGGTCCGGGTCCCGTTTCGAACAGATCGACGAGGAGTGGGCACATGCGAGTGACGGCTAGGAAGACAGCGGTGCTGTCGGCGGCGATCGGGGCCCTGGTACTGGCGTTCCCGGGGCCGGTCGGCGCGGCCCCTGCGGGCTCCAACCCCAACCAGGCGGTCGACACCACCGGCACCGACCAGGCGGTCGCCCAGGCGCTCGTCGGCCCGGGGGTGGCCATCTCCAACGTGCAGTACACCGGGGCGAGCGCCGCCCGGGGCACGTTCGCCTTCAACGACCCCACCGTGCTCGGTATGTCGAGCGGCATCGTCATGTCCTCCGGCAACGCCAACGAAGTGGTCGGGCCCAACACCTCGGACTCCAATTCGACCGACTGGGTGCTGCCCGGCGACTCGCAGCTGTCGGCACTCTCGGGCTATCCCACCCAGGACGCCGCGGTGCTGTCGTTCGACTTCACCCCGACGACCAACCAAGTGGCCTTCCAGTACTCGTTCGCCTCGGACGAGTACCCCGAGTGGGTCAACACCTCGTTCAACGACGTGTTCGCCTTCTGGGTGACCGACGGAGCCGGCAACACCTCCAACTGCGCCCAGGTACGCCAGGTGGCCGGCGACCCGGCCTCACCGTTCGTGCCGGTGGCCGTCAACAACGTCAACCAGTCCAACCCGGTCCAGTCGCCCATGCCCACGGCCATGCGCCCCGACCTGTTCCGACCGAACTACTACGACCCCAACGGGCCGAGCCCCATCGACCTCGAGATGGACGGCATCACCAAGGTGCTGACCTGCCAGGCCACGGTCACCCCGGGCGTCGCCAACCACATGCGGTTGGCCATCGCCGACTCGTCGGACGGGATCTACGACTCGGCGGTGTTCCTGAAGGGCACCTCGCTGGTGTCCAACAACAACCCGACGGCCGGGATCGGCCTGGACCCGTCGGCCGGCGTCGCCCCGCTGAACGTGTCGGCTTCGGTCGAGGGCCACGACCCCAACGGCGCACCGCTGACATACTCGATCGACTGGGGCGACGGCTCGACCACCGGCCCGGCCGCCCTGCCCGGTGACACCGCGCTGCCCACCCACACCTTCGCCTACGCCGGCAACTACTCGGTGGTGCTCTCGGTGTCCAACGGCACCTACGTGGGGAAGTCGTGCGACGAGGCGACGGTCAGCGGCACGCCCAACCCGGTCGGCCCGGTGAACCAGTCCTGCGACAAGGCGATCGGTGGTGGGGGCGGGGGCTCCGGGCTGGCCGTGACCTCCCTGACCCTGCCGCACGGCACGGTCAAACACGCCTACAAGACGGTGCTGACGGCCTCCGGCGGCAACCCGCCCTACAAGTGGGCGCTCGCCACGGGTTCGACGTCGCTGCCTCCGGGGTTGAAGCTGACGGCGGCCGGCGTCGTGACCGGCAAGCCGACGACAGCAGGCTCGTGGAGCTTCACCGTGCAGGCCACCGACAAGAAGACGAAGGCCAAACCACACACCCAGAACACCGCCACCCAGGCGCTGACCATCAGCGTCTCGTAGCCCGGCCGACGGCGGCGGGGGGGACGCTGCCGCCGTCACCGTCGACACCGCGTCTGTGTAGGGTGGCCCCATGGCCGACCAGGAGCAGTTCTCCGACCTCGCCATGGAGTACATGCCCGCCCTGTACACGGCGGCGCTGCGCATGACCCGGAACCCGGCCGACGCCGAGGACCTCGTCCAGGAGACCTACCTCAAGGCCTACCGGGCCTTCGGCTCCTTCGAGACGGGGACCAACCTCAAGGCATGGCTCTACCGGATCCTGACCAACACGTACATCAACACGTACCGGGCCAAGAAGCGTCGGCCCGAGATCGCCGACGTCGAGGACGTCGAGGACCTGTACCTCTACCACCACCTGGCCGGCGACCCGTCGGCCGGGCTCGGTCGGAGCGCCGAGGACGAGGCCCTCGACAGGTTCACCGACACCGACGTCAAGGCGGCGATCGAGTCGCTTCCGGACACCTTTCGCATGGCCGTGCTGCTCGCCGACGTCGAGGGATTCTCCTACAAGGAGATCGCCGAGATCACCGACGTGCCGATCGGCACGGTCATGAGCAGGATCCATCGCGGAAGAAAAGCCCTGCAGAAGGCGTTGGTCGATGTCGGAAGAGCTCGCGGCCTCGTCGGGGCATCCGATGAGGCGAGGTAGTGGGGAGACTGCCGATGGGACATGACGGAGACGGCGTACCGGGCGACGGCACCGGACCGGGCGCGACCGAACCCCTCGCTGGCTTCGTCGGCTGCGACGAGACGATCGAGCGGCTGTACTACTACCTCGACGGCGAGCTGACCGAGCAGCGTCGGATCGAGATCGTCCGTCACCTCGACCTGTGCGGCCCGTGCGTCGGCGCGTACGGGTTCGAGTCCGAGCTGCGCAAGCTGGTGGCCAACCGCTGCCAGGACCGCGTGCCGGATGCCCTGCGGGACCGTGTGGCCCGGGCGCTGCTGGAGGAGAGCGCCCCCGGCACCGAGTGACGACCGGAGAGCACTCCCGCCGGCGCCCCGGGCCACCCGTCGGGCGCCGCCTCCCTACACTGGTCCCGTGACCCTCCTCGATCCCGTCCTGCCCGCAGTGGATGACGTGCCGTTGCCGGGTGCGGTGGGTTGGGACACCGCCGTGCGGGTGGCCGGCTGGGTCGGGAGCCGCACCCGGATGCCCGTCCCGTACCGGCCCGACCTCCTCCAGATCGAGTTCGACGAGCTGACCGGGCAGGCCGAGGAGCTGGTGGCCGCCTCGACCGGGCTGCGCTCGGCCGCCGGACCCGCCCGGGCGCGGGTCACCGACCGCCCTGGCTGGGTCAGCGCCAACGTGGCCAGCTTCCAGCGCCTCCTCGGCCCCCACTTTGACCGGCTCGACCCGTCGCGCCTGTCCGAATCCAACACCGTCCTGTCCCGGCTGTCCGGCCCCCTGGCCACAGCCGGGCGGACCGCCACCGGGGTCCAGATGGGCGTGGTGCTCGGCTGGCTCTCGACCCGGGTGCTCGGGCAGTACGACCTGCTGCTGACCGAGGAGGCCGCCGACGACCAGGACCTCGTCTACTTCGTGGGCCCGAACGTGGTCGCCCTCGAGCGCCAGCACGGCTTCGAGCCCCGCGAGTTCCGACTGTGGCTGGCCCTCCACGAAGTGACCCACCGGTGCCAGTTCACCGCCATCCCCTGGATGCGCGACTACTTCGTGTCGCTCGTCGAGGAGGGGATCGGCTCGCTCGAGCCCGACCCGGCACGGCTGGCCACGGCGCTCAAGCGGATGACCGACGAGATCCGGGCCGGGCGGAACCCGCTCGACGACAACGGTGCCCTCGGCCTGGTGGCCACGCCCGAGCAGCTCGAGGGGCTCCACCGCATCCAGGCGTTGATGAGCCTGCTCGAGGGCCACGGCGACGTGACCATGGACCGGGCCGGCGCCGCCGACATCCCGAGCGCCGCCCACTTCTCCAAGGTGCTCCGGGCCAGGCGTAAGCAGGCCCACGGCCTGTCCCGGATCCTCCAGCAGCTCATCGGGATCGAGGCCAAGCTCCGTCAGTACGAGGAGGGCGAGCGGTTCATCGCCGCCGTCGAGGAGTCGGGCGGCCCCGAACTGCTCGACCACGTCTGGCGCGGTCCCGAGTGGCTGCCGTCCCTCGAGGAGATCCGTGACCCGTCGACGTGGATCGCCCGGGTCGGGGCGTCCCCTGCGCCTGCCCTTTTCTCCTGAGCCGGTGCCCGTGGTGAGTCGATGACGGTCCGGGCGGGGGAGCTGGTGGCCGACCCGCTGGTTGCCGGTCTCCTTGCCCGTTGTACCTTCCCGCCCCCCGGTGACCCGCTGGTCTGCGGCGTGTCCGGCGGACCCGACTCGTTGGCTCTGCTGGTGCTGGCCACAGCAGCGGGGTGCCGGGTGACCGCCGTCCACGTCGACCACGGCCTGCGTACCGGGTCGGCCGACGAGGCCGGGGTGGTGGCCGAGGTGGCTGCCCGCTTCGGCGCCGGGTTCCGGTCCGAGCGCGTGGTGGTGGCCGACGGGCCCAACCTCGAGGCCCGGGCCCGGGCCGCCCGCCACGCCGTGCTCCCGGAGGGGACGCTGCTGGGTCACACCGCCGACGACCAGGCCGAGACGATGCTGCTGAACCTGCTGCGCGGCGCGGGGCTCGACGGGCTCGCGGCCATGGGGCCAG
>DATCCR010000228.1:0-6719 GCA_036511155.1 Acidimicrobiales bacterium
GGCGTGCCGGCCATGGTCATGCAGGTCATCGACTCGCCCGACTTCGCCAAGCGGGACACCTCATCGGTCCAGTCGATCTCCTACGGCGGGGCGCCGTGCCCGCCAGATCTCGTCCGCCGGATCAAGGAGCACTTCCCGGCCGGGGCCCCCGGCAACGGCTACGGCCTCACCGAGACCTCGGCCATGACCACCATGAACGCCGGCGACGACTACGTGCGCAAGCCGGACAGTGTCGGACCGCCCTCGCCGGTCTGCGACGTCGCCGTGGTGCCCGAGGAGTGGGACGGCGCCGAACCGCCGGCCGACCAGGCCCCCGACCCGACCCGCACCGGCGAGCTGTGGATCAAAGGCCCGAACGTGGTGCGGGGCTACTGGAACCGACCCGACGCCACCGCGGCGTCGTTCACCAACGGCTGGCTCCACACGGGCGACGTGGCCCGCATCGACGAGGAGGGTTTCGTCCACATCGTCGACCGGGCCAAGGACATGATCATCCGCGGCGGCGAGAACGTCTACTGCGTCGAGATCGAGGCCGCCCTCCACGAGCACCCGGCGGTGGCCGACTGCGCCGTCATCGGCGTGCCTCACCCCGTGCTGAGCGAGGAAGTGGGCGCCGTCATCGTGCTCCGTCCCGGCATGGACGTGGCCGCCGACGAGCTGTCCCGACACGTGCGGGAGCGACTGGCCGCCTTCAATGTGCCCACCCGCTACTGGTTCCGGGGCGAGGCACTCCCTCGCAACCCGGCGGGCAAGATCCTGAAGCGCGAGCTCCGCACCGAGCTGCTCGGCGACGCCCCGGTGTTCTGAGCCGGAGCGGCCCCGGTCAGCAGGTGAGGCCGGAGGGGGCGGTGATGCCCCAGACGGTCAGGACGGCCGGCGGGAAGTACGTCACCTCACCGCAGTAGGTCGGGAAGCCGCCGGTCCGGGCCGACCACGGCGAGTCGGCGGCCATCGCGAAGAGGCCCGTGCCTCCGCCGTCCTGCCAGCCGACCATGACCTGTTCCGAGGCAGTGGGCGACAGATCGAAGTGCGCCTGGGCCCAGTAGGTCTTCGTCGAGTTGTCGTAGGCGTAGTAGACGCTGCCCGGCGTGGTGCCGACCACGTCCTGGGCGGCAATGTGCTTCCTGGCGATGAACGCGCCCTTCAGGTCGGCCTTGATCTGGGCCGTGGCCGGCAGGTTCACGACGCCGGTGGCCGAGGTGGTGGTCGTCCCGACGGCTGCCGAGGTGGTCGTGGACGTCGCCATCGAGGTCATCGTGGTGGACGACGAGGAGGACGACGAGGAAGGGGACGAGGAGGAGCAGGCCGAGCCCAGTAGAGCCACGGCGCCCAGGACCACCATGGCGGTCAATGGGGCACGACCTACGGTCCCCTGGCGCGTGCCGCGGGTCGACGTCATGACGAAGAACGTAGCGAACCGATGTCGCCGGGAGGTGACCCTACGGATGCTCGCCGACGCCGGGTGGTGCCAAGATGGCGCCATGGGATCCGACGGCAGTAAGTCGCGCAAGAAGAAGTCGCACCTCCCGAAGGTGCCGAAGTACGAGGTACCCAACCGCGCCGAGGGCTCCGATGGCGGTTCCTTCGGGAGGTCCGGTCACGGCTCGGACCACCATCACTACGAGCAGCCCACCGGATTCGGCGCATGGGTCCTCAAGGTCCTGGGCAGGAAGCCCAACCCGTAGGCCTGGTGCATCGACTGTCCGGACCGGTGGACCGCCTCCCGACGCTTCCACGATCGCAGCAACCCTCCGCATCGCAGGGCTCGCGTGCGTGGCCGCCGGCGCGTTCGCATTCCGAGGAGGACGCCCCCCTCCGATCAGCCCGAACAGGCACGCCGGAGGACCGGGCTCAGACGCTCAGCAACGACCGCGTACGCTCGACGTCCCGGCCCATCTGGGCCACCAACTCGTCGACGGAGTCGAAGGCCAGCTCGTCGCGGAGCCGGTGCACGAACGACAGCCGGGCGGGCTCGCCGTAGAGGTCGCCCGAGAAGTCGAGCAGGAACGCCTCGACCAGCAGCTGGCCGTCGGCGCCGTAGAACGTGGGACGGCGCCCGACCGACACGGCGGTGCGGTGCCGCGACCTGTCCGGCCGCTCGTACCACCCGGCATAGATGCCCGGCGCCGGCAGGCAGATGTCGGCGGGGATGTCGAGGTTGGCCGTCGGGAACCCGAGCTCCGCTCCCCCACGCCGGTCGCCGGTCACCACGGGCCCGCGCACCTGGTGGGGCCGGCCGAGCAGGACCGCGGCGCCCTCGACATCGCCCTGTGACACCAGGGTCCGCACCCGGGTGGACGAGACCGCCGGGGCGTCGCCCCCCGCTTCCGAGGAGAGCGTCACGCCGTCGACCGCGAACCCGGCCACTGCGCCCATCTCGGTGAGCAGGGCCACGTTGCCCTTGCGGCCGTGACCGAAGTGGAAATCCTCCCCCACCACGACGAGCCGGGCGTCGAGACCCTCGATCAGCTCCCGGGTGACGAACTCCTCGGCCGACTCGTTGGCCCGCTCTTCGTCGAAGCGGACGACCACGGTCCGGTCGACGCCGGCCGAGGCCAGCAGCTCGAGTTTCTGGTCGAGGTCGCACAGCAGCAGTGGCGCCGACTCGGGACGCACCACGGCGGCCGGGTGGCGGTCGAAGGTCACGACCACGGTGGCCAGGCCGTCCTCCTCGGCCCGGGCACGCAACTCGGCCAACAAGGCCCGGTGCCCGAGGTGCACGCCGTCGTAGGCGCCGATGGTGACGGCCGAGCCGGCGGCGGGCGCAGGCAGCCGGGCGCTGTCGGTCACGATCTCCACATTCGGGAAGGTTACTGCCGAGTCAGTCAGCACCGGGCCCGACCCTCCGACCAACCATCCTGCGATGCCGTACCGCCGTCCGGGCGGGGTGGCTCAGCCGGCCGACTCGATCACCACGGCCGGCTTGATCCGGTCCGTCTCGGTGGCCTCGTAGACGGCCAGCAGGTGGTGGGCGTCGTCCACCAGGCCCCACGGTCCGTCGCCCGACACTCCGAGCGGCACCCGGTCGAGGGGCAGACCCCTGGCCACCAGCTTCTGTGCGTCGATGGGAACCACCACCTGATCGAGGTCGCGCATGGCCTGGGCGGGGGTGAGCACGACGGCCGGCGTGAGTTCGTCGACGAGCCGGGCGTCTTCCGTGGTGAACGAGCCGATCCGGGTCCGACGCAGGTTGCGCAGGTGGGCCCCGCCCCCGAGGGCCTCGCCGAGGTCGGCGGCCAGCACCCGGACGTAGGTGCCCGACGAGCACTCGACCTCGATGCGGAACACGCCCGGGGTCATGCCCGGCATGACGTCGTAGCGGTAGACGGTGACCGGGCGGGCCGCCCGCTCGACCACGATCCCCTCGCGGGCCAACGCGTGCAGGCGTCGCCCGTCCACCTTGACGGCCGACACCATCGGCGGGACCTGCTCGATCTCGCCGGTCAGGGTGACCGCGGCCTCGCGCACGGCGGACAGGGTCACGTCCTCCATGTCCCACGTCCCGGTGACGTCGCCCGACGCGTCGAGTGTGGATGTGGCCGTACCCAGCACGACCTCGGCCTCGTAGGTCTTGGGGAGGGCGGTCAGGAACCGCATCAGCCGGGTGGCCCGGCCCAGGCCCACCAGCAGCACGCCGGTGGCGTCGGGGTCGAGGGTGCCGGCGTGGCCGACCCGCTTCTGGCCGAAGATCCTCCGGCAGCGGGCCACCACATCATGGGAGGTCCAGCCGGCCTCCTTGTCCACCACCACCAGGCCGTTGACCTGGTCAGTCGACGGGGGGCTCACCGGTAGTTGTCCTCTTGACCGTCGGTCTCGATCCGGCCGGCGGCATCGTCGGACGCGCGGATCTGGCGCAGCAGGTCCTCGATCCGGTTGCCGGTCACCACGGCCGGGTCCTGGACGAACGCGAGCTGCGGGGTGCGCTTGAACTTGGTCTGGCGGGCCACGGCCTTCTGGAGCTGCACCCGGCGCGCATCGAGGGCGGCAGCCGCGTCTTCGGAGAGGGAGCTCAGGTACACCGTCGCCTGGCGGAGGTCCGAGGTGGTCTCGACCGAGGTGATGGTGACCAGCCGCAACCGCTCGTCGGCATCGGCCAGCCGCTCGATCTCGTCCGCCACGACCTGGCGCAGGACCTGATTGACCCGCAGCGAGCGGGAGTAGGGGGCGACGCCCCGGTTGTCCTGACGACGTGCCACTGGCCCTCCCGTCCGTCCTCGACCACCTGCCTGCGCCGCCCGGTGGCGCCGGGCGGCGGTCAGCGTCAGGTGCGGGGGATCTCCCGCTCGTCGAAGGTCTCGATGATGTCGCCGTCCTTGAGGTCCTGGTAGTCCGAGAGCCCGATACCGCACTCGAACCCGGCCTGGACCTCGCGGGCGTCTTCCTTGAAGCGACGCAGCGACGTGATGGCACCCTTCCAGATGATGACGCCCTCGCGGAGGAAGCGGACCTTGGAGCCTCGGGTGATGACGCCCTCCCGGACGTAACAGCCGGCGATGGCACCGATCTTCGGGACCCGGAAGACCTGACGGACCTCGGCCTCGCCCGTCACGATCTCCTCGAAGACCGGCGAGAGCATGCCGAGCATGGCCGCCTCGAGGTCCTCGAGCAGCTTGTAGATGATCTCGTAGGTCCGGATCTCCACGTCGGCCTTGGCCGCCATCTCCCGTGAGCGCCGGTCGGGGCGCACGTTGAAGCCGATGATGGTGGCATTGGAGGCCTGGGCCAGCTCGACGTCGGACTCGGTGATGCCGCCCACGCCCCGGAGGACGAAGCTGAGCTTCACGTCGTCGCGCTCCAGCTTGCGGAGGCTCTCGGTGACCGCCTCGAGCGAGCCGCGCACGTCGGCCTTCAGGATCAGGTTCAGCGTGGCTGTCTCGCCCCGCTGGATCTGCTCGAACAGGTCCTCGAGCTTGGCGCCGCCCAGGGCCGAGGTGGCGGCGGGCACGTGGCCGGCCACGCGGTAGCGGTGAGCACGGGCCTCGCCGATGGTGCGGGCCTGGGCCAGCTCGGGGGCGACCCGGAACTCGTCGCCGGCCTCAGGCGGCTCGGAGAACCCGAGCACCTGCACCGGCGTGGAGGGCGGGGCCTCCTTGATCTGGTGACCGTGGTCGTCGACCAGGGCCTTGACCTTGCCCCACGCCGCCCCGGCCACGATCGGGTCGCCGACCCGGAGCGTGCCCCGCTCGACGATGACCGAGGCCACAGGACCGCGGCCGATCTCGAGCTCGGCTTCGATGACGATGCCGCGGGCCCGGCCCTCGGGCGACGCCTGGAGCTCCTCGATCTCGGCGACCAGGACGATCTGCTCGAGCAGGTCCTCGATGCCCAGGGACTGCAGGGCCGACACTTCGACGGCGATGGTGTCGCCGCCCCAGGCCTCGGGGACCAGCCCGTGCTCCGACAGCTGCTGCAGGACCCGGTTGGGGTCGGCCTCGTCACGGTCGATCTTGTTGACGGCCACGATGATCGGGACGTCGGCGGCATTGGCGTGGCTGATGGCCTCGACGGTCTGGGGCATGACGCCGTCGTCGGCCGCCACCACCAGGACCACGATGTCGGTCACCTCGGCGCCACGGGCACGCATGGCCGTGAAGGCCTCGTGGCCCGGGGTGTCGATGAACGTGATCGGGTGGCCCTGCCACTCGACCTGGTAAGCGCCGATGTGCTGGGTGATGCCGCCGGCCTCGCCGGCCACGACGTTGGCCGATCGGATGCGGTCGAGCAGCAACGTCTTACCGTGGTCGACGTGGCCCATGACGGTCACGATCGGCGGGCGGGTCCGCAACTCCGACTCGTCCTCTTCCTCATCGTCCTCGTCGAAGAACTTGGCCAGCAGTTCGGCCTCGCGCTCCTCGCCCGGGTCGACCAGGCGCACCTCGGCGCCCAACTCGGCGGCGAACAACTCGATCATGTCGTCGGTCAGCGACTGGGTGGCGGTGACCATCTCCCCCTGCAGGAGCAGGAAGCGCACGACGTCGCCGGCCGAACGGTTCAGCTTCGGGCCGAGGTCACGGGCCGTCGAGCCGCGCTCGATGATGACTTCGTTCTCCGGCACCGGTGCGGTGGACGGAGCGTAGGCAGTGAGGGTGGTCGGCTCCAGCTCTTCGAGGTTCCGACGACGCCGGCGGGGCCGACGCTGGTTGGGACGACCGCGACCCACACCGGGGCCACCTCGCCCACCGGGACCTCCACCGGGACCGCCGGGGCCACCACCGGGGCCGCCGCCGGGACGACCCCCGCCGTAGCCACCGCCGGTGCCACCGGGACGTCCGCCGTAGCCACCGCCCGTGGCCCCCGGGGGGCCTCCGGTACGGGGCGCGCCGGGACGGCCGGCACCGGGTCCGCCGGGACGACCGGCGAAGCCGCCGGGACGCGGGGCCCCGGGCGGGGGGCGGCGTCCGCCGGCCCCGGGGGGCGGCGGGATGGGCTTGCCGGTGACCGAGCGGGGCGGGCCACCAGGAGGTGGCGGGATCGCGCGGCCGGACGCGCTGGTCGGCGGCCGCACCGGGGCGGAGCCCGGCTGGGTCGGGACGTCGGTCGTTGCGGGGGCGGCGGCCACCGCGGGGGCGGGCTGGGCCGCAGGTGCGGCGGGTGCCGGCGTGGCGGCCTGTGCGGGTGCGGCGGGTGCCGATGCGGCGACCTGTGCGGGTGCGTCGGGTGCGGCGGGTGCCGGCGTGGCCGGTGCCGCCGGGGTGGCGGCGGGTGCCACCTGGGCTGCT
>DATCCR010000229.1:0-2957 GCA_036511155.1 Acidimicrobiales bacterium
GGCCCTCGAGTAGGCACCGGGCACCAGCAACTCGGAGACCAGCACGAGGGCGCTGCCCACGATCAGCGCGATCGAGGCCATGCGGCCGCTGACGACACGGCTCAACGAGCCGTCCGCCTCCTTCGTCACGGTGTCCGCCACCGACAGCCACTCCACAGGGCCCCATCGACGAAAACACCTGGTCACTTGAGTGTTTCCCATGGTGGGTCGCCCCACGGAACGCGCACCCCCCGTTGCGTGACCGGCCCCCGGACAGGCTGTACCGTGCCTCTGTCGGCCACGTCCGGCACCGCACGCACGAGGAGTCGCCCCATGAGCCCTTATCCCTACGTCGACCGGGTGCCCGTGCACCGCACCCTGCCCGATCAGGGCCTACCCCGCGAGGAAGTGCTCGGCATCCTCCGGACCATGTCCACCGAGGAGGACCGCACCTGGGAGACGGGCAAGTGCTCGGGGACCATGTACTGCGGTGACCACGACCACTACGACTTCCTCAACGAGGCGTTCTCGCTCTTCTCCCACGTCAACGTGCTCCAGCGCGACATGTGCCCGAGCGCCACCCGCTTCGAGTCCGAGATCATCGCCATGACGCTCGACCTGCTGCACGCCGAGGCGGTGACCGACGTCGAGCCGGTCGGTCTGATCTCGTCGGGCGGCACCGGCAGCATCTGCCACGCCCTGCTGGCCTACCGCGACCATGCGGCCGCCACCCGGGGCACGGTCCGTCCGAACGTGATCAAGCCCGAGACGGCTCACCCGGCGTTCGACAAGGCCTGCCACCTGTTCGGCATCGAGCTGCGGGTGGCCCCGGTCGACCCGGTCACCACCCAGGTCGACACCGACTGGGTGGCCGGCGCCGTCGACGACCAGACGGTCGCCCTCGTGGGGTCGGCGTGCAACTACGGCTACGGGACGGTGGACCCGATCGAGGCACTGTCCGACATCGCTCTCGCCAGGGGCATCGGCCTCCACGTGGACGGCTGCCTGGGCGGGTGGATCCTGCCCTTCGGCCAGGAGCTCGGCTATGACATCCCGCTGTTCGACTTCCGGGTGCCGGGGGTGACCTCAATCTCGGCCGACACCCACAAGTACGGCTACGCCCTGAAGGGGACCTCGGTACTCTCCTTCCGGGACAAGGCCCTGCGCAACGCCCAGTACTTCTTCAACACCGGGTGGAGCGGTGGCAAGTACTGCTCGCCCGGGATGGACGGCTCACGCTCGGGGGGCCTGCTCGCCGCCACGTGGGCATCGATGGTGCAGCTCGGTCGAGAGGGCTACCGGGGTTACGCCGAGCAGATCTTCGCCACCTCGGCGGCCATGCAGGCGGCGGTGCGGAGCCACGAGGAGCTGCGCATCCTGGGCAAGCCGACGTTCCTGTTCAGCTTCACCTCCGACCGGTTCGACGTCTACCACGTCAACGACTTCCTGCGGCAGCGTGGCTGGCGCCTGAACGGCCAGCAGTATCCGAACGCTCTGCACATGGCCGTCACCCGGCCCCAGACGAAGCTCGGCGTGGCCGAGGCGTTCGCCACGGACCTGGCCGACGCCGTCGCCTACGCCAACGAGCACGCCGACGACACCCCGCAGTCGAGCGCGGTCTACGGGGGCGTGGCCGGGGGTCTGACCGACGAGGCCGACGAGTTCATCCGGATGGTGATGGCCGACATGATGGACGCCCAGCAGGCCATCCCCGGCGATGCCTGAGGCCTGTCCCCGGGTGGCGGGCCGGGTGGCGGCCCGTTGATGGTGCCGTGGTGACCGCGCCGGCCCCCGGACGACGCGAGGACGCCTGGGTGCTGGCCGTCGACCTCGGCACCGGCGGGCCGAAGGTCGGGCTGGTGTCGCTGGCCGGCGCCATCGCCTGGCACGAGCACCGGGCGGTCGCCACCGACCTCGGCCCCGGCGGCGGGGCCACCCAGGACGCGGCCCTGTGGTGGGACCTGGTGCGCGACTCGGCCCGCCGGGCCCTGGCATCCGGCGTGGTCGACCCGTCGACGGTGGTGGCTGTCTCCTGCACGGGGCAGTGGGCCAGCACCGTGCCGGTGGACACCGAGGGCGTGCCCGTGGGGCCCTGCCAGCTGTGGTCGGACACCCGGGGCGGGCCCCACAGCCGGGGCGTCATCGCCGGGCCGGTGGCCGGGTACGACCCGGTCGCGCTGGTGCGCTGGATCCGCCACAGCGGAGGTGCCCCGTCCACGTCGGGGGCGGACCCGATCGGCCACATCCTTCACCTCGAGCGTGACGAGCCCGACGTGGCCCGGGCCACCCGCTGGTACCTCGAGCCGGTGGACTACCTCTCGATGCGCTTCACCGGGCGGGCGGCGGCCACGCCGGCATCGATGGCCGGCGCCTGGCTCACCGACAACCGGCGACCCGACGTCCTGGAGTACGACCCGGTCCTGGTCCGGGCCAGCGGGGTGCCGGCCGACAAGCTGCCGTCGCTGTCGGCCACCGCCTCGGTCCTGGGCACCGTGCTGCCCTCGGTGGCGGCCGACCTCGGTCTGCCCGACGGCGTCCGGGTGGTGGCCGGCACCCCGGATCTCCACTCGGCCTGCGTGGGCTCCGGCGCGGTACTCGCCTTCCAACCCCATGTGGCCATCTCCACCACCAGCTGGATCAGCTGCCCGACGCCGAAGAAGAAGACCGACGCCATCCGCCAGATGGCCACCGTGCCCGGCATCCTGCCCGGCCTGCGGCTGGTGGCCAACAACCAGGAGTCGGGCGGGCGGGCCCTCGAGTGGTTCCGCGATGCCCTGGCCTCGACGGGCGATCCGGCAGACGCGTCGCTCGCCTATGACGACCTGACGGCCCTGGCCGCCACCGCCGACCCGGGCAGCGGCCGGGTGGTGTTCACCCCGTGGCTGGCCGGCGAGCGCTCCCCGGTCGACGACCGTCTGGCCCGCGGCGGATTCCACAACCTGTCGCTCCGGTCGACCCGCGCCGACCTGGTGCGGTCG
>DATCCR010000230.1:0-2934 GCA_036511155.1 Acidimicrobiales bacterium
ACGGGGGCGGGGCGGGGGGCGGGGGGCGGCGCGGCGCTCGGCTGCTCCGAGGCCGGTCGGCTGGTCACTAGGCGGGCCCCGGTGCGCTTGATCGGGGGCGGTGACACCGGTTCGGCGCCCTCGCCGGCGGCCGGGCTGTCGCCGTCGGCCGCCGGGGAGCCCGGCTCGCCAGTGGACGCGACCGTCTTGGCCGGGGCCTTCTTGGCGGCGGCCTTCTTGGCCGGCGCAGCCGGCTCCTCCGGCTGCACGGGGCGGCGGAGGCCCTCGCGGTCGGCCTTGCGACGGGCGCGATCGGCTTGCGCGTCCTCGATGGACGACGAATGGCTCTTGACGCCCATCCCGAGGGACAGGCAGAGGTCAAGGGCCTCCTTGTTGGTCAGGCCAAGCTCATGAGCGAGCTCGTATACCCGGATTTTCTTCGGCAACGGCTGTTACTGCCCTTCCTTCGATGTCGTAGGTGCCAAAGCGCACATACGACCCTCCATCCTCGCACATCATGACGCTGGACTCTCCGAGCCCTCACGGCCCGTCGGTCCGGCGGTTCCTCCGAGCGCTCTTCGCAGGTCGTCGACCACCCCGGTCCCGATCGGACCCCGCAGGGCCCGTTCGAACGCCCGGCGCTTCTCGGCCAGGTCGACGCAGGTCGTCGAGTCCCGGCACAACCAGGCGCCACGCCCCGGGAGCGCCCGCCCCGGGGTCAGCGACCCGTCCGCGAGGCGCACCACCCGCACCATGGTGTCGGCCGGACCGTTCCGGCGGCACCCGATGCAGGTCCGCTGAGGGACTATGCCGGACCCTCCCCGGCCGGGGCCTCGGCCCCCTCGACGTCCGGGGCGCCCGAGGCTGCCTCCGTCGCGTCGGTGCCGGTGGACTCGGCCTCCTCGGTGGCCTCCTCGACCGCGACCGCGTCAGCGTCGGCCACCGTGGCGCCCTCAGCCTCGGCCTCAGCGGCCTCAGCGGCGACCGGGGCACCCTCGCCGCCGGCCCCCTCGTCGGCGCCGTCGGCGCCCTCGGCCCACTCGGTGGCGGACACTGCGGAGCCGCCCTCGGCGGGCTGCCAGACCATCTCGCCCGCCTCGTTCTGGATCCACTCGCCCTCGGCCCACTCCTCGCCGGCGTAACCCGACTCCTCCTCGGCCAGCTGGGTCTCGCTCTTGATGTCGATCCGCCAGCCCGTCAGCCGGGCGGCCAGGCGGGCGTTCTGGCCCTCCTTGCCGATGGCCAGGGACAGCTGGTAGTCGCTCACGATGACCGTGGCGGTGCCGGACTCGTCGTCGAGGCGGACCTCGCGCACACGGGCCGGTGCCAAGGCGGACTGGATCAGCTCGACCGGGTCGTCGGAGTAGGGCACCACGTCGACCCGCTCACCGCGGAGCTCATTGGTGACCATGCGCACCCGGGAACCCCGGGCGCCCACGCAGGCTCCGACCGGGTCCACGTTGGGGTCGTTCGACCACACGGCGATCTTGGTGCGGTGGCCCGGCTCGCGGGCGGCGGCCTTGATCTCCACGGCGCCCGAGGAGATCTCGGGGACCTCGAGCTCGAACAGCCGCTTGATCAGTCCCGGATGGCTCCGGCTGACCACGATCTGGGGACCCTTGGTGGTCTTGCGGACCTCGACGATGTACGCCTTCAGGCGGGCGCCGTGCTCATAGCGCTCGTAGGAGACCTGCTCGGCCTGGGGCAGCAACGCCTCGACCTTGCCCAGGTCGAGCAAGGTGTACCGGTTGTCGGTCTGTTGGACGATGCCGGTCACGATGTCGCCTTCGCGGCCCGCATACTCTTCGTACTTGAGGTCACGCTCGACCTCGCGGATGCGCTGGAGGATGACCTGCTTGGCCGTCTGGGCGGCAATCCGACCGAAGTCGTTCGGGGTGTCGTCCCACTCGCGGATGACGTTGCCGTCCTCGTCGAGTTCCTGGCCGTACACCCGGATCTCGCCCGAGTCGGGGTCGATGGTGACCACCGCCTCCTCTGCCGCGTCCGGGCGCCGCTTGTAGGCGGCGACCAGGGCGTTGGCCAGGGCGTCGAGCAACGTCTCGACGGAGATCCCCTTGTCCCGCGCGATCTGGCCGAGTGCGTCGAGGAACTCGAAGTTCGTCTTGCTCATGGGGTCACGACCTGCTTCCTCTTCTGCGTCTGTGCTGAATTCTTCTTGGCCGGGTTCTTGCCGCCAGCCTGCCTCGGACCGGGCTTCTTGCCCCCAGGGTGGCCCGGTGTGTCCTGCCCGCCCCACACGAACACGGTGCGGGCCCGGTCGATGTCGCTGTAGGCCAATCGGATCGGCTCATCGGCACCGTCGAGGGCCAGGATGAACCCGTCGTCGTCGGAGGAGACCAGGGTGCCCTGCATCCGGCGCTCGCCCGGCACCTGCGGTCGGGTCTTGACCGTCACCGTGGCACCGGTGGCCTTGGCGAAGTGAGCCGGGGTGCGCAAGGGGCGCTCGATCCCGGGACTCGAGACCTCGAGGGAGTAGTGGCCCGGAATGGGGTCCAACTCGTCGAGCAGGGTGGACACGGTCCGGTTAGCGTCGGTGAGGGCCTCGAGGTCCACCCCGCCCTCGCGGTCGACGGTCACCTGGAGGACGCCCGACTTCATCTCGACATCGACCAACTCGAGGTTGGCCGCGACAACGGCGGGCTGGAGTGCGGCGAAGAGATCCTCGACCATCTGCGCTGCCTCCTCTCCGGTGTGTTCGTCTGTCGTCGGTCGTATGGTTGCTGGTACTGGGCCGGCGACCCGGGGGTCCTGACCTGCGCTGCGCACCCGGTGGGGGTGTTTCCGACCAAAACAAAAGCGTGGGCTGGCCGCCCACGCCTCCTCAGCGTCACTACACCCCAACCGAACGGCAGACTGACAAGTATAGCAGCGCAGACTGGTCAGTGGGACCCTGACCAGGTGCTCCGGCGGGTCCTGCGGCAGGCCGACGGGTCG
>DATCCR010000231.1:0-2606 GCA_036511155.1 Acidimicrobiales bacterium
CGGACCAGGCAGTCCGCGACCCCAAACGGGTGGCCCCCGGGACGCCGCCGGGGCCTTCCGAGCCCCCGTCGAGCCCGCTCAGGAGCCGAGCAGGGCCTCCACCGGTCCGTCGAGGGCCGCCTCCCGCTCCTCGCCGTTTGCCCGGGACCGCCACTCGACGATCCCCCGGGCCACGCCCTTGGACCCGACCACCAGGCGGACGGGCATCCCGAGCAGGTCGGCGTCGGCGAACTTGACCCCGGGCGACACGTCCCGGTCGTCGTAGAGGACGTCGACACCGGCCGCCACCAGGCGGTCGTGGAGGGCGTCGGCGGCCTCGGCCACCTCGGGGGACCGACCGGCACCGACCGACAGGAGGTGGACCCGGAAGGGGGCCAGGGCCTCCGGCCACTGCAGGCCCTTGTCGTCGTGGAACTCCTCGGCCACCACCGCCAGGAGGCGGGAGACACCCATGCCGTAGCAGCCCATCGAGAAGAACGCCTCGTCGCCGTCCTCCGCCACGAAGGAGGCGCCCGGCATCACGCTCGAGTACTTGGTGCCCAGTTGGAACGTGTGGGCGGCCTCGACGGAGCGGACGAGGTCCACTTCCTGGCCACAGCGCGGGCAGGCGTCTCCGGAGACGACCTGGGCGTAGGAGCCCCACTCGTCCACACTGAAGTCGCGACCCAGCAGGGCCCCGCTGACGTGGTGGTCGGACCGGTTTGCCCCGGTGATCCATGCACCGGGGCGGGCCACGTCGAGGTCAGCCACCACGGTGACGCCGGCGGCCTGGGCCCCCATCGGCCCGATATAGCCCTTGACCAGGGCCGGGTGGGCGACGAAGTCCTCGTCTTCGAACAGGCGCCAGCCGGTCGGCAGGCGGGCCTCACGGTCGCCGGACAGCAGCACCAGGACCGGGCGCCCGGATGCGTCGACCACGGCCAGGCTCTTCAGTAGGTCGGCGCCGGTGACGGCCGGGTCGTCGAAGAAGGCCACCACTTCGGCGATGCCCGGACGGTCGGGGGTGTGGTGCTCGACCACGGCTGCTGCACCCGCTTCGGCGGTCGTGGGCTCGCCGAACCCACCACGGGTGGCCGCCTCCACGTTCGCGGCATAGCCGCAGGCCACGCACCGGACGAAGTGGTCCTCGCCCACGACCGAGGGGACCATGAACTCGTGGTTGACGTCGCCACCGATGGCGCCCGACTCGGCCTCCACCGGGGACACGTCGAGGCCCAGGCGGGCGAAGATCCGCAGGTAGGCGTCGTACACGATGCGGTACGAGGCCTGCATGGAGTCCTTGTCGACGTCGAACGAGTAGCCGTCGGCCATGATCAGCTCGCGGGTACGCAGGAGACCGAACCGGGGGCGTGCCTCGTCACGGAATTTGACCTGGATCTGGTACACGGTGAGGGGCAGTTGGCGGTAGGACTCGACCTCGGCCCCGACCGTCACCGTCACGACCTCCTCGTGGGTGGGCCCCAGCACGAACGAGCCGCCCCGGCCCTCGACCTGCAGCGCCGGCAGGGCGTCGCTGCCGAACAGCTCGGCCCGGCCGCTCTGCTCCCACAGTTCGAGCGGGTGGAGGGCGGGCAGCAGCAGCTCCTGGCAGCCGGCGGCGTCGAGCTCCTCACGGATGACGGTCTCGATGTGGTGGAGGACCCGGAGCCCGAGGGGCAGGAAGGTGTACACGCCCGAGGCCAGCCGACGGATGAAGCCTCCACGCACCAGGAGCTGGTGGCTGGCCACCTCGGCGTCGGCCGGGGCCTCTCGCAGGGTACGGACGAGGAGGCGGGACATGCGCATGGGCGGAGATCCTACCGTCCGCCCATGGGTGCTCCGGAGGGTGACTCCGCTCCCCCGCCGGCCTGCGGCGGGGCGGCGCTTCAGTCGACGGGAGCGACCTCGTCGCCGAAACGCTTGCGAATGAGATCGACCCTGGTTTCCGAGGCGTTGGCGTCGTCGCCCTTGGCCTCGAGCAGCTCGCGGCGGTCGGCCTCCGCCTCCGCCTCGGCGCCGGCGTCGGCCGCGGCCAGACGGGCCTCGACGCCTTCGGCCACCAGGCGCTCGGCCTCCTCCACCAGCGCCGAGACCATCTCGTCCTCGGGGACGACCCGGACGATCTTGCCCTTGATGAACAGGTGGCCCCGCTTGCGGCCGGCGGCGATCCCGAGGTCGGCCTCGCGGGCCTCGCCCGGGCCGTTCACCACGCAGCCCATGACGGCCACCTGGATGGGGAGGTCGCGGTTCTCCAGCGCGGCCTGGGCGGCCTGGGCCACGGCGATCACGTCGATCTCCGATCGGCCGCAGCTCGGGCAGGCGATGAGGTCGAGGCCCTTGCGCTCGCGCAGGCCGAGGGCCTCGAGCAGCTGGCGGCCGGCCCGGGCCTCCTCGACCGGGTCGGCGGTCAGCGAGTAGCGGATGGTGTCACCGATGCCTTCGGCCAGCAGGGTGGCGATACCGGCGGTCCCTTTGAGCAGCCCGGCCGGCGGGGGGCCCGCCTCGGTCACGCCCAGGTGGAGCGGGTGGTCGAACGTCTCCGAGGCGAGCCGGTACGACTCGATCATGAGCGGCACCGACGACGCCTTCACCGAGATCTTCACGTCCTCGAAGCCCACTTCCGAGAA
>DATCCR010000232.1:0-5480 GCA_036511155.1 Acidimicrobiales bacterium
TCCTCGTCGACATCGGCGACCGGCTCGCGTTCCTGGGCGAGGCGCCGGTGCTCAAGATCAGCGCCCTGTCGGGCCTGGGCGTCCACCACATCCTCCCCGCGGTGTCGGCCGCCGAGGAGGCCTACCACTCGAGGATCCCCACGGGGGAGCTCAACCGGGCCCTCAAGTCGATCCAGTTGGCCCACCCGCCGGTCGGCGCCCGGATCCAGTACGCCGTACAGGGGGCCAACGACCCGCCCACGTTCACCCTCTTCACCAACGGCCGATTGCAGCCCACCTACCTCCGCTACGTCGAGCGCGGGCTGCGCGAACGCTTCGACCTCGGGCCCACCCCCATCAAGATCCGGGTGCGGGCGAAGGGCGCCAACGGGGGTGGGGGACGCAAGCGGTGAGCAGTCCCGTCCGCCAGGCCGTCATCCGGAGGGTCCGACATGCCCTGGTGTGAACAGTGCGACCAGCAGCTCGAGGACGAGGAGCTCAGCCCTGACGGCACCTGCCCGACGTGCGGCACCGAGCCCCTCGCGCACCGCACGTCGCCGTGGTGGTTCAAGTTCCTGGCCGTGGCCACGGTCGTCTACCTCGGCTACCGCGCCTTCCAGGGCATCACCTGGGTCATCCACCACGTCTGACGGCCACACCGGGCCCTCCCCGGCCCGCCGCCACGCATGGTGGCCGTAGGCGCCGGAAGGTGAACGGGGAGTGACCGGAAGGTGTCGAATCGTCGTCAGCGACGCCCGGTTGGGCTAACTTCGCGGGGTCCTGCAATTGCAGGAGCTGCAGTTCGAACTCCGGGGGTACCACCGTGCGTCGTCGTCCAATCCTCAGCCTGGCTGTTGCCGGGGCCGTCGTGGCCACCGTGGCCGGGGCAGGCCTGCTGGCCACTCCCGGCGTCTCGACCGCCGCCAAGGCGGCCAAGCCGATCTACATCTCGATGGGCGACTCCTACTCCGTCGGCTACCAGAACCCGACCCTCGGCAACACCAAGGGCTTCACCGGGTACGTGGCCAAGAAGGAGGCCTACCAGCTGGAGAACTTCGGATGCGGTGGTGCCACCACCGGGTCGCTGTTCTCCCAGATCGGATGCCCGGCCGGCGCATCGGCCGCCACCGACGGCGTGCCCTACCCGACGGCCACCCAGGTCCAGGCCGTCCTCTTCTACATCAACGAGGCCGCCAACTTCGGGAAGGTCAAGCTCGTCACCGTGTCGATCGGTGGTAACGACGTGACCGCCTGCGCGGTGCAGGTCAACCCGATCCCCTGCGTCGGCACGGCCACGGGCAACATCCAGACCAACGTCACCAACCTGGTGACCCAACTGGATGCGGCCCTGACCGCCAACGGCGACACGGCGGCCCACATCGTCGGCATCACGTATCCCGACGTCATCCTGGGTGACTACGTGGCCCCGGTCGGCTCGACCAATCAGCAGCTGGCCGTCCAGTCCCAGTGGGCCTTCGACAACCTGATCAACCCGACGCTCAAAACGGCCTACTCCGGCGTCACCCGGGGTGCCTTCGTCAACGTGACCAGCGCCGGCTACGGCCTGGCCACGGCCGGCGACGACACCGGCTCGTTCAACTTGACGACCTTCGCCTACACCGGTCCCACGACCAAGCTGAAGGGCTTCGGGAAGACCGTCCCGGTGCCGGTCGCCGAAGTCTGCTCGATCACCTGGTACTGCGACCCGACGACGTTCGGCGACATCCACGCCAATACCAAGGGCTACAACTTCATCGGCGGCCTGATCGTGGCCAAGCTCGCCACCCTCTGAGCCGACCTCCGGGCCCCGCCCCGATCGTGAACCCGACGACACCCCCGGCTCCGGCCGGGGGTGTCGTGCTGCCGGGCCCGGTCGGCGAGGTACCGGCATGGCGGTATCTGTGGGACATAAGTCATTGACGCCATCGACAGACCGGTCCACGATGGGTCCATGCCCACCCGCTCAGTTGCCATCGTGGTCTATCCCGGGGTCCAATCCCTCGACGTGACCGGCCCCTTCGAGGTGTTCGCCGGGGCCCGACGGGCCGCCGGCGCCCACGGCGTCGATGCCGGCTACGACGTCTCCGTGGTGGCCGCCGAGCCGGGCCCGGTCACGACCGAGAGCGGCATCGCCCTGGTCGCCTCGGCCCTGCCCGGGCCGGCCGCAGGGCTCGACACGTTGATCGTCCCCGGCGGCGGGGGCGTCGACGCAGCGCGTCAGGACCCGGGACTGGTCGACTGGGTCCGCGGGACGGCCGACCGGTCACGTCGGGTCGCCACCGTCTGTTCGGGGGCTCTGCTGGCCGCCGAGGCCGGGCTCCTCGACGGTCGCCGGGTCACGACCCACTGGGCCCGGGCCGACCAGTTGGCCGCCGAGTATCCCGACGTCGATGTCGACGCGGACCCGATCTACGTGCGCGACGGCGATGTCTGGTCGAGCGCCGGGGTGACCGCCGGCATCGATCTTGCCCTGGCCCTGGTCGAGGACGACCTGGGCACCGACGTATCCCAGCTGATCGCCCGCTGGCTGGTCATGTTCCTCCACCGGCCGGGCGGCCAGACCCAGTTCGCCACGCCGGTCTGGGTGCGGCGGGCCGAACGGTCACCGGTGCGCCAGGCCCAGGCCCGGGTGGAGGCGGCACCCGAGGGCGACCACCGGGTAGCGGTGCTGGCCGAGTCGGCGTCCATGTCCGAACGACACTTCACCCGGGTGTTCGCCGCCGAGGTGGGGGAGACCCCCAGCCGGTTCGTCGAGCGCGTCCGCACCGAGGCCGCCCGGCGCGAGCTCGAGTCGACCCGCGACACCCTCGACGTCATCGCCAGCCGGTGCGGCTTCGGCACCACCGAGACCCTGCGGCGCACCTTCCACCGGCGCCTGCGCACCAGTCCCGACGCCTACCGGCGTCGGTTCGCCACCACCGCCGCCACCGCCCCCACCACAGGAAGGACCTCATCATGACGGACCGGACCACGGTCGCCATCCCCCTGTTCGACGGGTTCACCGCCCTCGACGCCATCGGGCCCTACGAGGTCCTCCAACGCATCCCCGACATCGACGTGGTCTTCGTGGGCCACGAACGGGGCGAGGTGCGCAGCGACAACGGCATGCTCGGCATCACGAGGGACGCCGTGTTCGAAGAGGTACCGCGCCCGGATGTCCTGGTCTTCCCCGGCGGCTTCGGGACCCGGGTGCTCGAACACGACGAGCGGGTCCTCGACTGGGTGCGCCAGGTGCACGCCACGACCACCTGGACCACGTCGGTGTGCACCGGCTCCCTGGTACTGGCGGCGGCGGGGCTGCTGACGGGACTCACCGCCACCACCCACTGGTCGACCTACGCCGACCTCGAAGGGTTCGGCGTGACCGCGGTGGCCGATCGGGTGGTCGAGCACCTCGACCGGCGGCTCATCACCGCGGCGGGGGTGTCGAGCGGGATCGACATGGCGTTGCGCCTGGTGGAGCTCCTGGTCGACCGCACGGCGGCCGAGGCGGCCCAGCTGATGATCGAGTACGACCCGACGCCCCACGTCGACTCGGGCTCGGTGGCCAAGACGTCGGACGCCACCATGACCCGGGTGATCGAGTACGCCTCGGTGGGGCGCCACTGAGGCACGCCGCCCACGGACGCGTGCCCGAGATGACCGGAGCGATGCCAGGGGTGACGGTTCAGGGAGCCCAGTCGGGGTCCGGTTCGGCGAAGAAGTCGACGATCTGGTTCATACCGATGGCCAGGAGCGTCCACTCGACGGTCACCCCGTCCATCGGTCGGACCTGGGGGATCGTGGCCAGGATCGCCGGGTCGGCCACCTTGCGCATCAGCACACCCTCGGCCAGCGCCGAGATGGTGGCGGCGCCGTCCGCAAGGGACAGACCCGGCTTCATCCTCCATCCGACCAGGTCGAGCCCGGCCTTGTAGAGCTCCATGTACTCGAGCGTCAGCCGGTCGTTGACCGTCTGGAACGGCCCGACGAGCGGCGAACCGGCCGAGGTGTGGAGGTTGGCGGAGATGTAGGTGGCCAGCGCCATCTGAATGGCCGCGTCCGACGTCGACGCCGACTCGATGTAGCCGGCGCACGTCACCCGGATGAGCTCGCCCAGCGATGCCCGGCGTAGCTCGGGCGTGCTGAAGTCCATGACCGCCAGGGCCTCGTCGAAGGCATCGCTGGTGGCGGCCACCTCGAGATCGCCCTGGGCGTTCACGATGGAGCGGATCACCTCGAGCTGGAACTCCTCCTGGCTGTCCCAGATGCGTCGGATGATCGACGCGTTGGTGACCCGGATCCCCTGGGTGCTCTCGACGTGGGCCAGCACCCGCTTGAACGTCAGGTGCTCCGCACCGCTGCCGAGCCCCTCGGTCAGCAGGACGTCGCGACCGGCTTCCATGATGAGGTCGCGGAGCTCCTCGCGGGAGCGGCGGACCTTCGGTCCGGCAGCGTGCACGTCGGGTGAGGGGTGGGGGAGAGCAGGCATGCTCCAGCGAGGCTACAGGCGGTGACGACGCGCGTCGGGTCCTCTCGCGCCTGTTGATCCGTGCCGGCCAGTGGATCGCCGTCCGGGTACCCGCCGCCGGGATCAATTGCCGCGGGGGACCGCCTCGTCGGTTCCCCTCGTGGGCTGCGCCACCGCCCCGTCGACCAGCCGTTGGACGCCGACGTACTCCGGGTTCGTCCGGTGCCGTGGTCCAGGGCGGTGTCTCCGGGCCCCGCCTCGTGCGCGCCCGGAGTCCCGCACATGAGCACTCAGGAAGGCAGGCCCCAGGCAAACACCTCGGCGAATCGGCATCCGCCGGCGAGGGCTCCGCGGAACGCGGCCAGGCCCTCGGCGGCCCGGTCGAATCGATAGCGCTCGAGCTGGGACTCGTAGCAGCGGATGGCCCGGAGCTTGCGCTCCATGGAGTCGTCGATGGGCAGGACGGTGTCGAACCAGGACAGCGGGGTCCAGACCTCGTAGGCCCACACCTCGGCGACCCCACCGCACGAGGCAACGGCCCGGACGGTGGCCACCGAGGCTGCCGTGTGGTCCGGGTGGTCTTCGCCGGCGTGGGGCGCATAGACCGTATGGGGGCGGAGTCGCGAGATGATCCCGGCGAGCTGCTCCGTCGCCTCGTCGATGTTGTCGGTGAGCATGCCGTCGGGGAGCCGTTGGAAGAGCACGTCGCGGACGCCGAGGATGTCGGAGGCCCGCAGGGCTTCGGCCTCCCGGAGGGCGACCGCCTCCGCCCCGGACGACACACCGGCGCCGGCCTCACCGGACGTGAGCCAGAGGACGGTGACGTCCGCCCCCTGGTTGCGGTGCAGGTCGATCGCTCCTCCGCAGCCGATCGACTCGTCATCGGGATGGGGGGCGACCACCAGGACGTTCATGGCGTCACCCCCGGGCCCGACAGCTCGTGGAGCCTGGCGTAGGCACCGCCGGCCGCCAGGAGGACGGCGGGCGGACCCTGCTCGACGATGCGGCCGTTGTCGAGGACGACCACCCGGTCGACGTGGCGGACGGTCGA
>DATCCR010000233.1:0-13818 GCA_036511155.1 Acidimicrobiales bacterium
GTGGCCGCCGTCCACAACGGCACCGTCGGTGACGCCTGGACCTCGCTGGCCGTGGTGTCCAACGGCGAGTACGGGGTTCCCCAGGGGCTCCAGTTCGGGTTCCCGGTCCGGGCCAACGGACAGGGCGGCTGGACGGTCGTCGAAGGCCTGACCCACGACGAGTTCGCCACCGAGCGGATCCGGGTCACCACGGAGGAGCTGCAGGCCGAGCGGGCCGACGTGGAGTCCCTCCTCCCCTGACGTCGACCGTGCCGAGACCGGGATGCTGAGGGCAGTGGGACCCTTGCCCCGGACCGGGCCCCGCCCGTAGCCTGGCACCAGGTCCCCGGCCATCGTCGGGGCACACGACGGACAGTCAGGCCCGTCGCGAGTCGGGGACGCGACGCCACGGGACTCCACGAGTCACCCGGGTCGCCGAATCGGACCGGCCGTCGGACAGGGTCGGCGCCGGCCCCGACTCACCCAATCGAGGGACGATGCAGCACGACCGACCAGCCTCCACCCGTTCGGTCCTCCGGGTCCGGGCACGGCTCCTCCGCCAGGTCCTGGCCCCGCTCGCCCTCGTCACCGTGCTGGTCGGGCTCCTCGTTCCGGTGGCCGATGCCGGGGCCACCGGCATCGCCCTCGGGGCCTACGTGCAGCCGGCGCCGACCCCGGGGCATCCCAACGCCGCGATCGACAGCCTGAATGCCGGGCTCGGCCGGCACCTGGCGATCTACCAGACCTTCGTGGACTGGGAGACGACGGCCGGCGTGGCCAACCCGTTCCCCCTGGTCTTCGCCAACTACGTGGCCTCGCTCGGAGCGACCCCCATGGTCACCTGGCAGCCCCAGGCCACGCCGGTCCACGGCCAGTCGCCGTCCAGCCAGCCCGATTTCTCCCTCGCCCAGATCCTCACCGGTCGCTACGACGGCTTCATCCGGGGCTGGGCCGACCAGGCCCGCGGCTTCGGCCAGACCGTCTACGTCCGCCTCATGCACGAGATGAACGGCAAGTGGTACCCATGGGGCAACGGCATCAATGGCAACACCCCGGCCCTGTACGTGGCCGCCTGGCAGCACATCGTGACGCTGTTCCTGGGGGAGGGGGCCACCAACGTCCGGTTCGTCTGGTGTGCCAGCGCCGGCGCCCACTGGAGCGCCGCGCCGTACTACCCGGGCGACCCCTGGGCCGCGTGGATCGCCCTCGACGGGTACAACCGCGCCGCCACCTGGCGGTCGTTCACCCAGGTCCTGGTCACCCGCTACGCAGACATCACGGCGGTGAGCACCCTGCCGGTCATGATCGCCGAGACGGCATCCCCCGAGAATCCGCTCGACACGGCCGGTAAGGCCGACTGGATCAACTCCGCGTTCCTCCAGGAGATCCCCCAGGCGTTCCCCCGGGTCCAGGTGGCCCTCTACTTCGACGCCCCCATCGGGGGCACGCAGCAGGTGCTCACCTCGTCGGCCGGCTCGTTCGCCGCCTTTGTCCAGGTGGCGGCGTCGCCCCTCTACCAGGCACTGGCGCCTGGCTGACCTGACCATGGCCGAGCCGCCGCCCTCCCGTTGGCGAGAAGGACCACCGATCAGTCAGCGAGCGACGCTGATGCTCGATGTCGCGTGAGGTTCTCCATCGAGTGAGGCAGAGGGTTGCCGTCGTGTGCCCCGCTCGGTCGGTGACCTTCGCCTCTTGGCATACTGCCGGCAAGGGGTCAAAGTGACAGCAGGGCTGCGGGGAAGGGAGGTGGCGTGATGGGGGAAGATGCATACGAGTCGTTGATCCGACGGATCTACGAGGACTTCAGATCAGGTGACCTGGATCTGTTGGGTGTCGTACTGGCGCAGGATGTCGTATGGCACGAGCCGGGGCGCAGTGCGCTTGCGGGTGACTACAAGGGTCCAGAGGCTGTGCTCGGGTTCTTGGGGCAGCTGGGGGCACGCAGCGGAGGCACGTTCAAGATCGAGGTCTTGGAGGTGCTCAGTCAACCGGAGCGGGCGGTGGTGCTGCAGCGGGAGACCGCCACGAGGAACGGTCAGGACCTCGATGTGATCGTGGCGCTCGAGTTCGAGTTCCATCAGGGAAAGGTCACCGAGATCACCGTCTACCAGGCTGACACCTACCGGTTCGACGAGTTCTGGTCGGACCGGTCCGGCGCGGGCTCGACGGAAGGTGGTACCTCGAGGGGGGCCGAGTCCCCCGATGCGGGGTACGAATCGGACCAGATGGACAACTCCGACATCGAATCGGAGTTGCACTGCTCAGCACGGGAGGCTTCCACCTGACCGTTGCCGGGTGCGGGATCTGGGCGCGCATCCTGTCGGACGCCTACTGCCCCGCCTGGCAACTGTCGTAGGGACCCCGACCGTGCGGCCCGCTCCGTGCCCCGTCGATGTCGGCCCGCGTCGATCGTGGACCAGACGTGGAGTGCCCGTTCGCGATCGACAGCAGAGCTGCGTAACCACCACGCGCACGGCTGCGCATGCGAAGTCCATCCCCGGCCCGTGCCAGCTCGAGGGCCAGATTTCGCAGTTGGGGCCCGATGATGCCTCGCCATGGGATCGGAAACCTGCACGGAGACGGGATGGTTGCCCGCAGCGATCTTCGCGCTCGGAGCGCCCGACAGAACTCCCGAGGAGCTGAGTTTCCTCCCATTGGGCAGCGGTCCCAACTTCTTCCACCTGTGGTTCCCCTGGCCGCCGACCCAACCACCGTGTGGACCGGTCCGCCTAGGGTGACGACATGCATGACTCCGTCACCGTCCACATGAATGCCACCCCCGACCAGGTGTGGGCCCTGGTCAGCGACGTCACCCGCATCGGGAGCTACAGCCCGGAGACCTTCGAGGCCGAGTGGCTCGACGGCGGCACCGGGCCGGCCGTCGGGGTCAAATTCCGTGGACACGTGAAGCGCAACGGCAGAGGACCCGTCTACTGGACGACGTGCGTGGTCAGCACCTGCGTGCCCGGGAGATCGTTCGGATTCGACGTGCTCACGGGCGGCAAGGCACTGAACACCTGGACCTACCGGATCGAGCCGTCCGGTGACGGCTCGGACGTCACCGAGTCGTTCAAGCTGGCCGATACCCTGTCCCTCAAGATCTACTGGGCAGTGCTCGGCTGGGCCCGTGGCAAGACCAATCGCAACGGCATGCAGGCCACCCTCGACGCCATCAAGGCCGAAGTCGAGCAGCCCGGCTCCTAGTGCTCCCGGGCCCCGGACTCCCGGACGAGCGAGCGCGGGGCCACGCACAGCCAGGAGTCGGTGAGCAACTCGCCGAGCTCGTCGGCTCCGACGGCCTCGAGTCGGACCAGGACCGCCGGGTAGCCGCCGTGGTGCGGTTCGGTGAAGTAGACGTCCGGGTCGGCGGCCAGGAGCTCCTCCTTGACCGACTGGTCCGCCACCCGGACGCCGAACACGTCGGTGTTGGGCACACGGGCCCGTCTCGGATCGATCCGCATCTTCCACGACCAGGCGATGTCCCGGCGGCTCGTCCTGCGCTGCGCGTCGAACCCCAGGACGTCCCCGGTCGCCACCAGGTGGGGGAGCGCCAGCGCCAGTCGGGAGACGTCGTCCCGGGTGGCCGTGTACCGGGGGGACCGCTCAGGCCGGAAGGAGCTCGATGCGGTTGCCGAACGGGTCGTCGACGTACCACTGGGGCATGCCCGGGACGTCCTCGGTGCGCCGCACAGGGTGGCCGGCCCCCTCGAGCGAAGCGCACAGGCCCTCGAGCCCGGCCACGGCGAACGCCGGATGGGCCTTGCGGGCCGGCCGGAAGTCCTCCTCCGCCCCCAGGTGCACGCGGAGCCCATCCTGCTCGAACCAGCACCCGCCGCGGGCCGCGAGCTCGGCCGGCTTGGCCACGCGGGGGATGCCGAGGATCCCGTCGTAGAAGGCGGTGGCCCGGTCCTCCCCACCAGGCGGCATGGCCAACTGCACGTGGTCGATGCGCTCCACGCGGTGGTTCGGCGGCATACCCCGCAACCTACTGCGGGTCGTCGGCAACGGCCCGGGTATCCCGTCGGAGCGGGTGGTCGGCCGGCACCTCGACCACATGGATGCGCACCCCGTCGGGATCGTCCACCCAGGCCTCCACGAGCCCCCACGGCTCGAGCAGCGGCGGACGGGCGAGGGCGACGCCCCGGTCGACCAGCTCGTCGACGGTGTCGGCCATCGAGCGGACCTGGAGCCACAGCTCGACACCCGGACGGCCGGGTGGCGGGCCGGTGCCCACCACCTCGAGGAACCCGCCCCCGGCGAAGAAGACCACCCCCCGGTGGTCGCCCGAGCCGAACTCGCGGGCCACGGCGAGCCCCATGGCGTCGCGGTAGAAGGCGAGGGTGGTGTCGAGGTCGGCGGGGTGGAGGAGAGTCCGGCTGCCCAGGATGTCCACGGTGTCCCTCCGGTCGGGGTGTCCCTAGTAGGTGGTGTCGGCGTCGAGTGCCCGAGTGTGTTCGCGGGCTGCCACCAACAGTTCCTGACCAGCCGCCAGCACCGACAGGTCGCCCCGCACCCGGATCCGCCCGGCATTGAGGGCCTCGGCCCGGGACAGCGCCCCGGTGGCCAGGGCGGCGGCATCGTCGTACCCGAGGGCAATGGTCACATCGGCGTCGCCGCCGCTCCCCAGAGGGCCGACCTCGAGGGCGAGTGCCCCGCTCTCGGTGCGCAGCAGCAGTCGCACGTCGCCGTCGGGGGTGCCTCGGACTTCCTGGGCCACGGTGAAGCGCCCGTCGGCCGCGGCCAGACCGGCCTCGGGGCCGGGAGCCGGGAGCGCCACTCCCTCGAGGGCGGCGTTGAACCCTGTGACCCATTCAGGGGTCAGGAAGCGGGGCACGGATGGCTCCCCGCCCGGTGGCTCACGCCTGGGCGTCGTCGGACGGTCGTTCCGACGACAGGTCGGTCGGCGCGGCAGGTGCCGAGGCGAAGACCGGGATCCCGGTGCCGTCGGCGGGCGGCTGGGGGATGCCGTGCACCCCGCCCGGGGGCATCACCGCGGCGGGGCCGCTGGACGGTGCCTCGGCGGCCGCCTCCTCGGCGGTGCGCTTGGTGCGCTTCTTGATCTTGCGGCCGAGCCACGCCACCGGGTCGTACTTGGCGTCCACCACCCGCTCCTTGAGCGGGATGATGGCGTTGTCGGTGATCTTGATGTGCTCGGGGCACACCTCGGTGCAGCACTTGGTGATGTTGCACTTGCCGAGACCCTGCTCCTCCTGGAGCAGTTGGCGTCGGTCGTTGGTGTCGAGCGGGTGCATCTCGAGCTCGGCCGACCGGATGAAGAACCGGGGCCCGGCGTAGGCCGTCTTGTTCTCCTCGTGGTCGCGGACCACGTGGCAGACGTCCTGGCACAGGAAGCACTCGATGCACTTGCGGAACTCCTGGCTCCGCTCGACGTCGATCTGGGCCATGCGGTAGCCGCCGGCCTCGACTTCGTCCTCGGTCTTCTCCCGTGCGCTCAGTGGCGGGATCCGCTTGGCCACCTCGTAGTTGTACGAGACGTCGGTGACCAGGTCGCGGATGACCGGGAAGGCGCGCATGGGGGCGACGGTCACCGTCTCGCCCACGGGCAGGGTGTCCATCCGGGTCATGCACAGGAGCGACGGACGGCCGTTGATCTCGGCGGAGCAGGAGCCGCACTTGCCGGCCTTGCAGTTCCATCGGCAGGCCAGGTCGGGAGCCTCGGTGGCCTGGACGCGGTGGATGACGTCGAGGACGACCTCACCCTCCTGGGCGGGCATGACGTACTCGGCAAACTCGCCCCCGTCCTCGTCACCCCGCCAGATGCGCATGGTGACTTCGCCGCTCTGGTCGCTGCGGATGATCTCCTCGGCCATCAGTTCGCCTCCTCGAGTAGGGCCCGCAGGTCGTCCGGCATCACCGGGACCGGCTCGGGCAGGCTGGTGATCGAACGCACCGACGGCGTGCCGCCGACGCCGACAGGGGCATTCGACGGGTCCGTGATGCGCTCGACGAAGTTGACCTTGCCCATCTCGGGGTCGGCCGTGGGGAAGTCGTCGCGGGTCTGGCCGCCGCGGCTCTCCTTGCGGTTGAGCGCCCCCATGGCCGTGCACCGCGAGACGGTGAGCATGGAGGGGAGATCGGTGGCGAGGTTCCAGCCCGGGTTGTACTTGGTGCCGCCCTTCAGCGACACGTTCGATGCCCGGTCCTCCAGTTCCTCCAGCTTGCCGAGGGCCTCCTCGAGCTCGCTGCCGTTGCGGATGATGCCGACCAGGCTCTGCATGGTCTCCTGCAGATCCTGCTGGATGTCGTAGGGATTCTCGCCGGACTCCCGCTCGAACGGGGCGACGGCGGCGTCGATGGCCGCCTGGATCTGGCCCTCGTCGAGCGAGATGTCGCCCGTGCGGCCCTGGGCGAACTCGGCTGCGCCGATACCGGCCCGACGGCCGAACACCAGGAGGTCGGAGAGCGAGTTGCCTCCGAGCCGGTTGGCGCCGTGCATGCCACCGGCGACCTCGCCGGCCGCGAACAGGCCGGGGACGGTGGCCGCCGTGGTGTCGGCGTCGACCCGGACGCCGCCCATGATGTAGTGGCAGGTCGGACCGACCTCCATGGCCTCGGCGGTGATGTCCACGCCGGCCAGCTCCTTGAACTGGTGGTACATGGATGGCAGGCGACGGCGGATGTCCTCGGCCGTGCGGCGGGTGGCGATGTCGAGGAAGACGCCGCCGTGCGGGCTGCCCCGGCCGGCCTTCACCTCGGAGTTGATCGAGCGGGCCACCTCGTCGCGGGGGAGCAGTTCGGGAGGCCGGCGACCGGCAGTGTGGTCGTCGTACCACTTGTCGGCCTCGTCCTCGGAGTCGGCCGTCTCGGCCCGGAACATCTCGGGCACGTAGTCGAACATGAAACGCTTGCCGTCCGAATTCCGCAGCACGCCGCCGTCGCCCCGGACGCCCTCGGTCACGAGGATGCCGCGCACCGACAGGGGCCAGACCATGCCCGTCGGGTGGAATTGGATGCACTCCATGTCGATCAGGTCGGCCCCGGCCCACAGGGCCATGGCGTGCCCGTCACCGGTCGACTCCCACGAGTTGGACGTGTACATCCAACTCTTGCCGACTCCGCCGGTGGCCAGCACGACGGCCTTGGCCTTGAGGACCACGAACTCGCCGGTCGGGCGCCAGTAGCCCACCAGGCCGGAGACGGTGCCGTCGGCGTCGTGCAGGAGGCGGAGCACCTTCAACTCCATGAAGACCTCCATGCCGTCGGCCACGGCCTTCTGCTGCATGGTGCGGATCAACTCGAGGCCGGTGCGGTCACCGACGTGGGCGAGCCGGGCGTAGCGGTGGCCGCCGAAGTCGCGCTGGAGGATGAGACCGTCCTCGGTGCGGTCGAACAGCGCACCCCAGGCCTCGAGCTCGCGGACCCGGTCGGGCGCCTCCTGGGCGTGGAGCTCGGCCATCCGGTAGTTGTTCAGGAGCTTGCCGCCGCGCATGGTGTCGCGGAAGTGCACCTTCCAGTTGTCTTCGGCGTAGACGTTGCCCATGGCCGCGGCCATGCCTCCCTCGGCCATGACGGTGTGGGCCTTGCCGAGCAGGGACTTGCACACCACTGCGGTGCGCAGGCCCATGGCCTGGGCCTCGACGGCGGCCCGCAGTCCGGCACCGCCCGCCCCGATGATGATGACGTCGAATTCGTGGTTCTGGTAGTCGCTCATGTGCTCGTCGCCCTTAGAAGTGGATGCCGTAGTCGTGGATCGCGCCGCTGGCCACGAGGCGCACGTACAAGTCGGTGAAGGCCACGAAGACGAGGCTCATCCAGGCGAACAGCATGTGCTTCCCGTTGAGCGGCGAGAGGGTCTTCCAGAGCTTGTAGCGGATGGGGGCCTTCGAGAACTGCTTGACGCCGCCGCCGCACAGGTGCCGACAGGCGTGGCAGCTGAGCGAGTAGAGCCAGAGGAGCGTGGCGTTCACCACCAGCACCAGGGTGCCGACACTGATGCCGATGCCGCTCGGCGTGCCGGGCTGCTGGAACGCCATGATGGCGTCGATGGTCAGGATCACGTTGAAGATCAGGCCGAAGTAGAAGAAGTAGCGGTGGGCGTTCTGCAGGAGGAGCGGGAAGCGGGACTCACCGGTGTAGGACCCGTGGCCGTCGGACACGGCGCAGGCCGGCGGGGCCAGCCAGAAGGACCGGTAGTAGGCCTTGCGGTAGTAGTAGCAGGTCATCCGGAAGCCCAGCGGGAAGATCAGGATGAGCAGCGCAGGGGAGATGGTCCACCAGGAGATGGTCGGCCCATGGCTGGCGCCCGGCAAGCAGTTGGTCGCCAGGCAGGGGGAGTAGAAGGGCGAGATCAGGTTGCGGTGCGCGGCGTCGCCCACGAAGTAGTTCTTGTTCACGAAGGCGGCCCAGCTGGCATAGGCCACGAACGAGGTCAGAACCACGAAGGTGACCACCGGCTGCACCCAGTAGCGGTCCGTGCGGAGCGTGGCGACATCGGGTCCGCCCCGGGCCCCGCCCAGAACGACCGGGGTTACTGATGCGTCCTCCAACGTCGTCAATGTCTTCTCCCTCATGAGGCCGTGCCCGGCCAACTTATGGGGCCGTAACCGGCCATCATCCTTGGGGCGGTCCGTGCCCCGACGCGCGTGGGGCCAGGGGCCTGGTCCCTGACAGACCGTTATCTTTCCACCTGCGGGCCGCGGGTGCGAAACAACCCCCTCGGAAGGCTGCCCCGCACATGCCAGCCCCCGCCGTGCCGACGCCTGCCGACGTGTCGTCGGGGGTCGTGCGCTTCGACGCTCCAAACCGCCAGCGCCACGCGTAGGCTCGTCTCATGACTACCCCGGAGCACGCAGCCAGCGCACCCGTCGACCTCGCCACCCGCCTCACGCCCCCGCCTGACATCACCACGCTGGGCGCCCTCCGTCAGGCCGGCTGGGCCCCCCTGACGGTGGCCGACGAGATCCGGCGCAATGCCTCGGCTCGCATCGCGGCGGGCGAGCCGCTGGTCACCGGAGTGCTCGGCTTCGAGGACACCGTGCTCCCGCAGATGGAGAACGCCGTGCTCGCCGGCCACGACATCATCCTGCTGGGCGAGCGGGGCCAGGCCAAGACGCGGATCATTCGCTCGATGGTCGGACTGCTCGACGAGTGGCTACCCATCGTGGCCCATTCCGAGATCAACGACGACCCCTTCCACCCGATCTCCCGGTTCGCCAAGGACCTCCTGGCCGAGGCGGGCGAGGACCTGCCGATCGCCTGGGTGCACCGGAGCGACCGCTACGGCGAAAAGCTGGCGACCCCCGACACCTCCATTGCCGACCTCATCGGCGAGGTCGACCCGATCCGGGTGGCCGAAGGGCGCTACCTGTCCGACGAGCTGACCATCCACTACGGGCTCGTCCCCCGCCTCAACCGGGGCATCTTCGCCGTCAACGAGCTGCCCGACCTCGCCGAGCGCATCCAGGTCGGCCTGCTCAACGTGTTGGAGGAGCGCGACGTGCAGATCCGGGGCCACCGGGTCCGCCTGCCGCTGGACATCGTGCTCGTGGCCACCGCCAACCCCGAGGACTACACCAACCGCGGCCGCATCATCACCCCGCTGAAGGACCGCTTTGGCGCCCAGATCCGGACCCACTACCCGCCGGACGCCGCCACCGAGCTGCGCATCGCCGAGCTCGAGGCCGACCTGCCGGGCCGTGGCAGTGGTGCCGGCGAGGGAACGGTGGCCTCGCCCCGTGTCGAGGTGCCGCAGTTCATGGCCGAGGTGGTGGCCGAGTTCAGCCAGCTGGCGCGCCAGAGTCCGCACCTGAACCAGCGGTCGGGCGTGTCGGTCCGCCTCACCATCGCCAACTACGAGACGCTGGTGGCCAACGCCACCCGGCGGGCCCTGCGCAATGGCGAGACGGCGGCCGTGCCCCGGGTATCGGATCTCCAGTCCCTCATCTCGTCCACGCAGGGCAAGGTGGAGATCGAGTCGCTCGAGGAGGGCCGTGAAGAGGCCATCCTCTCCCAGATCATCAACGCCGCCGTGCTGCTGGTCTTCCGCCGCCGGGTCCATCTGGCCGAGCCGCAGGCCGTGGTCGGCGCCTTCACCGAGGAGACCGTGGTCCACGCGGGCGACGACCTGGCCTCGTCGGCCTATGCCGAGACGCTCGAGCTGGTGCCGGCCCTGTCGGCCCCCGTGCTGTCGCTGACCGGCGGCTCCGAGGACCCGGCCATGGTGGCCAGTGCCACCGAGTTCATCCTCGAGGGACTCCATCTGACCAAGCGCCTGAACAAGGAGGCGGCCGGCGCCCGTGCGACCTACCGGGGTCGGGGATGACCTGGCGGTACGACTACCGGAAGTGGGACGGCTCGCAGACGTCGTCGGCCGACGACGCCGACGCCGTCCTGAAGCAGCTGACCGACGACCTGCTGGCCAACGGCGACCTCCACGAGGCGCTCCAGCGCATGCTCAACCGCGGTTGGCAGACCCCCGACGGCGACCAGGTCCAGGGTCTGCGCGACCTCCTCGACCAGCTGCGCATGGAGCGGGAGGAGCTGCTCGAGCAGGGTGACCTCGGCGGTGCGTACTCCGAGATCGCCGAGGAGCTGCAGGACGTGCTGCGCGAGGAGCGCCTGGGCATCGAGCAGCTCGAGTCCGACGCCCGCGACTCGGGCGATCAGCGCCGCCAGGAGGTCACCGACCAGGTGGCCGCCGAGCGGCGGATGCAGCTCGACCTCCTGCCGAACGACTTGGCCGGCCAGGTGAGGAGCCTGCAGCACTACGAGTTCGTCTCCTCCGAGGCCCGCGAACACTTCGAGGAGCTGATGGAGCGCCTGCGCGAGGAGGTGGCCAAGACCTACTTCGACCAGATGTCCGAGGCCCTGTCCAACCCGGACCCGGCGCAGCTCGAGCACATGCGTCAGGCCTTCGATGCCCTCAACCGCATGGTCGAGCAGCGCGAGGCCGGCGAGGAGATCGACCCGAGCTTCGAGCTGTTCATGGAGCAGTTCGGCGACCTCTTCCCGGGCGACCCGAAGGACCTGGACGAACTGCTGGAGCAGCTGGCGGCCCGGATGGCCGCCGCCCAGGCGATGTTCAACTCGATGTCGCCCGAGCAGCGGGCCCAGCTCCAGGGCCTGGCCGAGGCGCTCCTCGAGGACATGGACCTGCGTTGGCAGGTCGACCGGCTGGCCCAGAACCTGCAGAAGGCGTTTCCGGACGCCGGGTGGGAGAACCGCTTCCGGTTCCGGGGCGACGACCCGATGGGCATGGGCGAGGCCACCGACGCGGCGGGACGGCTGCGCGATCTCGACGAGCTCGAGGGCTTCCTGCGCTCCGCCAACTCACCGGCCGCCCTGTCCGAGGTGGACCTCGACAAGGTGGCCAAGAGTCTGGGCGAGGATGCCGCCAAGTCACTCGACCGCCTGGCCAAGCTGGCCAAACAACTCGAGGAGGCCGGCCTGATCGACCAGCGAGAGGGCCGCTTCGAGCTGACCCCGAAAGGCACCCGGCGGATCGGGCAACAGGCGCTGTCCGACCTGTTCGGCCAGCTGAACAAGGACCGGGTCGGCAACCACGCCACCACGTTCACCGGCACCGGCCACGACCGCGAGGAGACCACCAAGCCCTACGAGTACGGCGACCCGTTCAACCTCGACCTGTCCCGCACCGTCCACAACGCCGTGCGCCGTGCCGGCAGTGGCGTGCCGGTGCAGCTGCACCCGGACGACTTCGAGGTCATCGAGACCGAGGCGCTCACCCGGTCAGCCACCGTGCTGCTGCTCGACCTCTCGCTGTCGATGCCCATGCGCGACAACTTCGTGCCGGCCAAGAAGATGGCCATGGCCCTCCACACCCTCATCACCTCGAAGTTCCCGAGGGACTACCTGGGCCTGGTCGGGTTCTCCGAGGTGGCCCGGGAGATCGAGCCCGAGGACCTGCCCACGGTGAGCTGGGACTACGTCTACGGGACGAACCTCCAGCACGGCCTGATCCTGGCCCGCAAGATGCTGGCCCACCAGCAGGGGACCAAGCAGATCATCCTGGTCACCGACGGTGAGCCGACCGCCCACATCGTCCCGATCGCCGGGGGCCTCGACTACCACGTCGACTTCAACTACCCGCCCACGTCGGAGACCCTGGAGCTCACTCTGGCCGAGGTCATGCGGTGCACGAAGGCGGGCATCACCATCAACACCTTCCTGCTCGACCCCGACAGGGGCCTGTGGGGCTTCGTCGACCAGCTGAGCCGGATCAACCGGGGCCGCACCTTCGCCACCACGCCGGGGGAGTTGGGCGACTACGTCCTGGTCGACTTCCTCAACCACAAGACGACGGTTCGCTCCCGGGGTCGCCGGGCCGGCTGAGCCGCCCGGTCTCCCGCGTGCTCCCCGGCGGTCGCCGGGCCCGTCTCCCGACGTCGGTGGCTTCGCCTTGCGGCCCCCTGCCCGGCTCGGGTGCCCACTCGGACCGCCCGCCCCGGTCGCGCGCCATTGCTGTGCATGAACATTTTTCTTGCGTTTCCGACGATTGTGCGGAAGGATTACAGCCCTGTAGTTACAACGGTGCTATGCGGCTCTTGGCGGGGTCGCATGGATGAGTGGGAGGGAGGTCTGGCGATGGACATGGTGTCGTTGATGTATGGGCCCCAGGAACGGACATGGCAGACCAAAGCGAACTGCATGGGGGTCGATCCGGACCTCTTCTTTCCCGAACGGGGTGCGTCCACCCGTGAGGCGAAGGAAGTGTGCCGGGGGTGCGTCGTGCGGGAGGACTGCCTCGAGTACGCACTGGCCAACGGGGAAAAGTTCGGTATCTGGGGCGGTCTGTCCGAGCGTGAGCGGCGGCGCCTGCGCCGTCAGCGGGCGATGCAGCGTCGGGCGGCGACCGCCTCCTGAGTAACTGGCACCTCGTAGGGGGCTGACCGGCGTACGGTCAACCCCGACGGGTGCCCAGCCGGAATTCGATGGAGTCCTCGGCCGCCAGGCCGAGCGCGGCCCAACGGGACTCCGGGACGGCGGACAGGGCGGACTGGGGGAGGAGTCCGACGAGTTCGCCCCGCAGCGAGGTGTACCCCTCCGCCCCCGCTCCCGCCTCGACGGCGCCGTAGATGTCGGTGAGGGTGACCAGATCGGTGTCGACCACGTTGCAGCTGACCTGGGCGGCGCCGTCCACGGCCAGGCCGAGGGTGCGCAGGCCCGGCCTCCGCAACTGTCCGGCCAAACGCCTGGCCACGGCCACCACGTCGTCGCCATGGTCGCCCCGGTCGGGGAGGGCCTCGATCCAGACGTTGTAGGCGATGAGCACGTCCCGGGCGCCGACCGCGGTGGCCCCGGCGGTGGGGTGGGGTGCGGGCGGCCCGGTGTCGGTGGCCAGGGTGGTGAAGGCGCCCCGCCGAACATCGGGCAGCGAGCGCTCGGGTCCGTAGACGAAACAGGGCACGCCGAGGGTGTCGCCCGACCAGGCGGCGTAGGCGTCGCGGGCGGCAACCACCGCCTCCCACGGGGTGATGATCCCGTCGGCGTCGACGAGGGGGACGAAGGGGACGACGTCGACGGTGCCGAGGCGGGGGTGGACGCCGCGGTGCGCCGTGAGGTCGATGATGGACACGGCGGCGGTCGCGACCCGGCGGGCCGCAGCCTCCACATCGGTGAGGCCGCCGGCCAACGTCAGGACCGACCGGTGGTGCACTGCGTCGGAGTGCACGTCGAGGAGCTGGTCGCCACCGGCGGCGGCCAGCTCCTCGATCACAGCCCGGTCACGCCCTTCGCTGATGTTGATGACGCACTCGGCTGGGCCGGGCGCGCCGGCCGGCGCCATGCCGAGGATCAGACGCCGACGCTGACGATGCCCATGCCGACCCGACGGCGGCGCAGCATGCGCCGACGCTCGCG
>DATCCR010000234.1:0-13562 GCA_036511155.1 Acidimicrobiales bacterium
AAGATCGACGAGCTGCTCGTCCAGGTCGACCTGGCGTCGAAGGACATCTCCGAGGACGTTCGGAGCCGGGCGACCGCCGCCGAGAACGCCTACCTGGCGGCAAAGAACAAGCTGAGCGAGATCCCGAAGGATGCCGGCTCCAACCTGGGGTCGCTCCGTACCGGCGTGGAGAAGCTGCTCGACGATCTCCGCCAGGCCTACCAATCGGCCGAGGCCGCCGTCCGGCGGAGCCGGTCCGAGTAGCGGGTCACAGGGCGACCGGGTCACGGATGGCGATTTCGACCGGCCCGCACCACGGGGAGCCGACGGAGTCCGAGGACGCGCAGGTGAACGCCATGTACACGCAGCTGCTGGAGGCGGTGCTCGCCTACGAGGCCGACCCCGCCACCCAGCCACGGTCGCAGGGCCCGTTGGCCGACGTCATCCGGCTCCGGCACACCATGGAACGCCACGCTGCCCGGACCGACCCGGGGTGGGCGCTCCAGGCCGTGGCTGACCAGCTGGCCTATGACGCCGCGCTGGTACGGCTGGCCCGAAAGCGGGGTGTCGCCGTCGGGCTCGACGCGTTCGACATTCCCGAGCAGGGGCGGGCCGCGCTCGAGGAGGCGCTCATCGCCCTGGGGGTCAACCTCCCGCTCCGGGCCGAGTCCGGGCCCGACACCACCTGACGGATCAGGTGCCCGAGGCGTCGGTGCGGCGGTCGCGCTCGGTCCGCTCGTGGATCCGGGTGGCGTAGGAGGCGGCTTGGGTGCGACGCTCCATACCCAGCTTGGTGAGCAGGTTCGACACGTAGTTCTTGACGGTCTTCTCGGCCAGGAACATGGCCTCGGCGATCTGGCGGTTGGTCTTCCCCTCGGCGATGAGGTCGAGGATCCGACGCTCCTGGTGGGTCAGACTGGCCAGCAGCGGCTCCTCCTCGGGGCCATCGCGCAGCCGGCGCAGCACCCGGTCGGTCAGCGCCGGGTCGAGCAACGACTCGCCCGCCGCCACCCGCCGGACGTCGTCGATGAGGCTGTTCCCGCCGACCTGCTTCAGGACGTAGCCCGACGACCCGGCCATGATCGAGGCGAACAGGGCCTCGTCGTCGGCGTAGGACGTGAGCATGATGCACGAGGTCGCCGGCATCTGTGCCCGGATGTCGCGGCACACCTCGACCCCACTGCCGTCCGGCAGGCGCACATCGAGAATGGCCACGTCGGGACGCAAGGCGGGGATCCGGCTGAGGGCCTCGGCCACGGTGCCGGCTTCCCCCACCACCTCGAGGTCGTCAGTCGACTCGAGCAGGGAGCGCAGTCCGGTGCGTACGATCTCATGGTCGTCGAGGAGGAATACGCGGATGGTCATCGTCGACCATTTGACCACGTTGCGGCGGGTCCGTGGGTGGTCCGCCCGTCCCGGTGCCGTAACCTTGCCCTCCGTGCCGGACGACACCCCGCGGAAGCGAGCGGCCTATGACGCGATCCAGGACCCGGCAAAGCTCCGCCGGGTCCTGGAAGCCACCCTGCTCCTCGAGGCCAACCTGAACCTCGGCGACCTCCTGACCCACATCGTCGAGGAAGCCCGATCGCTGTCCAACGCCCGCTACGGGGCCCTCGGTGTGCTGAACGAACAGGGGACGGCCACCGTCGACTTCCTGGTCTCCGGACTCCCGACGGACGTGGAGGCCCTTCTGCTCCAGGGGCCCCTGCCCACCGGCAAGGGCGTGCTGGGCGTGCTGATCAAGGACCCACGGCCCATGCGGATCGCCGTACTGGGCGACCACCCGGCCAGCACCGGGTTCCCGCCCGG
Organism: Acidimicrobiales bacterium; assembly: GCA_036511155.1. Classification (GTDB taxonomy): domain Bacteria; phylum Actinomycetota; class Acidimicrobiia; order Acidimicrobiales; family RAAP-2; genus Bog-756. The sequence continues at coordinate 1,789 of DATCCR010000234.1, forward strand.
GCACCCGCCCATGACCTCGTTCCTGGGCGCCCCGATACGGGTCCAGGATCGCGTCTACGGCAACCTCTACCTGACCGACAAGGTCGGGGCCGACGAGTTCACGTCGGACGACGAGGGCGTCATCGAGGCGCTGGCGCTAGCGGCCGGCATCGCCGTCGAAAACGCCCGACTCCATCAGCGGGCCGGCGAGATCGCCGTGTACGAGGAACGGGACCGCATGGCCCGGGACCTGCACGACGGAGTGATCCAGCGGCTCTTCGCCATCGGACTGTCGCTCCAGGGCCTGTCGGTCAGCCCGGCCGGCAAGCCGGTGGCCGACAACCTGTCCACCGCCGTGGCCGACATCGACGAGACCATCCACCAGGTCCGGGCCACCATCTTCGAGCTCGGCGGCGCCGGGGGCGGCCGGGGCGTCCGCTCCCACCTCGTGGCCCTCGCCGAGGAGCTGCACCCCGTGGTCGGTTTCGACGTGCCCGTCGAGTTCCACGGGCCGGTCGACACGGCGGTCAGCGACACCGTCGCCGAGCAACTGCTGCCTACCGTCCGCGAGGCGCTCACCAACATCGGCCGCCACGCCCACGCCACCCGGGCCAGGATCCGGCTGTCGGTGATCGGTCACCAGTGCCGGCTCGAGATCACCGACAACGGCCGCGGCTTCGTCGACGGGCCGTCGGCAGACGGAGGCCTCGGCCTGCCCAACATGCAACTGCGGGCCGAGGGCCTCGGCGGCTCCTTCGACATCACCCACCCGGAGTCGGGCGGGACCACCATCGCCTGGCAGGTCCCGGCCTTCCCGGGCCGCGCCCCGCGTTCCGCCGGCTGACGGCCGCCGACGCCCGAAGGTCCCGGCGGCCGGACGCTGGGACCAATTGCCCTGTGTGACCTGGGAATTCCTCTCTACTGTGCATGGTGGCATGGTGGTGCCGGGTCCGACGAACCGGTGGGAAGGAGTTGGCCATGGCGGCAGCGACATCGGAACGGGGCCACCGATTGGTGGTGGGCGTCGACGGCTCACCGGCGTCACTGGAGGCGCTCGAGTGGGCGGCCGGCCTGGCCGGATCCACCGGCGCCGCGGTCGAGGTCCTGGCCACCTGGTCATGGCCGTCCGGCTACGGAGCGTCCCTCGTTGTCCCGGCCGGCTACGACCCGGCGGCGGACGCGGAGGTCATGGTGACGAATGCCGTGGAGCGGGTCCGGTCCCGGCACCCCGACGTCGAGTTCGTGCCCGTGATCGTGGAGGGACGTCCCGCCCCGGTCCTGGTCGAGGCGTCGAAAGGCGCCGACCTGCTGGCGCTCGGCAGCCGCGGCCACGGCGAAGTGGCCGGGATGCTGCTCGGTTCGGTGAGCGAGCACTGCGCGGCCCACGCCCACAGCCCCGTCCTCGTGATCGGGGACCGCGCCGTCCGCGACCACGCCGGGGCGTCGTGACAGCGCCACCTGGCGCGACCTGCAGGGCGACCGGCCTGGCCTGAGCCTGCCTGGCCTGGAGACCGGCGCCGGACCGACCGGCACGGTCGAGCGTTCAGGCCGGATGCAGCTCCGGCCACAGCCCGCGGCGCTCGGGACCGAGCAGCCGCTGGGTGTAAGCACCTCCGAGGTGAGTGGAGCGCCAGGTCAGCATGGACTGAGCCAGCGGGAGCACCACGGCCGGGTCGTCGGTGGTCGTGTGCCAGCCGGGGTCGGCGGCCAGGTCGAAGCACAGCCACGACCCGTCGGCGAACTGCACGTAGGCGTGGGTGGCCGAGCGTTCGACGGCCAGGTTGGTCCGCTCGAGGCGGGGGTCGGCGCCACCGCCCGTCCGATGGGGTCCCATGACCATGTCCCGCCAGTCCCACTCCCAGTGGGCCGACGTCCGCCAGCGCTCCGGCGGCGCGTTGTCGAGGAACGGAACGAGCGAGGCGCCGTCGCACTGGGCGGGGACCTCCTGGCCGAGCAGCTCGGCGATGGTCGCCAGGACGTCGACGGACTCGGTGAACGCCTCCACCACCCGGCCCGCCGGGGCCGACCGCCCGGGGGCGCGCACGATGCAGGGGATGGCGTAGCTCGACTCGTAGAACCCGAGCTTCTGGATCAACCCGTGGTCGCCGAGCTGCTCGCCGTGGTCGGCGGTGACCACCACCAGGGTGTCGCCGTCCTGGCCCGTGGCCTCCAGGTGGTCCAGCACACGGCCGAACTGGTCGTCCACCTCGGACACCATTCCGAAGTACTGGCTCCGCAGATGGGCCATGGCCACGGGGTCGGTCGGCGCCGAGCAGATCGGGATGGTACGTGCCGTCTCGACCAGCGGGTGGACGCCCGGGTCGGCGGCCAGCGGGTCGCCGACGTCGTTCGGTGAGTAGCGGGTGGACCACCGGCCCGCCGCCGCGTAGGGCGGATGGGGACGGAGGTAACTGGCGTGGGCGAACCACGGCCCGTCCTGGCGGTCGATCCAGGCGATCAGGGCGTCGGACAGGAATGCCGAGGCGCTGGCCTCCGCCGGCCGGTCGGGCTCGGTGGCCAGCGCCCGGTCGGCCTCCAGCGTCCCGTAGCCGAGGGACTCCAGCCGGGCCAGCCACGCCACCATCCGACCGTCGAGTTGGAGCTCGGCGTCGAAGCCGGGCAGGACGCCCTCGTAGGTGTCGAGCCGGGGGTCGGACGGGTCGGGGACGAGCGAGGGGTCGACACCCTGATCGGTGTAGCCGAAGAGGGCGGGCGCGTACCCGGCCCGCCGGGCCACGCGGGCCACGTTGTCGAAGCGGTCCTCGAGCGGCGTCCCGTTGGCCACCACCCGGTGGTTCATCTGGTACGTGCCGGTGTAGAGGGAGGCCCGGCCGGGGGCGCAGGGCGCGGCCTGGCCGAAGTGGGAGGCGAAGCGCACCCCCGAGGTGGCCAGCCGGTCGAGGTTGGGTGTTTCGACCAGCGGGTGCCCGGCGATGGACAGGCAGTCGGCCCGGAACTGGTCGAGGGTGACGAAGAGGACGTTCACCCTCTCCACTCTTGCAGCCCCGGCGGTCCCCGACCACTGCCTGCGAGCCGGGCCGACGACTGCGTGCCGGAGGGTCAGGCAGCGGGATGCAACGCCTGGTCGAGGATCGGTAGCAGTCCGTCGGCGTCCCGCAGCTTCCGGATGAACAGGTGCCCACCCGGATGGGACCGGACGTCCACGCCCCGGACCTCCCCCAGCCGGCGTGCCGAGCGGGTGTCCATCGCGTCGAGCTCGCCGTGGTGGACGGTGATCCGGCCGGGATGGGGCACGGTCCCCAGGAGGCGGACCAGGTCGATGTGGGTGCGGTCGGTGGACGCCTGGCGGCCGTCGCGCACCTGGGCCGGCCAGCGCCGGTCGCGGCTGCGGAGCCGGCCGATCCGGGTGATCGAGGCCTGGGTGCCGAACGCCACCACTTCATCGGCCCCGCACAGCACGCCGAACAGCACGGCGGCGAAGGCACCCGACGAGTTGCCCACGAACACCCGCCTCGACGGTGCCAGTCCGTCGAGCACCGACGTGAGGTGGGCGGCGGCGGCCGCCACTCCGTCGGCCGTGCCCGGCAGGCCACGCTGGTACCAGCACTGCCCGAGATCGCGCACGAACACCCGGTGGACCCCGAGATCGCCGGTCTGACGCACGAACTCGAACGGTGCGGATCCGGTGTTGTTGGACAGCCCGCCGAAGCAGACCATGGCCGGGACCGGCCCGGAGGACCCGTCGAGTGGGGCCGGTGCCCGGTCGACCACCAGGGCGCAGGTCGGGTCGGCCATCGCGGCCTCGAGGCCCCCGGGTTCCGGTGGCGTTCCGTCGGCAGGGGTCATGGTCGGGTCGTCCAGTCCGAGAGGTCGGGCAGTCGTCGGGCCCACGTGATCGGGTCGAGGAGCCACCAGGGCGCGAGCAGGCTACCCCGGGGGTGCAGGCCCCGAGATGCCTAGACTCCGCCCGTGGAGCACGTCGACGTACTCATCCTGGGGGCCGGTCTTTCCGGGGTGGGTAGCGCCTGCCACCTCGAGGCCAAGCGGCCCGGTACCTCCTATGTCATCCTCGAGGCCCGCGGCGCCATCGGCGGGACGTGGGACCTCTTCCGGTACCCCGGGATCCGGTCGGACTCGGACATGTTCACCCTCGGGTACTCGTTCGAGCCGTGGGTCGGCGACAAGGCCATCGCCGACGGGCCGTCGATCCTCGAGTACATCCGCACCACGGCCCGCACGCACGGGGTCGAGGACAAGATCCGCTTCAACCGCCGCGCCGTGTCCGCCTCGTGGTCGACGGACGATGCCCGCTGGACCGTCGAGGTCGAACGCACCGGCACCGGCGGTCGGGAGGAGCTCACCTGCGGCTTCCTGTGGGGCAATACCGGCTACTACCGCTACGACCAGGGGTACCGGCCCGACTTTCCGGGAGAGGACCGCTTCGGCGGCACCCTCGTCCACCCCCAGCACTGGCCCGAGGACCTCGAGTGGCAGGGCAAACGGATCGTGGTCATCGGGAGCGGGGCCACCGCGGTGACACTGGTGCCGGCACTGGCCCACGAGGCGGCCCACGTGACGATGCTGCAGCGGTCGCCGACCTACATCGTCTCGAGGCCCGGCGGCGACAAGGTGGCCGACTCGCTCCGCCGCCACCTGCCGGCCCAGGCTGCCCATGCCATCATCCGGTGGAAGAACGTGCTGCTCACCCAATTCAGCTTCGAGCTGAGCCGGCGGGCGCCGGACCTGGTGAAGAAGGGGATCCGCAAGGGCGTCAAGGAGGCCCTGCCGGAGGGGTACGACGTCGACACCGACTTCACCCCTCGCTACGACCCGTGGGACCAGCGGCTCTGCCTGGTGCCCGACGGCGACCTGTTCGAGGCCATCAGCGAGGGCCGTGCGGACGTGGTGACCGACACCATCGAGACCTTCACCGAGACCGGCATCCGGCTGACGTCGGGCACCGAGTTGGCCGCCGACATCGTGGTGACGGCCACCGGCCTCACCATGCAGCTGCTCGGCGGGATCACGCTCGACGTCGACGGCACCGAGGTCGTGCCCGGCGAGACAGTGGCCTACAAGGGGATCATGCTGTGCGGCGTGCCCAACCTGGCCACCACCTTCGGGTACACCAACGCCTCCTGGACGCTGAAGGCCGACCTCACGGCCGAGTACGTGTGCCGGCTGCTCGACCTCATGGACGCGCGCGGGACGCGCCAGTGCACCCCGCTGGCCCCCGATGCCGGACTGCCCACCGAGCCGTTCATCGACTTCTCGTCGGGGTACGTGACCCGCGCGGCGGCCGATCTCCCGAAGCAGGGGGCCACCACACCGTGGCGGCTCCACCAGAACTACCTGCGCGACACCTGGCTGCTGCGCTTCGCCAAGGTGGACGATGCCCTGGTGCTGTCGAACCCGGAACCGGTCGCCGCCCCGGCCACCACGACCGGCTGAGCGGCGCCCGGACTGGCCGGGCTCAGCCGATGCGCTGGTTGTAGTTGGTGATCAGGGTGTTTGCCGCCGACTCGGCCTGGGCCAGGGCCTTTGCCGGCGCCACCCCGTTGACGAACATCGAGTTCTCGGCGTTGACGATGGCGGTTCGCACGTCGTCGTAGGGGCCGAGCACACCGCCGGCCGTGGCCGGGGAATCGACGCCGCTGGTCAACTGGGTGTACGCCACCTTGAACTCCGGGCTCGTGGCCCACAGGTTCTGGATCGTCGACGACTGGGCCGAGGACGTCCGCAGCGGGATGTACCCGGTGCCTGCCGACCACGTCGCCTGCGACGTGGTCGAATCGAGGAAGGTGATGTACTCCCACGCGGCCGCCTGAGCTGCAGGCGACGACTTCTTGGAGATCCACAGGGCGCTGCCTCCCGGCTCGACGCCGCCGGTCGGGGTCGCCTGGACGGTCGGGAGGGGGGCCACCCCGAGCTTCACGTTCGGGTACTGGCTCAGGAGCTGCTGGATCGTGCCGAGGGCGGCCGAGGTGTCGATGGTCATCGAGTACTTGCCCGACCCGACGCCCAGGAGGTTGTCGTAGGCATCGGCACCGGCCACCGAGTTGGTGCCAGCCGCGCCGGACTGCACCATCTGATTGAGGGCGCTGAACACCTGGGTGCCGGTGGCGTTGTCGAAGACCCCCTTGGTGGCCCGGGTACTCCGTCCGTTGTTGTTGTTCACGAACAACTGGTTGGCTGTGGCCAGCTGGGTCTCGAGGTACCAGGGATCGAGCTTCAGGCCGAGGCCGCCCTGTCCGGCGGCCTTCAACGCTTCGGCCGTCGTCACCAGTGCGGCCAACGTGGCCGGGGGCTTGGACGGGTCGAGCCCGGCCTTCTGGAAGGCCAGCTTGTTGAAGTACAGGACCGGCCCGGACACGGCGAACGGCATGGCCTGCTGCACCTTGCCGACGTTCCAGTAGGCGAGGGCCCGCGGCAAGAGGTCGCCCACCGAGTAGTGGAACCCGTCGATGCAGTTCTGGGCGGGCTGGATCGACTGGGTGTCGATGGCCCCCTGGGTGTCGGTGTCCTGGAGCTGAACGATGTCGGGCAGCTGCCCGTTGGTGAGGCCGGCCTGGTACTTCTGCCACGTGTCGTTGTAACTGGTCTGCGCCACCATGTTCACGTGGACCTTGGTCTGCGAGCTGTTGAAGGTGTCGGTGAGCGCCTTGAGCGTCTGCCCGTTGGCTCGGGGCATGGACTCCCAGAAGTTGATGGTGACCGGCGCCGAGGCACTCGAGAGCGAGGCCGGTGAGCAGGTGGTCGACGAGGCGTTCGCAGACGATCCACCCGGGCCGGACCGGGTCGAACTCGAGGACGAGCACGCCGCCAGGAGCAGGGCCGTCACCCCCAGCACTACTGCGGCGAGGAGCGGGCGGGGGCGGGGGCGTGCCATTGCCCCGTTGTAGCACGACACCTGTTGACGTGAAGGTGAACGCCCGATGACGTCGGGGCTACTTGACCGCCCCGGAGGTCAGGCTCCGCACCAGTTGCTTCTGGAACACCACCAACAGGATGAGCAGCGGGACCACGGCGATGACCGTACCGGCCAACGACACGTTGATCTGGTCCAGTTGGGTGTTGATGAGCTGCTTGAGGCCGATCTGCACGGTGCGGACCGAGTTGTCGTTCCCGGTGACGAGGAGGGGCCACAGATACTGATTCCAGGCACCCAGGAAGCTGAAGACCCCCAGGGCGGCCAGCGCTGGACGGGCCAGGGGGATGGCCACCGACCACAGGAAGCGGAGGTTGCCGTAGCCGTCGAGCTGGGCCGCCTCGCGCAGGTCACGCGGGATCTGGAGGAATGCCTGGCGCAGGAGGAAGGTGCCGAACCCGGTGGCCAGGAACGGGATGGTCAGGCCCGGGAACGTGTTGAACCACCCGAGCGACGAGACGGTCGACAGGTTGGTGGCGATGGTGACCTCGAACGGGATCATCAGGGTCATGAGGAAGACGAAGAAGAGGGTCCGCTTGAAGGGGAATTCCAGGAAGGCGAAGGCGAAGGCGGCCAGCACCGAGGTCACCAGCTGGCCGACCACGATGACGGAGGTCTGGAAGGCCGAGTTCCGCAGGTAGACGCCGAGGTCCCCCTCGCTCCACGCCTTGCGGTACGAGCCCCACTGGGGGTGGACGGGGAAGAGGGGAGGTGGCTGGTGGGCGATCTGGCTCGGGGCGAGCAGCGAGTTCACCACGGCCATGTAGATCGGGAAGAGGACCACCACGGCGCCGATCGACAGCAGTACGTAGCGGACCGCCAGCCGGAAGCGTCGGTGTCGCCTCCGCGGAGGCGGCGACGGCGACGGCGCCCGTGACGAGACGGGCGTGATCGGGGCCACGTCAGTCTCCGGCATACGTCACCCGACGCTCGAGGAAGCGGAGCTGGGCCAGCGTGAACACCAGGAGAATGGCGAACAGGACGATGGAGAGCACCGCGGCCACACCGGGGTCGTTCTTGATCGACAGTGCCTGGTAGACGGCGTAGAGAAGCACGTCGGTGTGGGTGAACTGGGAGTTCTGGGGGCCGATGAGGATGTCGATCTGCCCGAAACTCTGGAACGCGTAGATCGTCCCCACCACCAGCCCGAAGAAGAGCGTGGGCGACAACAGTGGCACGGTCACCCGCCAGAACATGGCCCACCCCCCGGCGCCGTCGAGCCGGGCGGCCTCGAGGATCTCCTCAGGCAGCGACTGCAGACCGGCCGTCATGATGACGAAGGACAGTCCAAGGAACTGCCACACGGCGATGAGCGACACGGCCGGCAGTGCCCAGGTCGGGTTCTGCAGGATGGCCGGGTGCGGGTTGACGCCGAGCCACGGAAACAGGCCGACGACCGGGTCCATCAACGTGCCGAACACCACGGCGGCGACCGCCACCGAGGTCACCACGGTCGAGGAGAAGATCAGCCGGAACCAGGCCATCCCCCGGATGGCCCGGTGGGCGGCCAGTGCCAGCAACAGCCCGCCCAGCAGCCCCACCGGCACCACCATCAGCACGTACAGGAGGGTCGAGATCAGGCTCTGGTGGAACTGCGTGGAGGAGAGCACGGAGCCCACCTGATGGAGGCCCACGTAGTGGGACGGCAGGCCCGGGTAGGGCGGGTTCTGATAGAGGGCGAGCTTGAAGTTCTTGAGGAAGGGATAGAACGTGAAGATGGCGAAGACGACCAGAGCGGGCAGCAGGAGCAGATAGGCGAGGCCCCACTCCTTCAGCTTCCGCGTGCGCCCCGCAGTCACCGCCCGGCCCCGACCCGTTCGCCCGTGGCGGCATCGAAGGCGTGCAGGTGGTCGGGGTCGATCAGGATGGTCACGGCCTCCCCCAGGTCGGGCCGGGCCGCCTGGTGGCCCTGGCGCACGACCACCCGGGTGGCGTCGGCCAGGGAGCAGATGACGTGGGTCTCTGCGCCGAGCTGCTCCACCAGGGTCACGGAGGCGGGGATGCCGGTGGGAGCGAGCGATGCCGCCTCCGGCCGCACCCCCAGGGTCACCGGGCCCGGCGGTACCCGGCCGAGGGCGGCGGGAAGCTCGACTGTCGTGCCGTAGACCGTGGCGGAGGCACCGTCGACCGTGGCTGGGATGAGATTCATGCCCGGGCTGCCGAGGAACGAGGCCACGAACGTGTTGGCCGGATGTTCGTACAGGTCCTGGGGGGCGGCCACCTGCTGGAGGCGCCCGCCGCGCATGACGGCGATCCGGTGGCCCATGGTCATGGCCTCGACCTGGTCGTGGGTGACGTAGATCGTCGTGGTGCCGAGCCGGCGCTGGAGCGAGACGATGTCGGCCCGCGTCTGGATGCGCAAGGTGGCGTCGAGGTTCGACAACGGCTCGTCCATCAGGAAGACCTGGGGGTCGCGGACGATGGCACGCGCCAGGGCCACCCGCTGGCGTTGGCCACCCGACAGCTGCCCCGGCTTGCGCTCGAGGAGATCGGTGAGCCCGAGGGTGGTGGCCGCCTCCTCGACCCGGCGGTCCCGCTCCTCGGTCGTCACCCGCTGCTGGCGCAGGGGGAACTCGATGTTCCGTCGCAGCGTCATGTGCGGGTAGAGCGCGTAGGACTGGAACACCATGGCCACGTCCCGGTCCTTCGGCTCGACGTCGTTGACGACTGTGTCCCCGATGGACACCGTGCCGGACGAGGGATCCTCGAGACCGGCCACCATGCGCAGTGCGGTCGTCTTGCCGCAACCCGATGGGCCGAGGAGCACCAGGAGCTCGCCGTCATGGACCTCGAGATTCAGATCGTCCACCGCGAGGGTGCCGCCGAACGACTTGCTGACCCCGTCGAAATTGACCCGTGCCACGGCAGCTCCGCTTCCCTCGGCATCCGACCCCGGACGCTCAACCTAGACGGTCGTGCCGTCACCCCGAGAGTCGACGAGGACTCCCCTGATCGGCGCAGCACACTGCCGCTACGATGTCATCGAGTGATGACTTACCACCGCCGCACCTCACTGCTCCTTCCCACCCTGGTCTTCGTCGGCTTGCTGGTGGCCATCGTGAGCAGCCTGGGCGCACCGCTGGTCCCGACAATTGCCCACACCTACGGCGTGCCCCTCAGCACCGCCCAGTGGGTACTGACGGCCGCCCTGCTGACCGGCGCCCTGGCCACGCCGGTCATGGGGCGCCTGGCCGACGGCGCCCGCCAGCGCGACGTGATCGTGGTCACCCTCGGCGTGGTCCTGGTCGGTTGCGTGCTGTCGGCCATGGCCACATCGTTCGTCGTCCTCGTCGTGGGCCGGGGGCTCCAGGGCGTGGGCCTCGGGCTGCTTCCGGTCAACATGGCCATCGCCCGGCGCAACCTCGACCCGGTGTCGGCGGGCCGGGCCATCGCCACCCTGTCGGTGTCGACGGCCATCGGTGCCGGCCTCGGCTATCCCATCACGGCGGCGGTGGCCCAGCTCCTCGACCTGCACGCCGCGTACTGGTTCGGCGCCGTCGTGGTGGCCGGCGCGCTGGCCGCCTCGGTCCTGGTGCTCCCCCCGCGCTCGCCCGCCGCGCCGTTGGCATTCGACACGGTCGGCGCGGTGCTGCTGAGCCTGGCGGTCACCGGGGTGTCCGTGGCGCTGAGCGAGGGCGGGAACTGGGGCTGGGCGTCGGCCCGCACCCTCGGGATCATCATTGCCAGCGCACTCGTGCTGGTCGCCTGGGTCCCCCTCGAGCTCCGGTCGCCCCACCCGTTGGTCAACCTCCACCACCTGGCCAACCGCTCCGTGCTCATGGCCGACGTGGCCGGGTTCCTGATGTGTGTGTCCATGTACCTCGTGGTGCCGATCGTGGTGGAGTTCATCCAGATCCCCCCGTCTGCCGGGTTCGGGTTCGGCGCGTCGGTGATCGTGTCCGGCCTCGTCCTCGTCCCGCTGTCGCTCGGGACCTTCCTGGCCAGTCGGCTGCTCGTCCCCTACGAGCGTCGGTTCGGGGTGCGCAGCATGATCCCCCTCGGGTCCCTCGTCTTTGCCGCGTCCGCCACCTACTTCGCCCTCGACCACGGCTCCTTGTGGCAGGCCTTCGTCACCATGGGCATCGTCGGCCTCGGCATCGGATTCACCTTTGCGGCCATGCCCGGATTCATCATCCTGTCCGTCCCGGAGCCCGAGACGGGCAGTGCCACCGGCTTCTACCAGGTGCTCCGGAACATCGGCCTCTCCGTGGGGAGCGCCCTGGGGGCGGCCGTGCTTCTGGCCTACACGAAGCCGGGCGCCACCTTCCCCGAACTGGACGGTTTCCGGGTGGCGCTCATCATCTCCGTCGGGCTGGGGTTCGTGACCGCCGTCCTCGCCTTCGTCCTGCCCGGCCACCACGGGCCGGGGGCGGGCCCCGTTCCGCACCGGGGGGGACTCGACCCGGTGGAGACCCGGATGGAGGAGGAGGCGCTTCTGGAGGCGGCCGGCGCCATGCTGGCCGACGAGCTCGACCTCGACCCCGAACGGCGGCCGTCGTGAACGCCTCCACCGGAGCCTCCACTGTCCCGCCCCGACGGGCCCGCAATGCACCGGCTACCCGGGAGGCCCTGCTGGTGGCCGCGCAGGAGCTCTTCGGCCGCAAGGGCTACGAGCGGACCACGACCCGGGAGCTCGGCGAGGTAGCCGGCGTCGACCCGGCCCTCATCGCCCGCTACTTCGGATCGAAGGCCGATCTCTACCTGGCCGCAGTGGCAGCCGAGCGGCTCGACGACGAGGAGCGGGTGGGCCCGGACGATGGCGATGCGCCGTTCGCCGATCTCGAACAGGTGGTCGACGTGGTCCTGCGACGCACGGCCCGGAAGGGGCCCGGGCCGATCCTGCAGGCGCTCGTCCGCGACGACGGCTCTCCCGAGATCCGCGAGGCGGCGCGGGCCCGGCTGGTCC